>CAYRGS010000004.1:0-18336 GCA_964423875.1 uncultured bacterium
CTCGCGTGTTCCGATCATGAGTTATGCCGCGAAGTACGCGACTTGCTTTTATGGACCCTTCCGGGTCGCCGCGGAATCCACGCCGGCCTTCGGGGACCGGCGCTCCTACCAGATGGATCCGGCCAATGTCCGGGAAGCCCTTCGGGAGGTCGCCCTGGACATCGAGGAAGGGGCGGACATCATCATGGTCAAACCCGCGCTTCCATACCTGGATGTGATCTGCCGCGTCCGCGAGGCCTTCGACGCGCCCGTGGCGGCCTATCAGGTCAGCGGGGAGTTCGCCATGATCAAGGCCGCCGCGGAAAACGGCTGGATCGATGGAGAGCTGGCGATGATGGAGGTGTTGACATCGATAAAACGGGCGGGGGCCGATCTCATTCTGACCTACTTCGCGAAGGACGCCGCCCGGCTTCTGAAGGCCGGATAAAGAACAGCCGGGAGGCGGTTGCGTGCGAGAGGTTACCTGGGGGGAGGAGGGGGGGGGGAGAGGCGGGTTGAAGTGGCTTCGGAAGAATCGGTTCTGGCCGAAGAAGAATGTCTGGGGCGTCCCATCCGGCTGGAGGCGCGGTGGCAGGGGGCGACCCGGCCATCGGGTTCTAAGGCGGGAACCGCGCCCATATCGGATCGGTGGTCTTAGCCGTTGTCAGGCCCAGTCTTCGGGACCCCGACATCACGTCGTTGACCGCAAGCGTTTTGAATCGCCCGGGCCACCAGGACGAATGGGACGAATTGCCGAGGAATTTTCATCCCGCCTCAAGACGAATGTGGCGGTTCTGTGCGGCATCCACTATGACGGGTTGGATCGCGAACAGATGGAAGACGTGTACCGGTTGTGCGGGTCGCTTGCGCGTAAGGTCCTCCCGCTTCTTGACGAGCAGGCCCGGAGGAGGCCGGGATGTCTCGGATGAATGATGTTGTGGAGCCGGAACCCGATTCTCTCATCCAGTGCGCCATGCCGGATCAAGAATTGTTGACGCACATGGGGATTGAGCGGCAGGGGAGAAACCCTCGGTGAAAAGAAAAGAGATCGTCTTCCTCAGCGGGGCGCGGACGCCCATCGGCTCCTACGGAAAGACCCTGAAGGACTTTACGGCGACCGAGCTGGGCACCGTGGCCGCGAAGGGGGCGTTGGCGCGCTCGGGCATCTCGCCCGAGGACATCGACCACGTTGTCTTCGGCAACGTGATGCAGACCAGCGAAGACGCGACCTATCTGGCCCGGCACGTGGGACTGAACGCGGGCGTCCCCATCGCCACCCCGGCCCTGACCGTAAACCGGCTTTGCGCATCCGGTTTTCAGGCCGTGATCGAAGGGGCCTATCAGCTCCTGTTGGGCGAATCCGATTTCGTCCTGGTCGGCGGAGCCGAATCCATGAGCCGGGCCCCCCACGCGATGTACGGGGCCCGGTGGGGTTTCAATCTAGGAGAGGGAAAGTTGGTGGACACCCTGGCCGCCGGTTTGACCGACTCCCGGTGCGGGTGCGGCATGGGAATCACCGCCGAAAACCTTGCCCGGAAGTGCGGCGTCACCCGCGAGGAATCCGACCATTTCGCCTTCCAAAGCCAGCAGCGCACAAAAGAGGCGGTCTCCTCGGGCAGGCTGGCGGAGGAGATCGTTCCGGTGATCGTCAAGGGCCGTAAGGGCGAGGAGACCCCCTTCCAGGTGGACGAGCATCCCCGGCCCGACGTGACGCCCGAGAAGCTGGCCGGCCTCGCACCCGTCTTCCATGAGGATGGAATTGTCACGCCCGGAAACTCCAGTGGGATCAACGACGCCGCCGCGGCCCTGGTCATGACGACGGCCGAGGCGGCCAGGAAAAGGGGCCTCTCCCCCATGGGCCGGCTTCTCTCCTGGGGCGTGTCCGGCGTCGAGCCGGAGATCATGGGGATCGGACCCGTCCCGGCGTCCGAGACCGCCTTGAACCGGGCGGGGTTGAAGATCGATGACATGGAGGTCATCGAGGTGAACGAGGCTTTCGCGGCCCAGTACCTGGCCGTGGAGAAGGAGATGGGGCTGGATCGGTCGATTGTCAACGTCAACGGCGGGGCCGTGGCCCTCGGGCACCCGGTCGGGGCGACGGGCGCTCGGTTGACTCTGACCCTTCTGAAGGAGCTGAGTCTCACCGGCAAGAAGCTGGGTCTCGCGACGGCCTGCGTAGGGGGCGGGCAGGGGGTGGCCCTTGTCCTGGGCGCCGCGGAGTCGTCCTGAGGACTCGGGTCTTTCGCGTTGGAACGGGTGCGCGTCAATGAACGACGACGATTTCCTCGCGCTGGTTGAGGACGTGATCGAAAAAATCTGCCGGGATCTCGATGCCGAGGTGGGCGCGCGGCTGGAGAACGTCGAGATCTGCGTCGAGACGTGGCCGTCCGAGGAGGTCCTCGTGGCGGTCGGCGTCCCGGATGGGGGGACGCTCTACGGCCTGTATCAGGGAATCCCCCGCACCGAGCGGTCCTTTTTCCAGGCCACGGCCTTTCCCGACCGGATTACGCTGTACCGGGGCCCCATTGAGATGGAGGCCGCCGACTCGGCCGCGCTGCGCGGAATTGTCCGCAATACGGTCATCCACGAGATTGCCCACCATTTCGGTGTCAGCGACGAAAGATTGATCGAGCTGGGCGCGTACTGACCGCCGACCCGCCTGGGATAGCCCGCCTTTTATCCTGATGGACCGTCCTTCGACAGCAAAGTGGATGGGTGATGAGAAGTCCGGCCTACGCCTTGGGCTGAACGGTGCGGGGTTCGAGGCCTGCCATCCGGCGGGCAAACACCACGATGTCATCCATGACGGCGTAAAGGCAGGGGATGAGGATGAGGGTCAGGATCGTCGCGAAAGAAAGCCCCCACACCACGGAGACGGCCATCGGGGCGAGAAACTTGGCTTGGCCCGTCGCGAAGAACGCCAGGGGCGTCAGTCCGCCGACGGTCGTTGCGGTCGTCAGGAGAATGGGCCGCAGGCGCGCCACGCCCGATTGGAGGATTGCCGCGTCGCGCGCCGTTCCCGTGGCCCGCGCCCGGTTGATGAAGTCCACCATGATCAACGAATCGTTGACGACGACGCCGATCAGGGCGACCAGGCCGATTATCGACAGGAAGGTCAAAGCCTCGCCCATGACTAGGTGGCCGATGACGACCCCGTCCAGCGCGAAGGGGATGGCGGCCATCACGACGAGCGGCTGAATGAACGAGCGGAAAAGCGTCCCCAGGATGAAATAAATCAGCAGGATCGCCATCACCGAAATCCTCGGAAGAGAGGACAGCGAGGACTCCGCCTGTTGACGCTCTCCTCCGATCAAGACCCGGTAACCGGGGAATCGCTTTCCGACGTCGGCGAATTTCTCGCGAACCCGGTCCGAGACCCGGACGGCGTTCGCCTCGCGGGTGTCCACGTCAGCGAAAATGGTGATCGTCCGCTTCTGGTTGTATCTGCGTATCCGGCTGTTGCCGACAGCCGTTTTTAGTTTGGCGATGTCCCGCAGGAACACCTGATCTCCGGAGGCCAGCGTAATCTTGAAATTGTGGATCGCATCGGGGCGAAGGCGGGTTTCCCGGGGGAAGCGAACGATGATGGGGATGTCCTCGTCGCGCCTTTGAATGGTCGAGGCCTCGACGCCCTGGAAGCCGTTGCGCACCTGCCGGGCCACCTGCCCGAGGTTCAGACCCAGCGCCCGGGCCTCCGGCCGCAGGGTAATCTGAAGCTCTTCCTTTCCCTCGCTGAAGTTGTCCCGCACGTCCCGGACGGCGCCGAGGCCCGTCGGGACCGCCTGGGTCTCCTTCGCCAGCTGTCGACGGCGGCGGCGGCGCTCTCCGGCGATCCGGATCTCGATTGCGGGTCCGCCCGGTCCGGACTGTGTCTTCAGAAACTGAATCTTGAGAATGTCCGGAATTTTGCGCATGCCCGCGCGGAGCTCGGCCATGATCTCGTTCACGCCGCGTCGCCGATCTTCCGACAGCTCGACGACCAGCTGCCCGAGGTTTGGCCCGCGCTCAATCCGGACGACGTCCAACACCGTGACGCCGACGTTGGTGGCCAGTGATGCCAGTTCCCCGGGAGGCAGTCCGAGGACGACCCGCTCGGCTCGCTTGGCGATTTCCAGGGTGTCTTCGATCTTGTTGCCGGCCGAGGTCTCGAAATTGACGAAGAACAGGGACGACTCGAACTGCCGGAACACGACGAAGGGCATTCGGTAATACGCCGTGGCGGCGAGGATCACTGTGACCGAGAGCAGGAGCCCGCCCACGACGTAGCGCCAGCGAAGCGCCGTCGAGAGCAGGGCGCCATACGCCCTTCGGAGGCGGCCCAGGAGGGGGAGCCTCCCGCCTCGGATCTGCTTCGCGTAGGCGGGGGTGATGATGTCCGCCAGGTGAGAGGGCAGGACCAGGAGAGCCTCGATTAAAGATGCCAGCAGGGCGAAGGTCACCACCAACGGGATCGGGGACAGGAAAACACCCATCTCGCCGGGGACCAGGAGCAGGGGCAGAAAGGCGGCCACGGTGGTGATCACCGTCGCCACGACCGGCCAGCCGACCTCCGCGGTCCCCTGAACGGCCGCCTCCCGGGGGTCCATGCCCTCCTCGACGTGCCGGTAGATGTTCTCGGACACCACGATTGCGTCGTCCACCAACAGCCCCAGCACCAGGATGAGCCCGAAAATGGAGAGCATGTTCAGGCTGATTCCCCAGATCGCCATCAAGATGATTCCGCCCAACATGGCGACGGGGATCCCCAGGCCCGTCAGAAACGCGACGCGCGTACGGAGGAAGACCCACAGGAGGGCGAACACGATGGCCAGGCCGATTGTCCCGCTCCTGCGAAGGGTGTTGAGCCGGTTGCGGATGAAGACCGAGAAGTCGTTGTGGACGCCGATCTTCACGGTCTCCGGATATCGCCTCCGAACCTCCTTGACCCGCTTGCGGACCGAGGCGGCGATGTCGATGGCGTCTCCCTCTCGCTCTTTAACGAGGACCAGGTTGATGGCCGGCTTCCCACCCCAACGGCTGATGGTCACCGGGTCCTCGAAGGTCTCCCTCACCTCGGCTAGGTCAGCCACCCGGAGGGGTGTGCCGGCGGGGAGGCTGCGCACGATGACCTGCTTGACCTCCTCGGCCCCGGCGGCTTCTCCCAACGTTCGGATCAGGATCTCGCCGCGTGGGGTTTTCAATGTGCCTCCTGGGACGTTCCGGTTCTGGGCGGAGATAGCCGCCCGGATGTCGTCCAGGGTCAGCGCGTATTGAGTCAACCGGGCGGGTTCGACCTCCACCCAAATCTGCCGCTCCCGGGCACCGATGATTCGGACGGCGGCCACGCCCGGAATGCGGCGAAAGTCTTCCTTAAGGTCGCGGGCGATCGTCCGCAGAGAGTCCTCGGCGATGTCCCCTGCCAGTGAGACGGTGATCACCGGCCAGGCGTACTTGACCTCCTGAATCAGCGGCGGCTTCGCCTCCTCAGGCAGGTCGGCGACGTTGTCCATCGCGCCCCGGACGTCGGACAGGGCTCGGCTCATGTCGGTGTCTGTTCGGAACTTCAGGAGGATCTCGGAAATGCCCTCGTGGGAGATCGAGAGCAGCTCGTCCAGCCCGTCGAGCTTGGCCATCTCTTCTTCGATTTTGGCCGTGATGAGCTTTTCGACTTCCTCCGGAGAGGCGCCGGGGTAGAGGGTCTCGATCCGGACGGCCTGGCGGGGGAACTCCGGAAAGATCTCCCGGTGCATGGAGAAATACGTTGTCAGGCCCGCCCCGATGAGGAACAGTGCGAGCAGGTTGACGATGACGCGGTTGTTGACGGAAAAGGTGGCGAGCGCTCTCACGGGCCGAGGAGGCGGTCCCGGGACGCGGGAATCCCTCCACGACGCTCCGTTACGATCCGGACCTTCGCGCCGTCCTCGAGGAGTCGCCGGCCGGTTGCGACCAGGAGGTCACCGTCCTGGAGCCCCCCGCGAACGAGAAGCCGTGGGCCGAATTTGCGTGCGATTCGGATCGGTCGGCGGCGGGCGGTTTTTCGCTTCGGGTCGATGAGGAAAACGAACCGGTTCTTCCCATTCGCCGCAACGCTTCCCCTCGGAATCAGGATGGCCGAGGGATAGGTTTCGAGCGGCACGCGGACGCGGGCGAACATCCCCGGCAAGAGCCGCCTTGGGCCCCGGTTGGCGACTAGGACTTCGATGGGGAAGGTCCGGGTCCGGTTGTCGGCCCTGGGCCCGACGTAGGCCACCCGGCCGCGGAAGGCCTCGCCGAATCCTTTCACCCGGACGGAAGCCAGCAGGCCCGGATGCAGAAGACTGATGTCGGCCGCCGGCGCACGGATCCGGATCCGCACCACGTTATGATCCACCAGCCGGAAAAGGATTGTTCCGGGCTTGACCATCTCGCCGGCTGTCACGACCTTCTCGGCGATCACCCCGGCGAACGGAGCGAGGACCCGGGTGTCCTTCAAGGTCAGCCGGGCCCGGGAGAGCTCGGCCGCCGCGGCGGCGACGTTGGCGGCGGCGATGCCCCGCTGTCCCTTCGTCTCCTCCAGGGCGTTCTGGGCCCGCTCAAGCTCCTCCTGGCTTCGCCGGACGAGAAGCTCCGAGCGCTCCATGTCCTGTTGGGGCGTGAGTTTTCTCTTGTACAACCCTTTCAGGCGATCCCATTCCGCGCGCGCCAGACGGAGCTTGTCCCGGTTGATCTCGATGAGGGTATTCTGTCTTTGGATGATGGCCTCGGCGCGGCGGAGCTCGGCCTCAGCCCGGGCGACGAGCGCCTGGCGGAATCGCACTTCAATCCGGAAGGGCCCGGGATCCACCGCGGCCAGGAGGGCGCCCCGCCGAACTGACGCCCCCAGCTCGATCCCTTCCGGAACGCGCGCCACGGCTCCCGACACCTTGACGCTCAGAGCCGCCTCCCGGTTGGCCCGGACGGTTCCGAGGGCCTGGAGATAATGCGTGAAGGGTCCCGGCGCGACCCGGATGACCTCCACCGGGACCGGCGCGGCGGCCGGGATCGGGGCCGGCGGCTCTTCCACCGCCTGAAGCCAGTAGACGGCCCCGAGTGTCAGGGAGGCGATGACCATCAGCATGAAGAGGGAGAGGACCCACCGCTTCGTGACATTCCGTTTTCGGGATCGGCGAGGGTCGCCGTCCTTGCGCAGAGGCGGGAGCCCCTCGGTTTCCGCTGCGTCCGCGGATCCGGAGGGTGGCTCAAGGAGCAAGGCCGGCTCGGAGGGTAAACCGCCGTTGACCTTGCCCTCTGCCGTGACGTTCCGGACCGGGATTTCTGTGTCGGCGGGAGGCTCTGCCATCTTCAACCTGTACTCGGCCCGATGCGTCAATCCGTTATGGAACACGGCCTGTTCGGCGAGGACCGCCTTCTTCGGATGCGGAGCGGCTGATTTAAAACCTAGTCCGAATCGATTGGCCGTGCAAGGCGAAGCGCGGATTGAATTTCAGTCCTCTTCCCCTCGGATGCGGGGCTCGACAGGAAGGTCGAGCCGGAGATGCGCGGCCGATTCGGCCCGATTCGGGCGTATGGTACGATGAGGTCACTGGGGTCGCGTAGGCTTATGCCTCCCGCCGCGGCCTTTGTGTGGATAGGGATATCAGCGTGTTCCATCTCCTTGGGTCGCGCGCAATGGGAAAGAACGGATGCTTGCCATCTCCACCGCCTACTGGCCTTCGCTTGAGGACGGCCAAAAGATCCTGGATGAGGCGGACCGCCTGGGTTTCTCCGCTGTCGAGATATCGACTTACACGGGCCGGAAGGCCCTGGATGAAATGCTCCCGGCGCTGAGGCGAATGCGATTCAAGACCGTGAGCCTCCATAACCCGTGCCCCAAGTTTGAGCCGAGGTTGCTGCCCTGGGAGACGGAGCGCCCCGAGCCTCTAGTGACGGCGGAGGATCCGGAGGAAAGGAAGGCCGCCGTCGATCTGGCCTGTCAGACCATCGAGCTGGCCGCCGACCTTGAGGCGGGGGCCGTCGTCCTTCACCTGGGGACGACGGAGATGCCCGCGCCGACGGAGGTGTTATGGGAGATGTTCGACCGCGAGAGAGTCGAGACCGATGAGGGGCGCGAGCGCGTCGCGGAGATCCTGGAAGAGCGCGCCCGGGCGGGAGAGGGGGTGTGGGACCGGCTCTCCTTCAGCCTGGAGGCGTTGACACAGAAGGCCGAGCGCCTCGACGTATTTCTCGGAATCGAGAACCGGATCCACCTCCCCGAGGTCCCCACGTACGAAGAGATCGGCCGAATCCTTTCCGAATTCGGGGGAGGAAACTTCCGGTACTGGCACGACATCGGCCACGCGACCGTCCATCAGAACCTGGGGCTGATCGATATCGAAGAGGCCCTGGGAGGGCTGGGTGGACGCCTTCTCGGGCTTCACATCCACGACGCGAAGGGGTATGACGACCACATCGCCCCGGGAAAAGGAGATTCCGACTACGCCACTGTCGTCCCTTATCTGACGTTCGAGACCCCGCGTGTCATCGAGACTCACCCGCAGGCGCCCGAAGAGGAGGTCCTGGAGGGTCTGGGGGCTCTCCGGGAGGCGGGTGTCCTCGACCCGGAGGGGTAAGAGGCCCGGAGGGGCGATTCACGGGCTTGGCTCCTGTTGGGGGCGCGTCTATGTAGAAATTGCGCCATGTCCCCTTGCGGGACGTGTCTCGCAAGAAGCGGAGGCCGCCGACAAAACGCGCGCGGCGGCGGTTCCAACACGAGGGACGAGTGGGAGAAACCACCGATGCCCGGCGAGTTCAAGAACATCCTCTATGAGGAAGGGGCGGGGCGGGTCACCGTCACGATCAACCGTCCTCCCTTGAACCTGATCGACATGGAAACCTTTGAGGAATTGCAGCGTGCTTTTCGGCGGGCCCGAAAGATCGAGGGTCTCAAGGCGCTGGTGCTGACCGGGAGCGGTGAGCAGGCCTTCTCCGCGGGCATCACGATCGAGAGTTTCACGCCGGAACGGATACAAGGGTTTCTGGATATTGCGCGCGGCACGATGGGGATCCTGGAAGAGTTCGATGTAGTGACCATCGCGGCCATCAAGGGGCTGGCCTTGGGGGGCGGCTGTGAGCTTGCGAGCTGCTGCGACTTGATCCTGGCGGCGGACACCGCCCAGTTCGGATTCCCCGAGGTCAAGGCCGGCCTGTTCCCGCCCGTCGGGGTGGTCGTGCTTCCCCGGCTGGTGGGTTTGCGAAAGGCCCTCGAGCTCGTGTTGACGGGGGACATCATCGGTTCCCATGAGGCGCAGAAGCTGGGCCTCGTGAATTCGGTTCACCCCCTGGAAGAGTTCGATCGCGCGGTCACGCGATTTGTGGGACGGATCAACCGGGCCAGCGTCGCCGTCCTACGGATCGCGCGCAGGGCACTCTATGCCTCGGTGGATGCCGATTTAAGGACCGCTCTTGACCGCAGCGGGTCTCTCTACCTTAACGACCTGATGAACACCGAAGACGCCCACGAGGGACTCGCCGCCTTTCGGGAGCACCGCCGGCCTCGATGGAAGAACCGGTGAGGGGTCAGCCGCCGGGGGGTGACGCGCCCCGCCCCGCCGCGGCCGGCCCTGAATCTCTCGTTTTCCCTGCCTTTTAATCATGCCGTCGCACGGTCCGATGAGCCGCGCGATAGGATGGCGCGCCTGCCGGCTCGGTGCGGATTCAGTCCCGGGGAGTGGAATGAGGCCGATGGACGCATTGGTGGACCGGATTCGACAAGGAGACATCGGGGGGGCGGCGCGCCTGATTTCGATGGTCGAGGATCGCCGCCCCGAAGGCCGTGAAGCCATGAAGGCCATCTTCAAGATGGCCGGCCGGGCGAGCGTTATCGGGATCACGGGCCCGACGGGGGCGGGAAAAAGCACATTGACCGATAGGCTTGTCCGACTGTATCGGGCGGACGGAAAGACCGTCGGGATCCTGGCCATCGACCCGAGCAGCCCGTTCAGCGGGGGCGCCTTGCTGGGCGATCGGGTCCGGATGAACCGTCACGGGATGGACGAGGGCGTTTTCATCCGGTCCATGGCCTCTCGCGGAACCCTCGGCGGCCTGGCCCGCGCGACGGATGACGCGGTTCATATCATGGACGCCGTGGGACGAGACGTGATCCTGGTCGAGACCCTTGGCGTGGGGCAGGACGAGGTCGCCGTCGCGGCGCTGGCCGAGTTCACCGTGGTGATTCTTCAACCATCGACCGGCGATGAAATCCAGATGATGAAGGCCGGAATGCTCGAGATCGGAGACCTGTTTGTGGTAAACAAGGCGGACCTTCCGGGGGCGGGGGAGACCGCGCGGGAGGTGCGCGAGATGCTTCATCGAGCGGCGCCCCCCGCGCCAGACCCAGCCGCCGAGGACGGAGATCGGGAAGTTTTTTTGACGATCGCGAAAACGGATCAAGGGGTGCGGCCGCTTTACGACGGGTTGCAAGCGCTGCGGAAATCTTTGGAGTCCAGGCCTGAGGTGTCGGCCTACCGGCGGCGGGTCAGGCTCCGAGCGAACCTCCGGGCGGTGTTTCTGGAAGAGATTGGAAACCGGGTGTGGCGCCGAATCGAGCGGGACGGCCGCCTGTCAGGATGGATCGGCGAATTGGTCAACCGGTCGACGGATCCCTACTCGCTCGCGGAAGAGCTCTTGGAGCCGCTGAGCGCCCACCTTGCTGCCGAAGAGAAAGTTTCGGGTTGAATGGATGATGGCGGCATTCACGCTTGGCTTGCGCCCCTTGTTTCTTCGCCGGTGTTCGGTCCTGGCAAATCTCCTGTTCGTCGCGGCGGTTTTCGCCCAATGGGTTCCGTCCTCCCAAAGCGCAGAAATTATGGGGGGGGGGGGATCGGTCAAGAAGTTCGGGCCGGATCCCGTCCCCCTGGTCTACGTTCCGGCCGGCCCTTTCCTTGTTCGCGTCGGGTGGAATCAGCCGCTCAACGAGAAGCTGAATGGGGTGGAATGGGAGAAAAGGACAGAGGACGGGAAGGCCGTTTACGATATTCGTCTGACCACCGGGTCCTATTTCATCGATCGCCATGAGGTCTCCAACCTTCGATATGAAGCCTTCATGAAGAAGACCGGCCACAGGATTCCGGGATTCTGGAACGATTCCAGATTCAATGGGCCGCGCCTGCCCGTGGTGGGCGTCTCCTTTGAGGATTCCCGGGTCTATTGCAAGTGGGCCGGCAAGCGGCTTCCGACGGAGGCCGAGTGGGAAAAAGCTGCGAGGGGAACGAACGGCCGGATGTTCCCGTGGGGGAGCGCGGCCGATGAATATCCGAACCCTTTGGACCGGGCGAACTTCAATCCCATCCTGCGAGCCGGGGTGGACTACTACACCACGGATTTCTCGGCCGACGGTTACCATTTTCCCGCGCCGGTGGATGCCTTTCCGCGCGGCGCCAGCCCCTATGGGGCGTTTCAGATGGCCGGCAACGCCGCCGAGTGGGTTTCGCGCCCCTACAGGCTGGGCGGCGCCGGAGAAAAGCATACCTTCCCGTCGGCGCCCGGGGCCTGGGGCATTCAGAAAGGCGGGAGTTGGCTCCACCTCATTTACAAGCTTCGCGCGGCGGAGCGCAGGTGGAGCGATAAGCGCTTCGCCCGCGACTTCTCGGTCGGGTTCCGGTGCGCGAGGGATTCTTGATGACCACTGGTCGGGGGGAGCTGAAGTCGTCTCGCCGTCATACCGTCGTCATCTGCATGGTCCTTGCGGTTCTGACGCTTGTTTTTTTCCGGGATACGCTCCTCGGAAACCGCGTCTGGTCCGACGGCCCTTCCATCTTTTCCGCTTATCCCTGGAAAACCCATAGTCCGTACCGGGATGTGGAGCAAAGGATTGAGCTCGACAACGCCCGTTACTATCTCCCGCACCAGCGCTTTATGGCGCGGGCCATGTTCGAGCGGGGAACGTTCCCCCTGTGGAACCCGTACATCCTGGCCGGAACGCCCTTCTTCGCCAGCGCCAACAAGCACACCCTCGCCCTCACCAACCTGATTTACGCCTTCCTGGATTTTCCCTCCGCTGTTAACTGGGCGGTCGCCGTCCAGGTTTTTCTCTCCGGGTTGTTCATGTTCATCTATCTGCGGGCCGTCCTGGGCCGGGAGGAGTATTTTCCCGCTCTGGCGGGCGCGCTCTTGTTCATGTTCTCAGGAGACTTGATCGAGCGGACCTTCGTCCTCAGCATTGAAGAGTTGATGTGGATCCCTCTTTCGTTGTGGGCGCTTCACCGCGCCGCCGCGCCACCGTTCCGGCTCTGGCCTTTCGCGGGAGCGGGATTGTTCCTGTCCCTCATTTACCTGGGCGGGCACGAGTTCAACACCCCCGTTTTGTATGGACTGTTCGCCGTCGTCTGGGCGGGGACCCTCCTGCACGGCGGGAGGAGGGGGGGGTGGGATCGGAAGTTCCGGACCGCGTTCATCGCCGGGTCCGTAGTGTCGGTGTTGGTGTGCGTCGGTCTGTCGGGGATCAAGCTCTTGCCTTCGGTGGAGAACTATCTCCTTTCCTCGCGGCTCCTTGCGGGTTACCCCATCGACGTGGAATCGGGGGACGCCTCCGCGCCCGCCCTGCTTAAGCAGTTGGGATACGTCGGGCTGAACCTGGCCTTTCCCATCCGCCCGCCGCTGATCCTCCAGGCCTTCGGGGGAAACCTGTTTTACTTCGGGTTCCTGGCGTTGATCTGCCTGGTGGTGGCGAGAGGACGCCCGCGGGGCTGGCCGGGTGGCTTGTTCCTGGTGCTGGGGCTGATCGGGTTGGGCGTAAGCGTCGGGGGAAGGTTTTCGATGTCGCTTTTCACCGAGGCCTTCGGCGAGCTCCGGTGGGTCTCCATCCTGCGGCCCTACGCGCAGCACCACAACCAGGCGCTATTGACGACGACTTCCTTTCCCGTGGCCGCGGCGGTTGGCCTGGGCGTCTTGGTTGGCCGCGCCGAGGACCCAGCCTGGGGGCGGAGGTTGGCGGGGGGGCTGGCATGTGTTTGCGTCGTCCTGATCCTTGCCGGCGGGCTCGGGCCGCGCGTCGGTGGGGCGAGCCTGGCGCCGTTTTTCCGGAATTTCTCGGTTTGGATGGCGGCGGGGGTCGCGGGCGCCACCGCGCTTCTGTTTTTTGCGCGCCATCGCGGTTTTCTCTCCAAAGAATTTCTGTGGATTGGGCTCCTCGCGCTCATGGCCGTGGACCTGATGGTGATGGTTCGACTTCCGTTTCGCCTTCCAGAGCGCGGCCGGTTTTTCCCGCGGACGGAATCCGTCGATTTTCTCCGGCGCATGCCGGGCCGCCACCGGGTGGTGGCCTTCCAGGATCATGAGGGCCCCTGGGCGTGGTTCTCTTCCGTGTTTCCGCCCAACACGGCCATGATCGAAGACCTTGAGGACATGCGGGGTTGGTCGAACTTCATGCTGCGGCGTCACGCCCAGCTTTTCAGCGGGGTCGAGAACTCGAACCTGGCCAGCTTGGATCGACTCTACCGGAACCGTATCGACCTCTACCGGAACAATGCCTGGTTCAGGTGGTTCGACGTGTTCAACGTCAAATACGTCCTGCTCTCCAATGATGAGGATGACCTGTTGCGACCCCCGAAATTTCGGCTGGTCCATAGCGGAGAGATCAGGATTTATGAGAATATGAACGTCCTCCCCCGGGCGTTTGTCGTTCACCGCTACGAGGTGGAAAAAGACCCCGCCCGGGCGATTCGGCGTCTTTCCGAGGCGTCCTTCGATTTTCGCGACCGCGTATTGCTGGATGCCCCCCTGCCGCCGAAGTTCGGCGTTCGCCTCTCTCCTCGAAAGGGAAAGGACGGGCGGGAGTCGGCGGATGGCGCGCCCGTCTCGCCTCCGGGACCGAGGGGTCGCCCTTTCCGTCCTAGGGCGGAAATCGTCGAGCACCGCCTGAACAACGTAACGATTCGGATCCATTCGGACCGGCCGGGCTTCCTCTTTTTGGCCGATAGCTACCATCCGGGATGGCGGGCGTCCATCAACGGGAAGGAAGTGCCCGTGACGCCGGCGAATTTTATCTTCCGGGGTGTGCCCGTCCCGGAGGGAGAGCACGTGGTCGTCTTCCGCTTTTGGCCGGAAAGTTTTGTGAGGGGAATGGCGGTGTCCGGCGGGACGGCGGTGTTCCTGTTGATTGCGGCCGCGGTCTCTGTTCGTCGAGGAAGAGCAAACCGGGCCGCCCTGAGCGGCGGCCCGTCCGAAAGCGGGGCCGGCCCTTGACGGAGACGGGCGCGGGCGGCGGCCCGGACATCTCCATCGTCATCCCGATTTACAACGAGGCCCCGTTCCTTGTGGACGCCGTCCGGGCGATCATCGGGGAGATGGGCGAAAAGGTGGAGCGGCGGTTCGAGCTGATCCTCGCCGAGAACGGAAGCCGGGACTCGACCATCCCCATCGCGGAATCGCTGGAACGGGAATTTCCGGGCGTCATCCGCGTGCTGAGCCTTCCCCTGCCGGATTATGGCGGCGCGATGAGGGCCGGCTGTCAAACCGCGCGGGGCCAATTCATCGTAAACTTCGACCTGGACTACTGGAACGTGGATTTTGTCCGCGACGCCCTGGGGGGGATGGACGATCTGGATCTGATGATCGCCGCCAAGAACCTGCCCGCGTCAGAGGATCGCAGGAACATCCTGCGGCAATTCAACACCTGGGGATTCCGGCAGGTCCTCCACTTTCTTTTCGACTATCCGTATCACGACACCCATGGGATCAAGATTTGGCGGGCTTCGGTCGTGCGGGAGATCCTGCCCGAGGTTCGCTTCGACCGCGACCTGTTCGACACGGAAATGATTCTGCGCGGTGTCCGCGCCGGGTGGAGGGTCCGGGAGGTTCCGATTGTTGTGGAGGAAAAGCGCAGCCCCCGGCTCAGCATCCTGCCGAGGATCGCCAGAACCCTGAAGGACCTGATCACGCTTCGAAGGCTGATGAAACCGTGAGGTGCGGCCGGGTCAAGCAGCGGCCCGTGGAGAGGACCCGTGCCCGGCGGGAGTCTTTCGGGCAAGAAGGTTTCCCATGCACAGCAGATCCAGATCGGCCTTCAGGAAACACGCCACGGCGTCCTCGGGGGAGTTGACGATGGGCTCGCCCTTTACGTTGAACGAGGTGTTCAGGAGGATCGGCACACCCGTCTTCGCGCCGAAGGCTTGCAACAGCTCCCAGTAAATCGGGTTGGAATCCCGCGCGACTGTCTGGACGCGCCCCGTTCCATCCACGTGCGTAACGGCGGGGATGAGGTCCCGGGCGCCGTCGCGTACGCGGTAGACCTGGGTCATGAACGGGCAGGGGAGGGTCCCGTGGAAAAACTCGGAAAGCCTCTCCTCCTGGACCGAGGGCGCGAACGGCCGAAAGGCCTCCCGGAATTTGACCTTGGCGTTGATGATGTCCTTCATCTCCGCCCGGCGGGGGTCCGCCAGGATGCTTCGCGCCCCGAGGGCCCGCTGGCCGAACTCTGTCCGTCCCTGGAACCACCCGATCACTTCGCCGCCGGCCAGTGCGCTCGCGGCGGCCGAGATGACGTCCGTGGAGACTTCGTATTCCAGGCCGCCCGCCACCAGAGCGGCCCGCATGCGCTCTTCTCCCCATTCGGGGCCGAGTCGGGCGTCCCGAAGCGGCGCGGCGCGGTCCATCCCCGATAGGGCATGACTGACGTAAAGCGCCGCGCCCAGGGAAACCCCGGCGTCCCCCGCGCAGGGGGGAATGAAAACACGGTCGGCGATGCCCTGGTCGATGATTTTTCCGACGGCGACTGAATTCAGGGCGACGCCCCCGGCCAGACAAAGATTGGGGCTGCCGGATTCGCTCCGGGCGATCCGGGCGAGGTGAATCAGGACTTCCTCTGTCCGGGCCTGAAGGGAAGCGGCCAGGTCTTCGTGTCGTTTCTCGACGGGGCCGTCGGGCTTCCGGGGGGGGCCGAACGTCTGAACGAACCGCTTGGAGAAGAAGGTCTCCCGGCCGACGTGGTATCCGAAGTAGGCGGGATCGACCCTGAACCCCTTGTCTGTCAGGGTGATGATCTCCCGGAACAGGTCCAGGAGGGCCGGCTCGCCGTAGGGCGCGAGGCCCATGACTTTGTACTCGTCGCTGAAAATCTGGAATCCCAGAAACTGTGTAACGGCCGTATACACGGCGCCCAGGCTGTGCGGCCATCCCTGGGAGCAGCGGCGCTCCAAGCCCTGGCCCCGGCCTCTGCCCATCCAGACGGTCTCCCACTCGCCGACGCCGTCCACCGTGAGGACCGCCGCCTCTTCGAAGGGAGAGGGATAAAAGGCGCTGGCGGCGTGGGCAAGGTGGTGATTGATCGCGTGGAAGCGGCCCCGGTATCCGGTTCGTTTGGTAAAATACCCCCGGGCGTTGTCGAGCTGGACGTGACGGCCCGAGGACTGGATGAATACCCGGATCGACGCGGGGAAATGGCGAAGGACGTGGAGGGCCTTTTCTTTTCTGTGGGCGCGGGGATTCCACGCGAAGGCAACCGCCCCTAGGTCCTGGATATCGATGCCACCCCGCTCCAGGCAGAAGGCAAGAGCGGACACGGGAAACTCCCGGTCGAACTTCCGGCGGCTGAACCGCTCCTCCTCGGCCGCCGCGAGGATGTTCCCGTTGCGGACAAGCGAAACGGATGAATCATGGCGCCCGAAGCAGTAAAATCCCAGGATGTCGCCCTTGCTCACGCCTTCTCCTTTTGTCGCGTCGGCGGGCCGTTGACTTCTCGCGGACCGCTCAATGTAGAACACACGGCCTGGACGATCAACGCCCGATGCCCGTAGCTTGGATTCATGACCTGGAACGATGAAGAATCAGCGGGACCGGACGGTTGTGATGGATTTGCGGAGGACGACGCTTCATGCGCTTCCCGAGCGCGGCCGGACCCGAACGAATCGCCGGCCGAAAAACCGGTCGGGGCTTGAAAACTGAAAGGAGCAATCTCGTAATATGGCCAAATACACCTATTCCTTTGGAAAAGGAAGAACGGACGGCAGGGCCGACATGAAAAACCTCTTGGGTGGCAAGGGGGCCAACCTGGCGGAGATGTCGGGCCTGGGCCTGCCGGTTCCTCCCGGTTTCACCATCAGCACGGAGGCCTGCGTCCGCTATTTTCAGAGGGATGGAGAATATCCCGAAGGCTTGTGGGAAGAAATCATCAAGCGGCTGTCCGGCCTGGAAAGGGTGATGGGGGCGAAGCTCGGCGATCCAGAGAACCCCCTGCTCGTTTCCGTCCGGTCGGGCGCGCGGGTTTCCATGCCCGGAATGATGGACACCGTGCTCAACCTCGGTCTCAACGACGACAGCGTGCGGGGTCTCGCCGCCCGATCCGGGAGCGGCCGCTTCGCGTACGACAGCTACCGCCGGTTCCTGACCATGTTTGGAGACGTCGTTCTCGGCCTGGAATTCAGGGATTTCGAGGGTCGCCTCGTAGCCCTCAAGGACCGCGAGGGCGTGCGGCTCGACACCGAGATCAGCGTGGACGGGCTTCGCTCGCTGGCGGAAGAGTTCAAGGCCCTCATCCATGAGAGGACCGAGCGGGATTTTTCCCAGGTCCCTATCGACCAGCTCAAGCTGGCGATCAACGCCGTGTTCGATTCCTGGAACTCCGAACGCGCTCGCACCTATCGCCGGATCAACCGTATCCCGGATGACTGGGGGACGGCGGTGAACGTCCAGGCCATGGTTTTCGGTAACCTGGGGGAGGCGTCCGCGACGGGCGTCGCCTTCACGCGCGACCCGTCAACCGGAGAGCAGAAGTTCTACGGGGAATTCCTGGTCAACGCCCAGGGGGAGGATGTTGTGGCGGGAATTCGCACACCCGAGCCTATCGAGCGCCTGGCCGAAGCAATGCCTGAGTCTTATCGACAGCTTGAAGAAATCTATCAAAAACTGGAGTTTCATTATCGGGATATGCAGGACCTGGAATTCACCATCCAGGACGGCACGCTCTACATGCTCCAAACGCGCGGGGGAAAGCGGACCGCCACGGCTGCCGTGCGCATTGCCGTCGATATGGTCGAGGAAGGGCTTATCAGCAAGAATGAGGCCCTCCTGCGCCTCGACGCCGACCAGATAGAGCAGCTTCTTCACCCGCAAATCGATCCGGAGGCCGCGGTCAAAGTGATCGCGCGAGGCCTCGGCGGCTCGCCCGGCGCGGCCGTCGGCGAGGTGGTCTTCTCCCCGCGGCGGGCGGAGGAGCTGGCGGAGCACGGGAAGCCGGTGATCCTCGTCCGGACGGAGACCTCCCCCGAGGACATCGGCGGTATGGACGCGTCCCAGGCCATTCTGACCTCCCGGGGGGGGCTGACATCGCATGCGGCGGTCGGCGCGCGGGGAATGGGGAAGTGTTGCGTGGGGGGGTGCGAAGAGATCTCCGTCGACGAAGGCGGAGGCAGGTTCTCGGTCGACGGC
>CAYRGS010000004.1:18346-78134 GCA_964423875.1 uncultured bacterium
GATGTCAAAGAAGGCGATGTCATCACCCTCAACGGCTCGACGGGGGAGGTCATCCTGGGCGCGACCAACCTAGTCGAACCCGAGTTGGACGAAGAGTTCGGAAAGGTCCTTGAGTGGGCCGACGAGATCCGGAAGCTGGGGGTCTGGGCCAACGCCGACACCCCCAACGATGCCCAGGTGGCCCGGGAAAAGGGGGCGGAGGGCATCGGCCTTTGCCGCACCGAGCACATGTTTTTTGAGGGCGAGCGTATCCGTGCGGTGCGCGAGATGATCATCGCCGAGACCGACGAAGAGCGGCGGGCGGCTCTCGCGAAGATCCTCCCGATGCAGATCGCCGATTTCGAGGATATCTTCGAGGCCATGGATGGGCTTCCCGCGGTCGTCCGGCTTCTGGATCCGCCCTTGCACGAGTTCCTTCCTAAAACGGATGAAGATCTCAAAGCCCTCGCCGAGGATACGCGAACCACGGTGGACCAGATCAAAACGATCAGCGACAGGCTTCACGAATTCAATCCCATGCTCGGGCACCGGGGGTGCCGGCTGGGGCTCTCGCATCCGGAGGTCTACGAGATGCAGACCGAGGCCATCCTAACGGCCGCATGCAACGTCGCTAAAAGGGGTGTGACGCCCGTTCCGGAGATCATGATTCCCCTCGTCGCCGAGGCCTCGGAGTTGCGCGCGTGCCGTGAGATCGTGGAGAAGGCGGGCCGCAAGGTCTTCGAGCGGGAAGGCGTCGAAGTCGATTACAAGGTGGGCACTATGATCGAGCTTCCGCGCGCGTGCATCGTGGCGGACGCCGTGGCTGAGCACGCCGAATTCTTCTCTTTCGGGACCAACGACCTGACCCAGACCGTTTACGGCCTGAGCCGAGATGACGCCGGCGGGTTCCTCCCCACCTACATCGAGAGAAGGTTCATCGCGGGCGATCCCTTCGTCGCCATCGACCCGGAGGGGGTCGGCGCAATGGTTCGGATGGGCGTGGACCTCGGCCGCAAGACCCGGCCGGACCTCAAGATCGGCATTTGCGGCGAGCACGGCGGCGAGCCGTCCTCGGTGGCGTTTTTTTACGACGCGAAGCTGGACTACGTGAGCTGCTCCCCGTATCGCGTCCCCATCGCCCGGCTGGCCGCGGCCCAGGCCCAGCTGCGGAATCCCGAGGGCGGCGTGAAAGACGGAAAAGGCCGCGCGAGTGCGGATTGAGTAGATGAGGTTTAAGATTTTCCCTGAGTTATCGATAAGCATCTTCCCTTCGAAGGCCGTGGTAGAAAAGCAGAGTCTCACTTCCGTAGACGCCCCGTAGCGGAGACGAAATGGTTTAAGCCGAAGCCGGCGCCGTTCTTCCGAGCGACTCTCCTCAAGCGGATCACCAAAAATCGGACGGCTCGGGCTTGGGGAGAGGCGACGGTCAGCTTTTCTTGAGAAGAGACCCCTCCGGAGGTATCTACTGTAGTGTCTCGTAAATGGTTTTACATATCGAGACCCGAGTAGTCCCTTTCGGGCCGGGCAAGATGCCCGGCCTACCGGACGGTGTAAAGCCGGTGTTTTCAAAACAAGTAGGGCGGGTATCTTGCCCGCCTTCTCTACAAGCTGTGAAGTGTTGATTTATTTAGGAGACACGACACTGAGGAAGAGACGTGTTTATGTCCCCTCGCCATCCGGGGAAAGGAGAAAAGGGGCTTGAGCCGTTGGAGCGAGGCGGACCGCGCGCACATGAAGGAAGCCCTCGATCTGGCCGCCCGTCCGGGATGGCGGACCCACCCGAACCCGATGGTCGGCGCCGTTGTTGTAAAAGACGGCCGGGTCGTCGGGCGGGGCTGGCACCGGAGGCCGGGAGGCCCCCATGCCGAAATCCAGTCCCTGCGCGACGCCGGGCAACGCGCGCGCGGCGCGACGTTCTATGTCACGCTCGAGCCCTGCTGCCATCACGGCAGGACCCCGCCCTGCACCGATGCGGTCATCGGCGCCGGAGTCTCGCGCGTTGTGGCGGCCATGCGGGACCCGAATCCGAAGGTCGCGGGCCGAGGATTACGCATCCTCCGGAGAAACCGCATCCAGGTCGAAACGGGACTGTTGGGGGACGCGGCGCGCCGCCTGAACGAGGCCTTTTTCCGCCGGGTCGTGGAGAACCGGCCCTGGGTGATCCTCAAATCCGCCATCAGCCTGGACGGGAAGATCGCGACGGCTTCCGGGGATTCGAAGTGGATCACCTCGGCGACTTCCCGGGCCCATGTCCACCGCCTTCGGGACGGTGTGGACGCGATCCTGGCCGGGATCGGCGCGGTTCTCTCGGACGACCCGCGGTTGACCGCACGTCCGGCGGGGCGTACCGGCCGCGATCCGGTCCGCGTGATCCTGGACAGCACGCTGCGCATCCCATTGAAGGCGAAGGCGTTGAATCGTTCATCGCCGGCGAGTATAATTATCGCGACGACGGTGCGGGCGGAGGCCCGGCGCGGTCTGGCGCTGCGGGATCGCGGCGTCGAAGTGTGGGTCCTTCCCTCACGGCGGGGCCGGGTCGGGCTCGGGTCCTTGTTGAAGAAGTTGGCCGCGAGAGAGATCACCACCCTCCTTGTCGAGGGCGGGGGGGAAGTCGCCGGGTCGTTCCTTCGGGAAGGATGGGTCGACCGGGCGGCGTTCTACGTCGCCCCGGTTCTCATCGGAGGGGAGAAGGCCCCCGGGCCGTTGGGGGGCGCGGGGGCGCACAGGTTGAGCGGTGCCTGGAACCTCGAAGAGGCCGCGGTGACGTCCATCGGGCGGGACCTTTTGGTTGAAGGTTACGTTCGGTCCAGAAAGCGAACCGCTCGGAAAAGAAGCCGAGGCTGATACAGATCAGGGACGACGGACCATGTTTACGGGCATTGTCGAGCATGTGGGAACGGTGGATTCGGTTCGCGTCACGCCGGACGGCGGGCGGCTATCCATCCGCTCCCCCGAAGTGGCCGGGGAACTCGGCGAGGGGGAGAGCGTCGCCGTCAACGGGGCCTGTCTGACGAAGGTGGGCGGAGACGAAGAGACCTTCGCCGTGGATGTCAGTCCCGAGAGTCTGAAGAAGACGAACCTGAGCGCTTTGCGCAAGGGCGACCCGGTCAATTTGGAGTTGGCCATGCGCCTGGGAGAAAGGCTTGGGGGGCACATGGTGAACGGACATGTGGACGCCGTCGGACGGATCGAGGACCGGCGCACGGAGGGGGATTCGGAGATCGTTGCCATCCAGGCGCCGCCTGAGGTGATGCGCTATGTTGTTTTGAAGGGGTCCGTCGCGGTGGACGGGATCAGCCTGACGATCGCCGAGCGGGAAACCGGCCGGTTTCGAGTGGCGATCATTCCGCATACCGCCCTGAAGACTACGCTTTTGTTGAAAAAGCCCGGAGATCCGGTGAATCTTGAAGCGGACCTCATTGGAAAGTACATAGAGCGCCTCCTCACCCCGGATTCCGAAGGCGGAACAGGCGGAATCACAAAGGAATTTCTCATTGAGAACGGATATGCCTGAATCAACCGACATGCATTCATTCGCCTCGATAGACGAGGCCATCCTCGAGATCCAGGAAGGCCGCATGGTCATTCTGGTGGATGACGAAGACCGCGAGAACGAGGGCGACCTCACCATGGCCGCCGACAAGATCACGCCCGAGGCGGTCAACTTCATGGCCATCCACGGTCGAGGCCTCATCTGTGTATCCCTCATGGGCGAGCGGGCCGATGAGCTGGACCTGCTGCCGATGGTGTCGGTCAACACCGCCAGCCTGGGGACGGCCTTCACCGTTTCGGTGGACGCCAAGCGGAACGTCACGACGGGCATCTCGGCGGGGGACCGCGCGGAGACCATTCGCCAGATTGTGGACCCGGAGACAAAACCTTACGACCTGGCGCGTCCGGGTCACATATTCCCCCTTCGGGCGAAGAACGGGGGCGTCCTGGTGCGCGCGGGGCAGACGGAAGGCTCCGTGGACCTGGCGCGGTTGGCGGGACTGAATCCCGCGGGCGTAATTTGCGAGATCATGAGTCCCGACGGGACCATGTCCCGGATGCCCGAGCTGAAGGAATTCGCCCAGGCGCATAATTTGATGATCGTGACCATCCAGGATCTCGTGGAATACCGGATGCGGCGCGAGTCGCTGATCAAGCAGGTCAGCGAGACGACGATTCCCACCCGGTTCGGAACGTTCCAGGTCAAGACCTATCAGGGAACTATCGGGGGAGAAATCTATCTGGCGTTCATTCTGGGCGACCCGACGCCGGAGGAAGACGTCCTCGTCCGGGTTCACTCCCAGTGCCT
This sequence comes from uncultured bacterium, assembly GCA_964423875.1. Taxonomy (GTDB): domain Bacteria; phylum UBA8248; class UBA8248; order JACPRG01; genus CAYRGS01. The sequence continues at coordinate 22,626 of CAYRGS010000004.1, forward strand.
TACGGGCGATGTCTTCGGCTCCTTCCGCTGCGATTGCGGCTCTCAGCTTGAGGCCGCCCTGGAGAAAATCAGCGAGGAAGGCATGGGGGTTCTGCTTTACGTCACCCAGGAGGGCCGGGGGATCGGCATTATCAACAAACTCAAGGCGTACGCCCTTCAGGACGAGGGGCTGGACACGGTGCAGGCCAACGAGGCCCTCGGCTTCAAGGCCGACCTGCGGGATTACGGACTGGGGGCGCAAGTCCTGGCGGACGTGAACGTTAAAAAGATGCGGCTCATGACCAACAACCCGAGGAAAATCGTGGGTTTGGAAGGCTACGGCCTGACCGTCACGGGCCGTGTGGCCATCGAGATCAGACCCCGAAAGGAAAACCAGCGCTACCTCGAAACGAAGCGAGACAAACTGGGGCATTTGTTGAGTCACGGTTGATCGGGAGCCGTCCGGCCCCGGCCGGGAGAGGCCCGGCAAGAGGCCGGTCCGGAGGGAGGTGTCGATGCCGAAGGTGATGGAAGGAAATCTCAGCGCGGCCGGGTTGAAATTCGGGATAGTCGTCAGCCGGTTCAATCACTTTGTGACCGATCGGCTGCTGGAGGGCGGGATGGATGGCCTGAGCCGCTGCGGCGCCCGGGAGGCGGACATCGAGGTGTTCAAGGTCCCCGGGACGTTCGAGATCCCCCTCGCCGCCCGCAAGCTGGCCCAGTCGGGGCGGTATGACGCCCTTGTGTGTCTCGGGGCCGTGATTCGTGGCGCGACCCCTCACTTCGAGTACGTCGCCTCGGAGGTCTCGAAGGGAATCTCCGCCGCCTCGCAGGAGTTCGGCCTGCCGATCGCCTTCGGGGTTCTGACGACCGACACCGTCGAGCAGGCCATCGAGCGCGCGGGGACCAAGCACGGAAACAAAGGCTTCGATGCCGCCTTGAGCGCGATAGAGATGGCGAACTTGATGAAAGAGGTCCCGAAGCCGCGAGGCAAGTAAGGCGGGGCCTCCTGACCGGATGAGAGCATGGGTGTTCGAAGATCGGCGCGGGAAGAGGCGCTGAAAATCCTTTATGGCCTGGAGTTGACCGGAGACGAGCCCGATCTTGCCTTGGACCGGCTCGGGGAGGAATCCGAGGTTTCGCGGCAAGTCCGGGCCTACACCGACCGGCTTGTCCGAACCTGTTGGCGGGAGCGCATGGCGCTGGACGCCCTCATCGCCCGGGTCTCGGAGCACTGGGCCTTGCGCAGGATGAATTTCATCGACCGCAACGTCCTCCGGATGGCGGCCTGCGAGTTGGTCTTCTTTGATGACATCCCCCCCAAGGTGGCCATCAACGAGGCCATTGACATCGCCCGAAAGTACGGCACAGATACGTCCGGGGCCTTCGTCAACGGCATCCTCGATCGCATTGTTAAAGAGCGGGACTTGGAGATGGCCTGAGGCCCCCCCTCCCCCAAGTCCGGGGCGGCGCGACCCGCCTTGGCCGGGAATCCAACCGTATCCTCCCTGAGAAGTGAGCCGACCGACGTGAGCAACCGTTACGACTTCGCGGCCATCGAGGCCAAGTGGCAGACCCGATGGGCGCGGGACGACGTCTTCCGCGTCACCGAGGACGCGTCCCGCGAGAAGTTCTATCTGCTCGAGATGTTCCCGTATCCCTCGGGCCGCATCCACATGGGCCACGTGAGGAATTACACCATCGGCGACGTGGTCGCCCGGCAAAAAAGGATGCGCGGCTTCAACGTCCTCCATCCCATCGGCTGGGACGCTTTTGGCCTACCGGCCGAGAATGCCGCCATCCAGAACCAGGTGCACCCGGCGACCTGGACCCGGGAGAACATCGAGGCCATGAAGCGGCAGCTTCAAGGTCTCGGCCTGAGCTACGACTGGGGCCGCGAGCTGGCCACGTGTGAAGCGGATTATTACCGCTGGAACCAGTGGATCTTCCTGAGAATGTATGAGCGCGGCCTGGCCTACCGCCGGAAAACGTTTGTCAACTGGTGCGAAAAATGCCGCACGACGCTGGCCAACGAACAGGTTGTGGGGGGGCTCTGCTGGCGGCACGAGACCCCCGTCCTCCAGAAGGAGATGGACGCCTGGTTCCTGCGGATCACCAACTACGCTGAAGAGCTCCTCGCCGGACTGGAATACCTCGAGGAAGGGTGGCCCGCGCGCGTTCTCACTATGCAACGAAACTGGATCGGCCGCAGCGAGGGCGTCCGGATCGACTTTCCCATCGTCGGGGAGGATGAGCGTCTGTCGGTGTTCACCACGAGGCACGACACCGTCTACGGCTCCACGTTCATAGTTCTGGCACCCGAGCACCCGCTGGTGAACCGTCTTTCAGCCGGAACCCCGCAGGAGAGAGCCGTGCGGGATTTCTGCGAGCGGGTCCGGAATCAGGACACCCTCGTCCGGACCAACGCGGCGGAGGAAAAGCTGGGCGTCTTCACCGGCCGGTTCGCCCTCAATCCAATGACGCGGGAGGAGATCCCGATCTGGACGGCCAACTTCGTCCTGATGGAGTACGGAACCGGGGCGGTTCAGGCAGTTCCCGCCCACGATCAGCGGGACCTGGAATTCGCGCGAAAATACGGCCTGGACGTCCGGATCGTCGTACGGCCCCCGGGCGGATCGCTGGATTCGGACGCCCTGACGGAGGCCTACATCGAGGATGGAGAGAATGTGAACTCCGGCCCCTTCGACGGTCTGCCCACGCCCAAGGCCAAGGAGGCCATCGCCGATACCCTGGAGCAAAAGGGACTCGGCGAACGCGAGGTCAGCTACCGGCTCCGGGACTGGGGGGTTTCCCGCCAGCGGTACTGGGGGACGCCCATTCCGATGATTCATTGCGGGGCGTGCGGCGTGTCTCCTGTTGCCGAGGAGGACCTGCCGGTCCAACTGCCCGAGGACATCGAAGTCCACTTCGACGGAACCTCGCCCCTGACCGATTTGAAGTCTTTCTACGAGGTCCCGTGTCCGAAGTGCCGGGAGATCGCCCGGCGGGACACCGATACGATGGACACCTTTTTCGATTCTTCCTGGTACTTCTGCCGATACACGAGCCCTCGGGAGTCCGCCGGCCCGTTCGACCGGGCGGCCAGCCGGTATTGGATGCAGGTCGATCAGTACATCGGCGGGATAGAGCACGCGGTCATGCACCTGCTCTACGCCCGATTCTTCAGCATGGTGTTGCGGGATTTGGGATGGCTGGACCGGGGCGAGCCCTTCCGGAACCTGCTGACGCAGGGGATGGTCATCAAGGACGGCCGGAAGATGTCCAAGTCCTACGGCAACGTCGTGGACCCGGACGCCATCATCGAAAGACACGGTGCGGACACCGCCCGCCTGTTCATGCTGTTCGCCGCGCCGCCGGAGAAGGAGCTGGAGTGGAGCGATTCGGGCGTGGAGGGATGCAATCGCTTCCTGAACCGCGTCTGGCGCCTGGTGACGGCGTGTGCGGAGAAGGTGCGGGATCTCGATGCCTCGCCCGGGGATTCGCTGACACCGGCCGAGCGGAACGTTCGGAAGAAGGTCCACCAGACCATCCGCAAAGTGACTGAAGACATCGAGCAGCGGTTCCGGTTCAACACGGCCATCGCCGCCATCATGGAGCTGGTCAACACTCTCCAGGCGGCTTCGCCGGATAAGATGTCGCGGGCGGTCTTGAAAGAGGCCCTTCAGGCCGTCGTGGTCCTGCTCTATCCCTTCGCGCCGCATCTCGCGGAGGAGCTCTGGGGGGAGCTGGGACGCGAAACGGATCTGGCGGGGCACCCTTGGCCGGGCTTCGACGCTGGGATTGCCGTCGAGGAGGTCTGGACCATCGTCGTTCAGGTGAACGGCAAAGTCCGGAGCCGGATTGACTTTCCCGCCTCGACCGATGAGGAGGAGATCCGCGCCCGGGCGCTCGAGGATGAGCGGATACGGGGCTGGATTGACGGAAAAGAGGTCCGGCGGGTGATCGTCGTACCGGGGAAACTGGTCAATGTGGTTGTGTAAATCGATATTTGCGCGGCTCGGGCTTCTCGCGGCCGGACTGGTTCTGTCGCTTCCAGCCTGCGGCTACCACCTTCAGGGAACGGGGGGATCCTCCCTTCCTCCGAACATCAAGAAAATCCACATCCCCATCTTCACGAACAACACCTTGGAGCAGGGGATTGAGGTCCGCGTTACCGACTCGGTGCGCAACGCTCTCCTCAACGACGGCCGCGTCTCTCTGGCCAATGGAATCTCTGACGCCGACGCCGTGCTGGAAGGGCAGATCCTTCAATACCGCCTTCGCGCTATCGCGTTCAGCACGGCCGACCGCGCGCAGGAGTTTCGCCTTCGCCTGACGATGAAGGTCTCTCTGCGGGACCTGGAAAACAACAAAGTCATCTTCAATCAAACAATCGTCTCGGACCGGGAATATCGCGTCACCACGGAACTGAGCTCCAACGAGCGCGAGCAGACCCAGGCGTCGCAGCAGGCCTCCGACGCCATCGCCCGCGAGCTTCAAAGCCTCCTGGTCGAAGGCTTTTAGGTTTGGCCGCTTCCCCCGACGTTGTTTTCAGCAAGACCTTGAAGGCCCTCGCGTCGGGGTCGGTGGCGCCCGTCTACCTCCTGTACGGAGACGAGGATTACTTACAGGAAGAATTCCGGCGGCGGATTCTGAGGCTCCTTCCCGACCCGGCGACAGCCGATTTTAGCTGCGAAAGGCTCGATGCCGAGACGTGCTCCCCCGATGACGTCCGCAACGCCGTCGAGACCCTTCCCTTTCTGGGGGGGCGGAAGTTCGTCATCGTGAGGCGGGCGGAACTCCTCGAGGCCGGGGTTGAAGTGCTGGCGCCTTGCTTGGAAGACCCGCCCGTGTCGGCCTGCCTGGTGCTTTTGGCTGGACCGCTGAAGGCGTCCGCCAAGCTTCTCAAGGCGGTCCGCAAACGCGGCGCCACCGTTCCCACCGACATGTTGAAAGGCCGGGCCCTGATGTCCGCGGTGAAAGGGATGGCGTCGCGCCGGGGCTTCAAGCTGGAGGACGAGGCGCTTTCCCTGGTGGTGGAGAGAAGCGGCGGCTCCCTTTGGCGCGTGGCGTCGGAGTTGGAGAAGCTTGCCCTGCACGTGGACGCACAAGCGCCGGCTGGAGACAAGGCGGCGGAGATATCCCTGGAGGTGGTGATCGAGGTGGTGGACGATGGGCGGACGGACAACGTGTTCGATCTTACGGACGCTTTAGGCGCTCGCGACGCCACCAAGGCCCTCGTTGCGCTCCAGCGGTTTCTCCGGCGCCAACACGCGGCGACCGTTCTGGTCTCGGTGATGGCCCGGCACGTCGTCCGGCTCCTGGAAGTGCGGGCGCTCCTCGACGCGGGTGCCTCCGCCGGGTCCGTTCCCAAGCGGATGGGCGGAAGCCCGTACTACATCCGGAAGTTGACGGAGCAGGCGAAGCATTTTTCCGACGCCGAGCTTCGAAGCGCCCTTGCAGGGTTGCAGCGCGCGGATATTCAGCTCCGGGGAAGCGGTTATCCGGACAGAATCCTGCTGGAAAGACTCGTGATAGACCTTTGTCGATTGCGGAACGGGGGAGGAAAGGGCGGACTTAGGGGGCGGCCGATTTCTCGTGCTGGAGGGCGTGCACCCGCCGGCTGAGCCGGGAAATTTTGCGCGAGGCGGTGCGCGAGTGAATGACGCCCTTGGACGAGGTCCGGTCGATGGTCCGGATGGCATGATCCAGGGCTTCTTGCGAGGCCTGCGCGTCGCCCTGATCGAGGGCAGCGTGGACCCGCTTGACCGCCGTCCGGTATCGGGTCCGAATGGACTGATTCCGAATCCTACGCTTTTCGTTTTGTCGAGCGGTTTTCAAGACCGACTTGCTTCGGGGCATTGAAAAATCTCCAAGGCCAATCTTCTAAAACCTTACACTCGGGCCAAATATAGCGGTTTCGCGGCCGTTGTCAAGGCTTGGACCACTTACGCTTTCCACCAGGGGGGGCGCGATTTGGCGTTGATCCTACATTCCGGCGGGCCGGTGTTCCGTTATGAGGTTGCTGATGAGCCGGCGCGCGGGGCGTCCCGGACGATCAGGATCGGCTGCTCCGGCTGATATGTCCTCCGAATCCCATTCCGGCAATTCCGCTTCGGATGACCCCCGAAAGTTGAACCGAGGCGCGCGGTTGGCCCGCTCCGCCGGCGTCGTCAGCGCAGCTACACTGACGAGCCGGATCTTCGGTTTCATCCGGGACATGATTGTGGCCAACGCCTTCGGAGCCGGTTTCACCGCCGACGCCTTCTACGTAGCGTTCGGTATTCCGAACATCCTGCGCGTCTTCTTTGCGGAAGGGGCTCTGTCCGCGGCCTTCATCCCAGTATTCACCAAGGAGCGGACGGCAGGGGGGGACGAGGCCGCGCGCCGCTTGAGCGGGGCCTTTTGGGTTACGCTCGCCCTGGTCCTCGCCGTTGTCACTGTCATTGGCATCCTGGCGGCCCCCTACCTTGTGGAGGTCCTCGTGCCCGGGTTCGGCCAGAACACTCCCAAGTATGCCCTGACGGTGCGCCTGACGCGGATCATGTTTCCGTTTCTCTTTTTCATCGGCCTGGCGGCCGTCGCCGCGGGCATTCTGAACACCCTCGGTCATTTTCTGACGCCCGCTCTGACACCGGTTTTCTTCAATTTCAGCATGATCGCCTGCGCCCTGTGGCTGGCCCCCGTTCTGGAGCCTGCGGCGGCCGGATTGGCCTGGGGCGTGGTGATCGGCGGGGCAGTCCAGTTAATCGTTCTGTTGAGACCCCTGCACAAGCGGAGGCAGCTTCCGAAGTTGCGCTGGGAGCCGGGGCATCCCGGCTCCCAGCGGATTGCGCGCCTGATGGTTCCGGCCCTCTTCGGGTTTTCCATCGCTCAAATCAGCACCCTGGTGGACCGTATGCTGGCGTCTTTCCTGCCGGAGGGGAGCATCTCGTTTCTCTACTATGCGAACCGGCTTCTTCAATTCCCGTTGGGCATCTTCGGAATCGCTTTGAGCATTGCAATTTTCCCGGCCCTTGCCGCGCACGCCGCCAAGGAGGAGTCGGGTGAATTTCTGGAGATCCTGGGGGCGGGGCTGCGCCTGGTCCTGTTCGTCTGTCTGCCGGCCGCGGTGGGCTTGGCGATTCTGGCGAGTCCGATCATTCAGGTCTTGTTCGAGCGCGGCGCGTTTACCGCCGCGGACACCGCCATGACGGCCAAGGCCGTCCTCGCTTACGCCGCTGGATTGGTGGCGTACGCGGGCGTGAAGATCGTCGTTTCGGCGTTCTATTCGCTGCAGGACACGCGCACGCCCGTGAAGATTGCTGCCCTTGTCCTCGCGGCCAACGTGGTCCTGAACGTGATCCTCATGGTACCGTTGAAGCACGCGGGTCTCGCCCTGGCCGGGGCCCTTTGCGCATTCCTGAATGTCGGATTGTTGCTGCGCGCTCTTCACCGCCGGCTAGGGGGCCTGGGAGGGCGCGCCATCGCAAGGTCTTTCTATCGGATTCTGCCTCCCACCGCGCTGATGGCCGTTATTGTGTACGGGGCGAAACAGCAGCTCTACGCCCCGGCCGGGTCGGTCGTCGGGCGGGTTTCCGCCCTGGCGACCTGCCTGTTGCTGGGCGCGGCCGTTTATCTCCTGGCAGCGAAGGTGACGGGCTGCCAAGAGCTTTCGCTTCTGCGCGAGAGCCTGAGAAGCCGTCAGGCGGGGAAGGCCCTGCCGCCCGACTTGACTCCGGAGTGAGACGAGGGTCCTTGACGAGTGTGTGAGGCATGACAGATTCCGACCTTCCGCAGCGCTATCTGGATTACCTGGCGGCAGAGCGCAGGCTCTCGGAGAACACCCTTCAGGCATACCGCCGGGATTTGTGGGGGTTTTTGGCAGTGACCGCCGGACCCCTCGACGGACTGACCCGGGAGGACATCATCGACTTCCTGGAGGCGCTTGGATCGGCTGGGAATTCTCCCCGAACGATGCGCAGAAAACTATCCACGATCCGGGGTTTTTGCCGCTTCCTGCATTCCGAGGGTGGAATGGCGGAAGATCCCTCCCTGGACATCGAGACCCCCGCGGCGGGCCGCCCCTTGCCGAAATTCCTTTCCGTCGCGGAGGTGGATCGGCTGTTGGCGCAGCCGGACCCCTCGTCGGTCCTGGGTTGCAGAGACGTGGCCATGCTGGAGACGCTTTATGCGACGGGCCTGCGCGTGTCCGAGCTCGTGGGACTTCTCCTCTCCCGTGTGAACCTGGATGTCGGGTTTGTCACAACCCTGGGGAAGGGAAGCAAGGAGCGCGTCGTCCCGTTGGGCGAGGAAGCCAACCAAAAGGTGAAACGCTATATTGATTGGGCGAGAGAGCAACTCCTTCAAAGACGGACCCGGCTGCGGGGGGGGGGAAGAGAAATGTCCGAGCCCGAAGAGAAGATATTCCTGAACCGGAACGGCGTTCCGATATCCCGGGTGGGATTCTGGAAGGTTTTGAAAGGATACGCCCTGAGGGCGGGCATCCAAAGCGATGTCAGCCCGCATATCCTGCGCCACTCCTTTGCGACCCATCTTGTGTCGCATGGGGCCGATCTCCGGTCGGTCCAGATGATGCTGGGACACGCGGACATATCCACCACCCAAATTTATACGCACGTCACGCAGGAAAGACTTAAAGTGATGATTAAAGAACATCATCCAAGAGGTTGATAGTTAATTGGTTATATTCATATTATATTTATGATAATTCTCTGGGCCCTCAGGGGGCGCGTCTTGCCGGAAATCCGGTTTGCGAGGGTTGAATCTCTCTGATATGGTGAGCTTGTCGCCTGGGTTGAAGGGAGGCGCGGGAGGGATATATTGGAGGAAACGGTCATCGGGAAGATTCCCTTGGTCGATCCTGCAAGGGTCAGGGACCTCTTCGGCATTCACGATGAGCACTTGCGGAAACTGGAGAAGATTTTCGAGGTGCGACTCGTTGTCGAAGGAGGAGAGATCGAGGTCCGGGGCGGGGCCGGCCCCGTTGCTTCGGTGGAGCGTCTTTTGTCGGCCCTTCAGGCCGTCATGCTCGAAGGCTACGATCTCTCCTCTCAGGATTTTCAGGTTATCGCCCGAGCCTACCAACAAGACGCCGAGATTGATCTGAAGGACCTGTTCGCGTGGCAGATCCGGACGGGGGGAAAGCGTCGGTTCGTCATTCCCAAGAGCGTGGCGCAGCGGAGATATGTCGAGGCTATTCGCCGGCGCGACGTGGTGGTGAGCATCGGTCCGGCGGGGACGGGGAAGACCTACTTGGCCGTCGCCCTGGCCGTGGAGGGGCTCCTGCAAAAATCATACAGCCGGATCCTCCTGACCCGGCCCGCGGTCGAGGCGGGGGAGCGCTTGGGATTTCTCCCGGGCGACATCGCGGAGAAGATCCACCCCTTCCTGCGGCCCCTGTATGACGCGCTCAACGAGATGATGGACAGTGAAAGGGTCCAGCATCTGATCGAGCGGGGGACGATTGAGATCGCGCCGTTGGCCTACATGCGCGGGCGGACTCTCAATGACGCCTTCATCATTATGGACGAGGCCCAGAATTCAACCCCCGAACAGATGAAGATGTTTTTGACACGGCTGGGATTCGGCTCCAAATCCGTGATCACGGGGGATATCACGCAGGTCGATCTTCCCGGGGAAAAGGGATCCGGACTCATTCAAATCCAGGAGGTCTTGAAGGGAGTCGATGACATCGAGTTTGTTTATTTCACCGAGAAAGACGTTGTCCGCCACCCCCTGGTCCAGGAAATCATCAAAGCCTACGAACAGTACGGGAAGAGGTCTTCCGGCGATGGCCGGATGCGAATCGGGTTGACGGGGGACAAGAGTGATGGCCAAGGCCAACGGTGAGCCCCTGAAGCGGTCTTTATCGACCCGAAAAACCCCATCGAGCATGAGCGACCCGATCATTCAGTGGGGCGTCGCGATCGGGTTGCTCATTTCTCTGACCTTCCTGCTCATCCCGCGTGGGACGCTCCCCTCCAAGCAACTCGACGCCGGAGACATTGTCCCTCGGGACATCAAGGCGGCCAATGACATGCTGGTGGAGGATGTCGAATCTACCGCCAAGATCAAGGAAAAGGCCGCCGAGGCCGTCCGCGAGGTCTTTGACCTTGACCCGAAACTGTCCGAGGCGATCGCCAAGCGGGTCTTGGCGGAATTCGAGAAAGTCCAGAAAGGTTACGAGACACATGCCGCCGAAGCCGCGGCCCGGGGAGGCGCGAAGCGGAAAGGGCGATCCGGATCGGCCGACGGGAAAGGCTCTCTTCGGCCGCCGGGAAAGTCTTCGGCGCCCGCCGGATCGGACGCCCGGTTCGAGCGGACGCAGGCCTTCAAGACCCTTGAAGCCGGTTTTTTCGCGGCGCTGAGAATACAGTCGACTCCCCATCTTCTGCGCGTTCTTCGCAAGAGGCGGTACGACCCGGCATTGGCCCGGGACGTGGTATTCCTGTTGCGCAAGGCGATGGAGCCGGGCGTGGCCGGCAACAGGAAGCTCCTGGACTCTCAAGCGGGCAAGGGCATCTCCATTCAGGTGGTCGGGGAAAAGGGGCTCCGGGAGGAGGTCAAGGACCTTCAGCGTTTTCAGGACCTCCAGTCGGCCGCCAAAGGCCTTCCGGCGCTGGTGGAGGAATCGCGGGTTGGAAAGAACGCGCGAGAGCGCCGAGCCCTCGCGGTCCTGGCCGCGAGGCTGATCGAGCCCAACCTGACGGTGAACAAGCAAGGGACGGAAAGCCTCCGGACCAAGGCCCGCGAGGCGGCCAAGCCGGTCTTTTTCAACATCAAGAAGGGAGAAATGATCGCCCGGGAGGGCGAGCGAATCTCTCCCCAGCAGGTGATCAAGCTCCGGGGCCTGACCGCCCGGCGGGAAAAGCGCGGATTTGCGGGGAACGTCCTGGGAATCGCCATGCTGATCGCCGTCGCCCTGGCCTTGGCCGCGATCTATCTCCTTCGGTTCAAAGCGAAACTGATGCGGTCTCCACGAAAGGTCGTCCTGATGGCGGTCATTCTGGTGGGGACAATCATCATCATCCAGGTTTTCATGCAAGTGGGATTGATGTTCTCCGAGGCGATGGGCTACGGGGACGCCCTCAGTTATTACTACGCCATCCCCTTCGCCACGGGCGCGATGCTGGGGGCGATCCTCTTGGACCTGGAGGTCGCCCTGTTGTTCTCCGCCCTCACGGCTTTTCTCGCAGGGCTTGTTCTGCCGCAGACCTTCGGTCTACCCTTGACCGCGCTGGTCGGGGGGTTGGTGGCGAGCTTCCGCGTCAACCACTACCGGCGGCGCTCGAGCATTCTGATGACGGCGCTCTTCGTCGGCTTGGCCAACGCGGCGGTGATTGTTCCCCTCCTTTTGATCGAAGGCAGGTTGTTTTCGGCCGAGGGCGGGTTTGCGGTCCTGATGGGGATAGCGGGCGGGGCCGTCACGGGGATCGTTGTGTCGGCCAGCCTGCCGCTCTTGGAATCGATGTTCAACATCGCCTCGGACATCAAGCTCCTCGAACTGGGGGATCTGGACCATCCGCTGATGCGCCAGCTTGTGATGAGGGCCCCGGGGACCTACCACCACAGCGTCATGGTTAGCAGTCTGGCGGAAGAAGCGGCGGAGAAGATCGGGGCGAACCCGCTCCTGGTTCGGGTGGGCGCCTATTACCACGACATTGGAAAGATTCGAAAACGCGAGTATTTCATCGAAAACCAGGCGGGGCCCGAGAATAAACACGACCACCTGGCCCCGCGGATGAGCGCGCTGATCTTGATTTCCCACGTCAAGGACGGCATCGAGCTGGGCCGCAAGCATAACCTGCCCGAGCAGCTCATCGACTTTATCCCCCAACACCACGGGACGAGCCTGATCAGCTACTTCTACAACAAGGCCAAGGAGCGGGAGGACGCCTCGCAACAGGCGGTCAATGAGTCCGACTTCCGTTATCCGGGTCCGAAACCCCAGAGCCGGGAGGCCGGAATCCTCTTGATGGCTGATGCGGTGGAGGCCGCGTCGCGATCGTTGCAGGACCCGACGCCGGCGCGGATTCAGAACATGGTCCGAAGCAACGTGACCCGGATTTTCGCGGAAGCCCAGCTCGATGACTGCGAGTTGACCCTGCGGGGTTTGAATCTCATCTCCAACGCCTTTGTCCGGATCCTGACGGGAATCTTCCATCACCGCATCGGTTATCCCCAGGCGGAATCGCAGGGCGAGCTCGAGATGGAGGCATTTTTCGATGCCGATATCGCTGACGAACAGCCAGCGGACGGCGGGGATCGACCGCGCGTGGATCGTGCGACGGGCCCGGAGGTTGCTGAAGCTTCTGGGCTGTCCAGCTGAGGAGCTCAGCGTCCTTCTGGTCGATGACGGCGAGATGTCCCGCCTCAACCGGCGCCACCGGGGTGACGGCCGCCCACCCGCTGTGTGGGCGTTGCCCGTGCGGGGGGGCGACTCCTCCGGCCTCTCGGGGGGGTTGCTCGGGGACGTCGTGTTCTCGGTGGAGACCGCGAGGCGCCGGGTTCGGTCTGATCCCTCGCCCGGGGGGGAAGGGGGGTCTCCGCCGGCGGTCCGCGAAGGGGACCCTTTGGGAAAGGAAGTTCTCCAGTTGCTCATTCACGGAACGCTTCACTTGGTAGGCCAAGATCATCAGACGCCGGGACAGACGCGGAGGATGAGGGCCGAGGAGCGGCGCTTGATCGGGCCCCTCTGGCCCGAAGACCCCCGCCCCGCGCGCGGGAAGGAAACGGCTTGAAAAACCTGTGGGCGCCCTGGCGGATGGCATATGTCAAGGAACATGATTCCGAGGACGGGTGTTTTTTGTGCCGCAATTTGGCCGATGGGTCCCAGGACGCGGAAAACTACGTTCTCATCCGGTCGGCGCTCGCCTTCGTCATCATGAACGTTTTCCCGTACAGCAACGGCCACATGATGGTTTCCCCCCGCCGACACACAGGTGACTTCACGGGCCTGACCGAAGCGGAATCGGCGGAGCTCAGCCGCCTCACCCAGGAGTGCATCCGGGTCCTGGAGGAGACGCTGAAACCGCATGGTTACAACATTGGGTTGAACCTGGGGGAGGCAGCGGGCGCGGGCGTCGCCGACCACCTGCACATCCATGTCGTCCCGCGCTGGACGAACGACACGAACTTCATGCCGGTCCTCGCCGACGTGAAGCTGATTCCTGAGCATTTGACCAACACGTATCGGATGTTGAGAGAGTCCTTCGAGAGGGGCGCGGAGTAGGCATGGGTGCCTTGCGTTTCATCATCGCCTTGGCGTTCGTGGTTTTGCTGGTTACGTTCGGCATCAATAACATGGACCCGGTTCCCGTGCGGTTCTACGGCGTCCCGAGCCGGAGTTATCCGTTCTTTTTCCTCCTCCTGGGCGCTTTCTCGTTGGGTGCCTTGGCGATCTGGCTGTTCAGCGTCTCGGAGAAGTTTCGCCTTCAGTGGCGGTTGCGCCGGGAACAATCCCAGCTTCGCTCGCTACAAGGCCGCGTGCGGGAGATGGAGGAGAGGAGCCTCGTCCCCGTGCCGGTGGAAGATGAAGATGTCCAAAAGCCTCGGGAAAACCTCCCGGCTGAAGTCCCCCCGGCCGTCCCCTGATCCTGTTTTGGCCGATTCTTTCTCCCCTCCCGCGGGCGGAAAGACCGCTCCGCCGGTCAGTCCGCCTTCCCGGACGCGCCGCGAAGGCCCCGCCCTGACGCCGATGATGCGCCAGTATCGCTCCCTCAAAGGTAAGCATCCGGACGCCGTTTTGTTCTTCCGGATGGGGGACTTCTTCGAAATGTTCTACGAAGACGCGGAGCGGGCCGCGCCCGTCCTGGATCTCGCCCTGACGTCCCGGCACGACGACGCCCAGGGAAAGGTGCCGATGTGTGGATTTCCCCACCACGCCGTCGAGGGGTACGTAGCCCGGCTGGTCAAGGCGGGATTTCGCGTGGCTGTCTGCGAGCAGGTGGAAGACCCGAAAAAGGCCAAAGGCCTCGTCCGGCGTGAAGTGGTCCAGGTGGTTTCTCCCGGGACCGCGACGCAGCCGCAGGTCCTCGAGTCCAAGAGCGGAAACTTCCTTGCCGCACTGTCCCGCGGCGACCGGGCCATCGGCCTCGCCTTTGCGGATCTGTCCACGGGGGAGTTCCGGGCGCTTCAGCTGGAAGGCGAAGAGCGGCATGCCGCCCTGTCCGATGAATGGGCCGACCTGGACCCCAAGGAGGTTTTGTTGCCGGAAGGGGAGGCGGGCGGTCCCGATTCCCCCCCGCTGTTTTCGGAATTACAGGAGGCCGGGAGCGCTTTGATCAGCGTGCGGCCTTCGTGGACCTTCGATCCGGAGGAAGGAGAGCGGGCCTTGCGGTCAGGATTCGGCCTCGGCTCCCTCGAGGGGCTGGGACTGAGCGACATGCCCCTGGGCATCGGCGCGGCCGGGGCGCTCTATCACTACCTGCGCGAGACCCAGGGCGACCGGCTCGGACACTTGCGGCCGCCGCGGGCCGAATTCCGCCGGGAAAGAATGCTCCTGGACGCCGCCACGCAGCGCAATCTGGAGATCCTGCGTTCCGGCCCCGAGGGGGAGCGGACCGGGACGCTCCTTCAGGTCATGGACCGGACGATGACTCCGATGGGCGGCCGAAAGCTCAGGGACTGGCTCCTGCATCCGCTCATTCGAATCGAGGAGGTCCAAGCCCGCCTGGAAACCGTTCGGGCGTTCAAGGAGAGCGGCGGCGCTCTCGAAGCGCTGCGCGGAGCCCTTGAGCGGATCGGAGACCTAGAAAGACTCCTGGCGCGGCTTCACCTGGGGGCGGGCAACGCGCGCGACCTTCTCCACTTGGGGCGGTCACTCGACGCGCTGCCGATCGCCCGGGAGGCCCTAGCGGACCTCGCGGCGGAAATCATCCGGAATCACCTAGGGGATTGGGATAACCTCTCCGACGTGGGCGCGGGAATCGACGCCGCCATCGCCGAGGAGCCGCCTCAGTCCCTGCGGGAGGGGGGCCTTATCCGGCAGGGATTTCATCCCGATCTCGACCGCCTGACGGAGTTGAGCAAGGGGGCGAAGTCCTGGCTTCGGTCTTATGAAAAACAAGAACGAGAACGGACGGGGATCAAGAACCTTAAGATTGTCTACAACAAGGTCTTCGGCTATTGCATCGAAGTGAGCAAACGCTCGGAGGCAGATGTCCCCGCCGATTACACCCGGCGGCAGACGCTGACGCATGCCGAGCGTTATGTCACGCCCGCGCTGAAGAAGACCGAGGAAGAAGTCCTCGAGGCCGAGGCCCGCTCCCGGGAGTTGGAGTACGAGGTCTTCCAGGAGGTCCGCGGGGCGGTTCTGGCCGAAACGGAGAGGATTCAAAAGGCGGCGGAGCGGATCGCGGAGCTCGACGTCCTCTCCGGCTTCGCGGAAACGGCCATCCGGAACGACTATGTCGAGCCGGAGGTGGACACGTCCGGGGCCGTTGTCATTCGGGAGGGGCGGCATCCGGTTCTCGAACGCTCGCCCGCGGCGGTCGAGGAGCGGTTCGTCCCGAACGATACCGACCTGAGCGCATCCGAGCGGCAGGTTCTGGTGGTGACCGGGCCCAACATGGCGGGCAAATCCACTTACATCCGCCAAGTGGCGCTGATCGTCCTTCTGGCCCAGGCGGGAAGCTTCGTTTCGGCCGCCTCCGCCCGCGTCGGCCTCGTCGACCGGATCTTTACGCGGGTCGGGGCGCACGACCGGCTGCAACGGGGGCAGAGCACATTCATGGTGGAGATGGTGGAAACGGCCTACATCCTGCACCACGCCGGCCCCCGGAGTCTGGTCATCCTGGACGAAATCGGGCGCGGCACCTCGACCTTTGACGGGATCAGCATTGCCTGGGCGGTGGCCGAGTACCTTCACGGCACGGGGGACAGCGGGCCGCGGACGCTGTTCGCCACCCATTATCACGAGCTGGCCGAGCTGACCAACCGGCTGCCCCGGGTGAAGAACCTGGCCATGCTGTCGCGGGAATACGAGGGGAGCGTGGTTTTTCTCCGTCAAGTGGTCGAGGGGGCTTCGGACCGAAGTTTCGGCATTCACGTGGCGCGCCTGGCGGGGTTTCCCGCGGAGACCTTGGAGCGGGCGACCCAAATCCTTGCAACCTTCGAGGGCCGGGAAAAAGAGAACGCGCCGAGGACGCCGCCGCCTACGGACGCCCCTCAACTGGGTCTTTTTCGGCCGGCGGATTCCGACTGTTTGCAAGCGCTGAAAGGGGCGGACCCAAATCAGATGACGCCCATCGAGGCGTTGAATTTTCTGCACCGGTTGAAGCGGAACGTCATGGGGGATGACGGCCCCGCGTAATTTAGCCTTGCCCGCGGGGTCTGAATCCCCTAACATACCGTAAATCAAGGGGTAATGTCGGATTGGATCCGGGAAGGCCCCGGGCGTGTCCGTGAAAAGGGTTTTGGGGAAAGGGCCGGCTTTTCGGGGACGGCCGGGACGCTTCATGCAGACGAAATCGACCGGAAAGAACGAACGTGCGAAGGTGAGAGTCTGGCGGATCATTCTGGGGATGGTCTGCATCATCATCCTGCTCGCCATCACCGGGATCTATTTCGAGTTCAATCCCACCCACCTGGTCGCCAACAACGTCATCGTTTACGCCCTGGTCAACGTCAACATCATTTTGTTGCTGGCGGTGATCCTCCTGGTGCTGCGAAATCTCCTGAAGCTTTACGTCGAGCGGCGTCAGGGGACCATCGGCGCCAAGTTTCGAAGCAAGTTGGTTACGGCCTTCGTGGGATTAGCGCTCGCGCCCTCCATTCTGCTCTTTGTCGTCGCCAACGGATTGATCAATCGGAGCATCGAGAGCTGGTTCAGCGCCCAGGTGGAAAGAACGCTGAGGGATTCCCAGGACGTGGTGCGGCGGATCACGGAGGAGACGGAAAGTCGGTTGTCCACTTTGGCGACGACCCTGGCCCGGAAGATTAATATCGCCGACCTGGCCCGCCCCGCCTCGCGGACGGAATTGCAAACGGCCTTGGGGGTGATGCGGCGCGAGCATCAGCTCGACGGGCTGCAAGTCTTTTCCGCGGACCAAAAATCCTTTCTCAACGCCCGGAACAAGGACGCGCCGGCCGAACTGCTTCTGATGGGACGCGCGCCTGAGAGGATCGACAAGGTTCTGAGCGGAAAGAACGTGATCGAAAGGGAGCGCCTCGGATCGGGAAGGGTCGTGCGTGCGGTCACGGCGCTGGAGGCCGGATCGGGGAAGAAACGGACGCTGGGCCTGTTGGTTCTGTCGCGTTTCATCCCTTTGGACCTGACGAAAAAGATGGAAAAGGTTGTGGGAACGTACCGCGAGTACAAGCACCTCGAGATGTTCGAGGACCCGCTCAAGTTGAGCTACCTCATCACGTTTTTGCTGATTACGCTGTTGATCATCTTCTCGGCCATCTGGTTCGGGTTCTATCTGGCCCGTGGGATCACCGAGCCCATCAAGGCCCTGGTCGAAGGCACCCGATCGGTGGCCGAAGGCAATCTCGATACGCATGTGAAGCGGGGCGGCGACGACGAGATCGGCTATCTGGTGGACGCGTTCAACGCCATGACCTCCGATCTCAAGCGGGGAAAGGAATGGCTTGAGCGAAGCAACGACGAATTGGAAACCCGGCGGGTGTACATGGAACGCGTCCTTGAGCGGATCGGGGCCGGGGTGGTGTCTCTTGACCGACGCGGACGCGTGACCACCATCAACCGGTCGGCGGAACGGGTGCTGGGCGTCAAGGGGGTGAACGCGCTGGGCTCTCACTACCGGCAGGTGTTCATGCCGCCGCTTATCGAGCCCGCCCGGGAGCTCTTCCGTGAGATTGTCCGGGCCGGTCTCGATCGCCTGGACGCCCAGCGGTCCGTCACGGTCAGCGGCCGGCTCCTGACTCTGCTGATCAGCGTCAGCGTTTTGACCGACCGCGACGGAAAAGAGCTGGGCATGGTTTTGGTGTTCGAAGACCTGACGGAGCTGCTCAAGGCGCAGAAGCTCGCCGCGTGGCGGGAAGTCGCACAGGGGATTGCTCATGAGATCAAGAACCCCCTGACGCCCATCCAGCTCTCGACGCAGCGGTTGAGAAAAAAGTATCAGGAATCCTCCCCGGACTTCGACGGGATTTTTCAGGAGTGCACGACGGTCATCATCAATCAGGTGAAGGGGCTCATGGAGTTGGTCAATGAATTTTCCCGGTTCGCCCGCATGCCCGAGCCGCAGCCCTGCTTCTGCAACCTGAACACCTTGATCTGGGAGACCGTGGCGTTGTACAAGGGACACCCGAAGGGGCTCAGGATCGAGACCGACTTCGATGAGCGGCTGGGGCAGGTCCATGTCGATGAAGAGCAGATGAAGCGCGTGTTCATCAATCTGATCGACAACGCGATCGACGCGACGCAGCGCGGGGGGGGGGGGCATCTCGTCATCCGGACCTCCCGAGATGATTTTCAGGGAACGTTGAAGATCGAATTCAGTGACGACGGGTCGGGAATCTCGGCGGCGGACCGCAGCCAGCTGTTCCTGCCCTATTTCACGACGAAGCGGCGCGGAACCGGCCTCGGTCTGGCCATTGTCCATCGGATCATCGCCGATCACGACGGTGCCATCGAGGTCCGGGAGCGGTCGCCGCACGGGGCGACGTTCGAGATCCGCCTCCCCTTGAATGGCGAGACCGAGTGGTCCCGGTTGGCGGTCTAGCCTCAGCGCTGAAACACCATGGGAGGCTTGGCGCTTGCAGTCCTTGCGGCGAGGGCCGAAGGTCTGTTGACCCTGCGTCCGCCCGCTTCTTCCGATGACTGATAACATTTTGATTTATAAAGACTTATGTCAATATCGCCTCACGGTTTCGATGGAAGCCCGCCCGTGCCTGCCCTGGCCGAGGCCCAACCGGCCGGAGCGAAGGGGATTTTCCCGCACGGGGAGGGTCTCGGATAATCGCAGATTTCTCCCTACGGAACGCGTCGCCGGGTTTCTCAATATCCGCTTCAAGGCTTGATTGAGGGAAGAACGCATTGAGTCGGGGTCATATCCTGATCGTAGACGACGAAGAGAGCATCCGGTCGTCCCTGGAGGGGATCCTCAAAGACGAGGGGTACACCATCTCTCAGGCGTCCGACGGGGACGAGGCTCTGGTGCTTCTGGACCAGGTGGTCCCGGATGTGGTCCTTCTCGATGTCTGGCTTCCCGGGTTGAACGGCATCCAGGCCCTCCAGGCGGTGAGGAAGCAGCAGGCGGACCTGGAGGTCATCATGATGTCCGGTCATGCCAACATCGAAACCGCGGTCAAGGCGACAAAGCTCGGGGCGTTTGACTTCATTGAAAAACCCTTGTCTCTGGACCAGGTGGTTCACACCGTCGAGCTGGCCTTGCGCCAGCATCGGCTGTTCCGGGAAAATTCGGGGATTCGGAGCCGCCTGGATCAGTCCTCGGAGTTGATCGGCCGAAGCCGGGCTTTGTTCAAGCTTTGGCAGACGATAGAATCCTGCGCCTCCGGTGAAGGCGTCGTCTTGATTTATGGGGAAACCGGGACTGGAAAGGAATTGGTCGCCCGGTTGATTCAGGAGCGCAGGTCGGGCGTCGGCCAACCCTTCCTGCGTGTGGACTGCGGCGACGGGACCTCCGATCCGCTGTCTCTCAAGCAGCGAACCTTCGGATTGGAAGGGCCTTCCGGCGAGGTCCAGGCCGGGGCGCTGGAAGCGGCCGGGAAGGGGACGGTCTATCTTCATGGGGCGGAGAGGATGAATTCGGAGGTCGCCGTCTTGTTGGCCAAGGCGCTCGAATGCGGCGAATTCCGCCGCGAGGGCGGACTTCGTCCGCTTCCCATGAAGGCCGGGGTCATATTGTCCACAACCGCCGATCTTCAAATAACGCCGATCAAAGAATTATTCGATCGGGAAATCGGGGTCCTGATCTCCCACGAGCCCGTCCGCGTCCCGTCTCTGCGCGAGCGCTGGGAGGACATCCCCAGCCTCTGTGAGCACTTTCTATCGCAATATTGCAGCCATCACGGCCTGCGACGTCCGGTCATCGCCGAAGAGGCGATGGAAGCCATGGAGAAGCACTCTTGGCCGGACAACATCAAAGGGCTCATGAACACCATCGAATGGCTTATCGCCCAAGAGACCGGAGAGGTTGTTGAAGTGGACGACCTTCCCGGGGTGTTGTGGGGGATTGCGGAAAAAGAGACGGAAGACAGGCCGACGGTTCAGGTCGGGGAGCGGCGGAAATGGGGCAAGGGCGCCCTGCTCGAGCGTCTGAAGAAAAACAACGGAAACCTCCGCAAGACGGCTTCTGAATTGGGAATCTCCGAAGGCGACCTGCGCACCGGAATCGCCGATGACCGCCCGGGGGCTTCTTCGGGGCGGGCGGGCGCCGGCGTGGCCCAGCGGACCCTGGGAAAAAGCGTGTTGTTGAGTGGCCAGGGGCTCCATTCAGGACTGAAAACCGGCCTGATCCTCTCCCCCCTTCCGCCCGACAGCGGGATCCGGTTCGGAAGCATCACAACCGAGGAGACCGTTCCGGCCCATCTGGACAACGTGGTCTCCACGGACTTCGCCACCACCCTTCAGCGGGGAAACGTCAAGGTCCGGACCATCGAGCATCTCATGTCCACCCTGCACGCGTACGGTGTCCACAATCTCTTGATCAAGGTCGAGAACGAGATCCCCATCATGGACGGATCGGCGCTGGAATTCTGCCGGCTCATCGACGAGGCGGGCGTTATCGAGCAGGAGGCGTCCCTCGAGCCGTTGAAGATTCGATCGGCCGTTGAAGTGGTTTCGGAACGCCCCGGACAGGAGCCCGCGGTATTGAAGATTGAGCCCCACGCGGAATTCAAAATCGAATTCCAATTCCTCCTGCCCAAGCCCATCGGGATGCAGAAGTTCTCCTACACCTTGGACGGACCCGAGTCCTTCCGGGACGCCATCGCTCCGGCCCGGACGTTCGGCGAGATCAGAGAGGCCGAGCAGCAGGGCAAACGCGGGCTGATCGGGGGCGGAAGACTGGACAATGTGATCCTCCTGGACGCGGGAAGGGTGATCAACACGGAGCTCCGCTTTCCCGACGAGTTTGTTCGGCACAAAGTCCTCGATGTTATCGGCGATCTCTACCTCCTAGGCCGGCCCCTGAGGGGGAAGGTGACCGCCCGGATGAGCGGTCACACCGAAAACATCGAACTTCTCCGCAAGATTCAGACCGCGTGACCCGACCCGGAAATCCGTATCGGCCCGAATCCGGCCTGACCTACCGTTGGGCGGGCGTCGATATCGAGGCCGCCGACGCGTGGGTTCCGCGTTTGCGGGAGCTGGCCGAATTCAGCCGCCGCCCGGAGGTGGAGGGAGCGATCGGAGGGTTTGGCGGCGGATTTCGGATCCCGCCGGGGTACCGGGAGCCTGTCCTCATCGCCGGCATGGACGGCGTGGGAACAAAGCTCGACCTCCTGATCCGCACGGGGGGACACGCCGCCGCGGGGCGGGATTTGGTCGCCATGTGTGTGAACGACGTCCTGGCACACGGGGCCGAACCCCTTTTTTTCCTCGATTACATCGCGACCGGAAGGTTGGACCCCGGCGTGGCGGCCGAAGTGGTGACCGGCGTCTCCGAGGCCTGCGTGGAATGCGGCTGTGCGCTTCTGGGCGGAGAGACGGCCGAGATGCCGGGCTTTTACCTCGGAGCGCGATACGACCTGGCCGGCTGCGCCGTCGGCATCGTGGAACGGGATCAGGTCATCGACGGGACAAAGATCCGGCCGGGTGACGTCCTGTTGGGACTCGCTTCGAGTGGTCCCCACAGCAATGGTTTCTCCTTAATCCGGCGCATCCTAGATGAGAAAGCCTTGTCGCTGGACGCCCCGCTTCCCGGCCTGGGGGGAGGGGGGGGGCGAACCTTGGCGGAGGCCTTGCTGGCCCCGACGCGGCTTTACGTCCGGCCCGTCCTGGACGCCCTTCGGGAAATTCCCGTTGCGGGCATTGCCCACATCACGGGGGGGGGGATTGCCGGAAACCTGGCGCGCGTCCTGCCGGAGAACTGTCGGGCCGTCGTCAGAAACGGCGATTGGCCCGTGCCGTCCATTTTCGGCTACCTCCAATCGGCCGGCGACATCGACGCCCGGGAGATGGAGACCGTGTTCAACCTGGGGATCGGTCTCATCGTTGTGGTTTCCGACTCCGACGGGGAGCGGATGATGAAAAAGCTGCGCCAATCCGGTGAGGAAGTCTACGCGATTGGACGCATCGAGGAAGGGCGCGCGACCGGGAAGCGCGTGGTTCTGGAATAGGGGGGGGGAGGAGATGCGGATCGCGGTATTCGCCTCCGGCCGCGGCTCCAACCTGCGGGCTCTGATGGAAGCGGCCGGCACGGGCTACCTGAAAGCCGAGATCGCGGTTGTTTTGAGCGACGTCCAGAGCGCCCGGGCGCTGGAGCGGGCGTCTCAGCAGGGCCTGGCTGCCCGGTTTCTGGAGCCCGAGGCGTTCGAAGTCGCGGCCTTGGAGATTTTGAGAAACGCGGCCGCGGACCTGATATGTCTGGCCGGCTTCATGTGCATTTTGAGCGGCGATTTCATCCAACAGTGCGGCGTCCCGATCCTGAACGTTCACCCATCGCTTCTGCCCGCCTTCCCCGGCCTGCGCCCCCAGCGGCAGGCGCTGGAGCATGGGGCGCGCGTTTCAGGAGCCACGGTCCATCTGGTGGACGAGCGGGTCGACCACGGTCCCGTCATCGCGCAGACGCCGGTTCCCGTATTTCAGGATGATGACGAAGAGAGTCTCTCGGAACGGATCCTTCGGCAAGAGCACCGCATCTATCCGATGGCCGTGCGGTGGTTCGCCGAAGGCCGTGTCTTGGTCGAAGGACGGCGCGTGCGGATAGTGGGCGCTCCCGCGTAAAGATCGCCTCTTTACGCCGTATTGCGGACCGAGATGCAGGAGTGTCTCAGCGCATGAATCGGAGACGACCCGCGCGAGCGGCGGCCCGGCGGCTAGTCTGAGCTTCTCACCAACCATTCGTCGTAAGAGGTTGCGAGGGGGCGATGTCCTCTAGCGGGTTCACGCATTCACGAAAGCAGTGTAGCGCGGGTCGGTTGACCCTCAGCCTTCGCTGGTTTTCGATTGAGCACGGCGATTGGGCGGAGGCTGAAGCTTAGGGTTTGCGACCCTCTCCGCGCTACACGGCATAGAGAGGTTTCTCATCACCAGGGCCGCGTTCGGCGCCGCGACATAAGCGGTTGTGAGAAATCCGGGCTATTGAGGATGGCATAAATAATGTCCCATACGTGGCGGGTCAGCGAAAGGTTCGGGGGATCACCCGATATTTCTGGGGCGGGTACGGGCCCCGCCCCTACACGCGATCCTGCAATGGACCTGTAAGGGCCGGGCTCTGTACCGGCCCATTCACGCGAGACGCAAATAGGCCATTAATAATACAGGACTCAATAACCGGAAGTTTGTATTGAGGTCTATCTTGGGACCACTTCAGGACGAGACTCAGTAAGCCATACGCCGCGGATCCGGCGTGGTGAAATAGAGCCCCGTCTCCTTGTCGATGTAAATCGGCGGGAGCTCTCTCGTTCTTTCAAAATGCCGGTAAACAGATTCGAGGCTTTGCCAGAACGCGGCGAGATCCTTGCGTTATTTCTCCAGGCCCCGGCGGACCGGCCGGTTGGCCGGGTCGCTGAACCGGAAGGGAAGGATGTGGACCTGAGTCCCTCCACCCTGCGGGCGTCGGTCAGGACAAAGACCTCTTCGATGTTTCGGTCGCCGATGGGGATGAACCCGATGGTGACCTTTTTCCCGTGAATGAAGATTTCGTTGTCGAGCGGATTGACCCGTCCATCGCCCCAAAGGGCGGGAATCCCTTTGATCAGAGACCGGTCTATTCGCCCTTTGTATCTCCGCCACCAGCCAAGCGCCGCCCGCTCCCCCTTTCGGGTGATTGTCCCCAGGCGTCTGCCGAGAATCGCGTCGGACGGATTGGGGTAGCTGATGGCCAACGAAAGGTAATAGCTGCTCCAGGGGTTGTGATAGAGGATCTTGTAGACGCCCTCGGGAACCCGGCCGTCCCCCATCCTCCTCTTCGGCCCGGTGTCTTGGGACGCCTGATTTGGCCCTCGCCTGTAATTCAGGGGGATGTTGAAGGCCCGATAGGTCTTCACACGGGTGAAGGGGCACGAGGAGCCGTTTCTCGCCCAGAGCTCGAGAGACTCTTCCAGTTTGAAGACGCGAAGAAAAACATCGCCGGGCGGGTAGGTCAAACCCCAGCTCTCGAACAGTAGTCGCAGGTGCGCCCGGATTCGCCTTTCCGTCCTGCTCACCGCGCTGAGGATCCGGGGGGTCTCCTGGGCCTCCGCGGTGGGATCGAGATTGAACAAAGGGGTCCCCAGGACGATAACGATGGCGGCATGAGGGCGCATGAATTTCATCTGAAGAGGATATCCCTATCTTTGAAGCGGACGACGGCGGAGGTTCGAGCCGACCGCGGTCAGAAAATGCGCGTGTTCTCCCGACGCGGCGGGTAATAAGTGCTGACAAACTTATTGTAAGACGGAACGCGGGTCGGGGCCATTGAAATCCGAAACGCGAACGGACCCTCAGGTAAATTTTTTTAGAACCCGAGGGGAGGATGGCGCGGTCCGGATTTGCGGTTTAAATAGCGATTGGCTGTCGGTCGATTCCGTCAAACTCGCTTTGTCGGCAGTTGGAAAGATGGATTCCAGACTGATCTCGGGGAGATTCGGATGTTACTTCCTCTTAAAGATGACAATCCGACCCGGATCGCTCCTTACGTCACGTATGTCCTCATCGGGTTGAACTTCCTCGGCTTTTTTATGGAGCTTCAGGCCCCCAACGCTTTGACGCAAAGGAAGCTGGTTTTGGCGATGGGAGCCATTCCCGCTCGGTTTCTCCACGATGTCGTGTTTCTGGATTATTTTCTTCCCGTCTGGCTGACGCTTTTCACCTCCCTGTTTCTCCACGCGGGCTGGCTCCACCTCGGCTCGAACATGCTCTACCTGTGGATATTCGGGAACAACGTGGAGGAATACCTGGGGCATGGGAGGTTCGTCATCTTCTATCTCCTGTCCGGGGCGGCGGCGACCTGGGGCCACATTCTAGTGAATCCATCCTCCGTGACGCCCCTGATAGGTGCCAGCGGGGCCATCGCGGGCGTGTTGGGCGCTTACATCCTGCTCTATCCCCGACACCAAGTGCGGTGCCTGTTGTTCATATTCATTATTGTCCAGGTCATCAAGCTTCCCGCGGCGTGGGTCTTGGGGTTCTGGTTTGTGATTCAACTGTTTCAGGGTACGATGTCATTGGGAGCGGCGACCTCCGACGGCGTCGCCTGGTTTGCCCACATCGGCGGCTTCGGCGCCGGTCTGCTGCTGATTCAGATGGCGAGGAAGTTCGGTTGGAACGAATACAGAAACTGGTCGTAACGCTGGGGGCCGCGGGGCTGCTCATCGTCGTCCCGGTGGCCTCCGCTCGGGCTCAAGGCCGGATGCTGGACGCCGTCGTCGACGGCGTCCAGGACCGCTATCAGAAGACCCACTTCTTCCAGGCCCGGTTTCAGCAAACGTCCACCTTGGCCTCACTGGAGGAGAAACAGGAATCCCGCGGCCGGGTCTTTATCCGCAAGCCGGGAATGATGAGATGGGTCTATGAATCTCCTGAGAAGCAGCTCCTCGTGAGCGACGGGCTGAATTACTGGGTCTACACGCCGCGGCAAAAACAGGTCATCATGACCCGGTTCGGCGACACGTTTCGCTCGAAGACGCCACTCGCCTTTCTGACCGGCAATGGAAAGATTCGCGATGAGTTCAACATCCGATTCGCAAAGAAACCGCCGAAGGCCGGGGACGGACCGTCCGCCGATCACAGTCTGGTTCTCACGCCCAAGGCGGCGCATCCCGGTTTGAAGGAGATCCTGCTGGAGGTTCGCAGGGAGGATTTTTTGATTGTCCGCAGCGCCCTGATCGACCCGTTCGGAAATGTCACGGATATCCGCTTCGAAGAGATCCGCGTGGATAAGATCCCTCCCTTGGAGCTATTCACCTTTCAGATTCCCCCGGGCGTCGAGGTCGTCAGACCGCCCCGCCTGCCGGAGAATTCCCAATGATTGGACCTAATTTGAGGATTCGCCATTGATCGCAACCATCGTTATTGCCATCTTGATTTTGGGCGTTCTGGTCTTGGTCCACGAGCTGGGTCATTTCCTGGCCGCCAAGCAGTTCGGCATCGGTGTCGAGAAATTCTCCCTGGGATTCGGCCGGAAGATCATCGGCATAAAGCGCGGCGAAACCGAGTACATGATTTCTCTCATTCCGTTGGGCGGGTACGTCAAGCTCATGGGTCAGGAGGTGAGCGACTTTCCCGGGAAGAAGCAGGATGGGGATGACGGCGGGGAGACCGACGATGGGGAGCTCCCCGAGCCGGAGGTTCCGCCCGAGAAGTCCTTTGCCCTTCGCCCCGTCTACCAGCGGTTGTGGGTGGTTCTCGCCGGTCCGATCTTCAACCTGATATTCGCCGTCCTGGTCTTCTGGGGGGTCACTCTCTCCGGGGCGTTTTTTCCGGTGCCGTCCTTCGGCAAGGTTACTTCCGGCAAGCCCGCGCACCTTGCGGGCGTGAAGCCCGGAGATGAGGTCATCGGCATCGATGGGGCGCCCATCAAGCGGTGGGACGAGCTCGTGAAGGCCGTGCGCGAGAGCGAAGGCAAGCCCTTGGACTTCAAGATTCGCCGGGGCGATCAGGAGCTGAATCTGACCATCCGCCCGGAGATGATGTCCGCTCGGGGCCTGACGGGAAAATCCATCAAGCGGAAAATGATCGGTGTCAGATTCGGGGGCGTCTTTCGGCTCGGCGCTTATCCCGAGGGAAAGTCTCCGGACCCCATCACAGCCTTGGGCCAGGCGCTAGGGCAGGTGTGGGGGACCATCGCCCAGACCGGACAGGCCCTAGGCTTGATCGTGCGCGGCGCCGTGCCTGTGCGGGAGGCCGTCGGCGGCCCCATCATGATCGGGGAGCGAGCCGGCTGGCACTGCAAGACAGGGGGGGTGAACTGCCTCTTTTTCGCCTCTTTTCTGAGCATCAACCTGGCGATCCTCAATCTTCTACCCATCCCCGTACTGGACGGGGGACACATTTTCTTCTACCTTATAGAGGGAGTCCGGCGGAAGCCGTTGAACCTGCGAACCCGAGAGGTCGCTCAGCAGGTCGGGTTCTTCTTTATCATCCTGCTGATGGTCTACGCCTTCTACAACGACATCATGCGCTTCATGGCGCCGACACCGTGAGGACGATATGACGGGGGTTATGGAAAAAAGTCTCGCAACCAAACCGGTCTTCGTGGGGAGCGTTCAGGTGGGCGGCGGCGCCCCGGTGGTCGTGCAGTCCATGTGCGACACGGACACGCGTGACACCCTGGGCACCATGCGCCAGATCAACGCCCTGGAGGAGGTCGGCTGCGAGATGGCCCGCGTTGCCGTTCCGGACCTGGACGCGGCCCGGTGCATCCGGACCCTGAAGGCTGGGACCGGCATCCCGCTCATTGCGGACATACACTTCGATTACCGCCTGGCTCTTGAAGCACTGAAGGGGGGGATCGATTGCCTGCGGATCAACCCGGGCAACATCCGTGCTTTGGGAGGAGGGGAGCACAAGGTCGAAGAGCTGGCCCGGGCCTGCAACGACCTGGGGACACCCATCCGAGTTGGTGTCAACGCCGGCTCGTTGGAAGTCGAGCTCGTGGATAAGTACGGCGGTCCGACGGCCGAGGCGATGGTGGAGAGCGCGCTGCGCCACGTCGAGCTGCTGGAAAGATACAACTTCGACATGATCAAGATCTCCCTGAAGGCATCCGACGTCTGGCGAACCGTCGAGGCGTACCGGCTCATCGCCTCCAAGGTGGATTATCCCCTTCACCTGGGCGTAACCGAGGCTGGCGCTCACGTTACGGGGGCGATCAAAACCACCGCCGCCTTCACGATCCTTTTGACCGAGGGGATCGGCGACACCCTTCGCGTTTCGCTGGCCGCCAGCCCCCTGGAGGAGGTCAAGGTCGGCTACGAGATCCTCAAATCGCTCGAGCTGCGCCATCACGGCGTCAACGTTGTGGCGTGTCCCACCTGCGGGCGGATTCAGATTGACGTGGAGGACCTCGCCAACCGGCTGGAGAAGGGCCTGGGCCACATCAAGTTCCCCGTCAGCGTGGCGGTGATGGGGTGCGAGGTGAACGGCCCCGGAGAAGCCAAGGACGCGGATATCGGCATCGCCGGAGGCAAGGGCGAAGGGATGATCTTCAAGAAGGGAAAAAAGTTTCGTAAAGTCAAAGAGGCCGATTTCTACGACGTTATTGTCGAAGAAGTGGAGCAGATGGCCGTTGAAGGCCAACTCGCCGCCCAGCAGGTGTCAGGGGAAACGGATGAAGCGCCCCCGTGGGAGCCTCCGCTCCCCGAGGGGATTAAAGTCCGGCTTCCCGTTGTTCCGTAGACCGTCGGCGAAGCGCGTTTACGCTTCATGTCTCGAATGCATTCCGTAGACCACCTCCAATCCGTTGACGGGCCGCTCTCAGGTCCCCTTTCACGAAAGCGGTGTAACCGGGAGCTGATGTTCCCGCCGGGCATTGCTCGCATGGGTTTCTCAACGGCATGCCCTGTATTTGACAGCGAAGCGGATAGGGCTATGCGAAATTCACGATTCACCCGCCCGACCCGGAGCCCCGCGTGCGTTATTCCCGCATGTTTCTTCCCACCCTGAAAGAAGACCCCGCCGAAGCCGAGGTGGTGAGCCACACGCTGATGGTGCGGGCAGGTCAGATCCGGCGCATGGCGGCCGGGGTGTACAGCCTCCTTCCCCTGGGCCTCCGCGTTCAGCAGAAGGTCGAGCGGATCGTCCGGGAGGAGATGAGCCGGGCGGGCGCCCAGGAGGTCCTGCTGCCCGTTCTACTCCCGGCCGAGCTTTGGCGGGAGACCGGCCGCTGGGAGGCGTACGGCAAGGAGCTGATGCGCATCAAGGATCGCCATGACCGCGAGTTTTGTCTCGGCCCCACACACGAAGAGATCATCACCGACATGGTCCGGCGCGACGTCCGGTCCTATCGGGACCTGCCCCTGAACCTCTATCAGATTCAAACCAAGTTCCGGGACGAGATCCGTCCTCGGTTCGGCGTGATGCGGGGGCGGGAATTCACGATGAAGGACGCCTACAGCTTTGACCGGGATGAGGCGGGAGCGGAGGAGAGCTACCGGGCCATGTTCGACGCGTACCACCGGATTTTCACTCGGTGCGGCTTGAGCTTCTCGGCGGTGGAGGCCGATACGGGGCTGATCGGGGGGTCGTTTTCGCATGAGTTCATGGTCCACGCCGAAACGGGTGAAGAGGCCATCACCGTTTGTGACGCCTGTGGATACGGCGCGAACGCCGAGCGGACGCCGCTGGATGAAGAGGCCGGCGGGGTTTCACCCGACGGGCCGTCTTGGGAAGGGGAGGGGGGGGGGGGCGAAGGCGGCGCGTTTGCGGAGATTGAGCCCCGCAAGGTCCACACCCCCGACGTGACGACGGCCGACGACGTGGCGCGGTTTTTCGGCCGCGGCCTTCACCGGCTTGCGAAGACACTCATTTACGAAGCCGACGGCGCCCCGGTCGCCGTGATGATACGCGGGGACTTTCAAGTCAATGAGACCAAGCTGAGCCGCCACCTTGGGGCCGCCGAGTTGGTCCTAGCGGGAGAAGAGGCGACTGTCCGGGTGACGGGGGCGCCGGTAGGATTCGCCGGACCCCTCGGGTTGACGGAAGAGATCCCCATTCTTTGCGATTTCAGCATCAAAGGGCAAGAGAACCTTGTCGTCGGCGCGAATGAGAACGACCACCACTATGAAGGCGTGCGGCCGGAGCGTGATTTCGAGGTGAAGAGATATGTCGACTTGCGCCAAGCCCGGGAAGGGGACCCTTGTCCCCGATGCCGCGCGCCGTTGCGCATCTTTCGGGGAATCGAAGTGGGGCACGTTTTCAAGCTGGGAACCAAGTACAGCGAGGCCATGGACGCAACGTTTCTGGATGAAAAAGGGGAGGCGCGGCCGCCCATCATGGGCTGCTACGGAATCGGCATCGGGCGGACCGTGGCCGCCGCGATTGAGCAGAACCACGATGAAAACGGAATCATCTGGCCCGGCCCCATCGCCCCCTTCCACGTCATCTTGATCCCGATCAGCGTCAAAGACGAATCGGCCGCGAGGGCGGTGGAAGAAATCTACGCCGCGTTGTGCGAAGCTTCCGTCGAAGTTCTGTTGGACGACCGGGACGAGCGGCCCGGCGTAAAATTCAAGGACGCGGACTTGATGGGCGTCCCCTTTCAGTTGATTATCGGTCCCAAGGGGCTGGCCGAAGGCAAGGTGGAGCTGAAACGCCGAAGGGGAGGCGCGAAAGAGTTCATCGAGTTGGACCGGGCGGCGGAGACGGTTCGCCTGCGGGTGGCTGAGGCCCTTTCCCCGGCGGGTGCGGAGGAAGGGGCTTTTTCATAAGCGCGTCGGGTCTTTTTCCCGTCGAGTCCCCGTTTAAATTTTCTTTGAATTTCTACGCCGGCGGTGCTACATTAAGCCTAACTTTGGTATCCTGTGCCGGAGTGGGTCGATGTCGCCCACTCTTTTTTTTGACCTGACCCTCCGGGCCGAGGCGAAGCGGGCTGGGGAAATCCCGGCCCTTGGAGGAAGTGGACCCTGCCGGGGCGGGCAACAGGGGAGTTCGATTGCTTGCCGGGGAATTGAGAGGACGGCTCTGGCCCGTCGTGGAACCCATCATCGAAGAAGAGGGGCTGGAACTGGTCGAGGTGGAGTTCATTCACCACAGCGGCTCTTGGGTCCTGCGGATTTACATGGACAGACCCGGTGGGGTGCGGATCGAGGATTGTGCGCGCGTCAGCCGCAGATTGAGTCCGGTGCTCGACGTGGAAGACCTGATCCCCCACCACTATACGTTGGAGGTGTCGTCTCCCGGCGTTCCAAGGCCGATTCGAAAAGCGCGCGACTTCGAGCGCTTGTCCGGAGAACGGGCCCGAATCGAGATGGCCCTTCCGATGGACGGCCGAAAGCGGTTCACGGGAGAATTGGCGGGCGTATGCGGCGGTTTGGAACCCGCCGTGGCCTTGGCGTTGGATGACGGAGAGGTGGTTCATCTTCCGCTGACCCGGATCAAGCGGGCGCGCCAGGAAATCGAGATTTGAGGCGGTGGTTGCGATGCCCTGAGGCATCCGGAAGCCTTTGCAGGAGAGAAACACCGTGAACCAGGAGCTCATGCTCGTATTAGGTCAAATCCAGCGCGAAAAAGGCATCGACCAGGAAGTGCTCATCGAGGCCGTCAAATCCGCCGTCGTGTCAGCTTCCCGCAAATACTACGGTCCGACGGCCGAGATCGACGCTACTTTCGATCCGGAGACCGGATCGATGGACCTGTTTTGTCATAAAACAGTCGTCGACGAGGTGATCGACCCGGACTTGGAAATTTCTCCGGAAGAAGCCGCCGACTACCTTGAAACGCCCGCGGTGGGGGATGTGGTCGATATCCGGATTCCCTATGAGAGCTTCGGGCGCATCGCCGCCCAGACGGCCAAGCAGGTCATTTTGCAGCGCGTCCGCGAGGGCGAGCGGGAAATGATCTACGAGGAGTACAAGGACCGTGAGGGAGAGTTGATCAACGGGACCGTCTCCCGCGTTGAAAAGGGGACGATCTACGTGGACATGGGAAAGGGGGAGGGCGTGCTTCCCCGAAGGGAGCAAGTGTTCCGGGAGGTTTACCGGCGGAGCGATCGGATCCGGGCGTACCTGTTGGAAGTCCGCCAGGCGACCCGAGGCCCGCAAATCATTCTCTCCCGCACCCACCCTGGCTTAGTCATCCGGCTATTCGAAATCGAAGTCCCCGAAATTTATGAAGGGATTGTGGAAATCAAGATCGCCGTCCGAGAGCCCAGCGGTCGGACGAAGCTTGCGGTGCTCTCGCATGACCGGGACGTAGACCCAGTTGGGGCCTGTGTCGGCATGCGGGGCTCCCGCGTCCAAGCCATCGTGCAGGAGCTTCGGGGGGAGAAGATCGACATCATCCCCTGGTCGGAGGACATCCAAACCCTCGCTGCCAACTCTTTGAGCCCCGCGAAGATTTCGCGAATCATCCTGGAAGAGGCTGATAACACAATGACCGTCGTTGCGCCGGACGATCAATTGTCGCTCGCCATCGGCAAGGGAGGCCAAAACGTCCGGCTGGCGGCGAAGCTGCTCAAGTGGCGAATCGACATCAAAGGCGAGACCGAATACCAGGACGAGCAACTGGAAAGAGCGGATTTGCTTCTCTCCGGGGTGGGGGCGAAGAAGCCGAACACCCCATTGACGGAATTGGAGGGTCTCGGGCCTCGAACGGCCGGTCTTCTCGAAGAGCATGGCATCAAGAACATCGAGCGGCTCAAGGAGACTTCGTCGGAGACAATGGTCGAGATTCCGGGAATCGGCCAAAAAATCGCGGAGGCCCTCATCGCCCGGGCACATGCGTACATCGAGGAGCACGCCCAACCCGAGCCGCAAGAGCCGGAGGCTGGAGAGGATGAGGCCGCCGAAGAGGCGTCCGTCAATGAGCAGGGGACACCGGAGGGTCTCACGCCGGACACCGGGGGAGGGGGGGATGGAATCCCGGAGGCCTCGGGCGAGGTTCTGCCGGCGGAGACCGAGAATCCGGCACCCGGAGAGGAAGAAGAGGAGCCCGGACAGCCGGAGGATTCCGCGTCGGCCGCGCCGGAAGCTTCTGCCGGGGATGCCATGGCTGAAGGCGCCTCGGAAGATGCGTCCCAGGAAGAAAAACAGCCGGCACAACCCGACTCGGAGGCGAAAGAAGACTCGTAATCAGCCCCATAAGTTCGGAACACGCTTTTTTTCAGGGAGTTATCAGGACGGGCCAACGGTCCCGCCTGTGATATAATTCGGAGCGACCTGCCGAAGATCCCGGAGTCGATGGAGCTTTTGATGGCTGGAATCAAGATTTATGAATTGGCCCGAGACATCGGGATGCCGAGTAAGGACTTGGCGGCCTGGGCGCTGGAAGCGGGTTTCTCCGTCAAGACTCACATGAGCTCGGTGGATGAAAAGACTGCAAAAGAGATTCGTGCGGGTTTGAAGAAAGCCGGGCTTGTTACCGGATCCAAAGCGGGCGCGGCCAAGAAGACTCCGACAAAAAAGCCGAAATCGACAAAGAAGGCCGATCAGAAGAAGCCCTCCGGCGCGGCCAAGACCCAAGCGAAGACCCCCGCCAAAAAAACGAAGACCAAAGTCAAACCGGCGGATGAAAAGGTCGAAGCCGGCGGCGAGGACGGCTTCGACGAACTGGAGGCGTTGGAACGCCAGCTGGAGACCTTGGCTGAGCAGGAAGCGGCGCAGGCCCCGCCGAAGGTCGAAACACCCGTTGAGGAGGCGCCGTCCGAGCCTCCCCAACCCGAGGAGGCCGCCGTCGAGGAACCGGCGGCGGAGCCCGTAGTTGCCGTGGCGGAACCCGTGGTTGTCGAGGCGGAACCCGTGGTTGTCGAGGCGGAGCCCGAGCCTCCCGCTGCGGTCGAGGAAGAAGCCCCTCCGGCTCCCCCCGAATCCTCGGCGGTGAAGACGCCTTCACCCGAGGATTCGCCGGAAGCGCCCCCCGTCGAAGCAACAAAGATTAGCCTCCCCGAAGCGCGGACTGTCAAGGAGCTTGCCGAGCTGCTCGGTAAAACGACCGGCGACCTCCTGATGAAGATGATGGGCAAGGGGCTCGTCTCCAATGTGAACACATTGGTGGACAACCAGACGGCGATGGAATTGGCCCGGGAGTTTGGTTTTGATCCGGAGCTCGCCGAAGCGAAAGTCGATGCCGACATTGAAGAGGACGAAGAGGAAAAAGAAGAAGACCTCGTTCCTCGTCCGCCGGTCGTCACCGTCATGGGCCACGTCGATCACGGAAAGACTTCCCTGCTCGATTCGATTCGGCAAACCAACGTGACGCAAAGCGAAGCCGGAAACATCACCCAGCACATCGGGGCCTATCACGTAACCGTGGACAAAGGAACCATCGTTTTTCTCGATACGCCGGGCCACGAGGCGTTCTCCGCCATGCGCGCCCGAGGCGCGGAGGTGACCGATATCGTCGTTCTCACCGTCGCGGCCAATGACGGCGTGATGCCCCAAACCCGTGAAGCTGTTGACCACGCTAAGGCGGCGGGCGTTCCGATTGTTGTCGCCGTTAATAAGATCGACCTCGATAACGCTGACCTGGAGAAGGTCCGGCGGGAGTTGAGCGAGCTCGGCTTGGTGCCGGAAGAGTGGGGCGGTGACACGATCTACGTGGATGTGTCGGCCAAGCAGCGGACGAACATCGGTGGTCTGTTGGAGATGCTCATTCTCCAGGCGGAGATCATGGAGTTGAAGGCGAATCCTAACCGGCGGGCGAAATCCATCGTCCTGGAAGCCGAATTGGACCGGGGCCGCGGCCCGGTGGCCAGGATTCTGGTGCAGCAGGGAACCCTCAAACTGGGCGACCCCTTCGTCACTGGCCTGCATCATGGGCGCGTCCGCGCGCTGGTCAACGATGAAGGTCAGAAGGTGAAGTCCGCCGGCCCCTCCATGCCGGTGGAGGTCTTGGGGCTGTCCGGCCTCCCCCAGGCTGGGGACAGCTTCACGGTCGTGGAGGACGAGCGCCAGGCCCGCCACCTCGCCAACCAGCGGATGCAGCGCAGGCGCCAGGAAGACCGGGGCGCGACGGTTCGGGTCACCCTGGAAGACATCTACCGGGGGGTCCAGGAGGGCTTGGTCAAAGAGCTTATCATTGTGCTAAAGGCCGATGCTCAGGGGTCCATCGGGGCCCTTCAGGACGCCCTTGCGGGCCTGGGCGGAGGCGAGGTTCGCGTGTGCGTGATCCACAGCTCGGTCGGCGGGATCACCGAGTCGGATGTTATGTTGGCCTCGGCCTCGAACGCCCTCATCATCGGGTTCCACGTCCGACCCACGCCGCAGGCGGCCGTGTCCGCCGAACGGGAAAAAGTCGAGATCAGGCTCTACAACATCATCTATGAGGCCATCCAGGAGATTAAGGATGCCCTGAGTGGACTCCTTGATCCGACCATCAAGGAGACCGTCCTCGGCCGGGTCGAGGTTCGGGAGGTGTTTCACATCCCCCGTGTTGGCTCGGTGGCGGGCTGTTACGTGACCGACGGAACCGTTCAACGCAATGTGTTGGCGCGAATCATCCGCGATAGCATCGTGATCTATGAAGGCAAGGTCGGTTCTTTGCGCCGCTTCAAAGAAGATGTGGCCGAAGTCAACAACGGCTACGAATGCGGCATCGGGATCGAAAACTTCCAAGACGTCAAGCAGGGCGACATCATCGAGCCTTACGCCGTGGAGGAAGTGGCACGGACTCTGTAAATCAAATGATGATCGGCGTGTGCACCATCGAGTTGAGGATTCACGGGGGCCGTTCGCTGAAAGAGAAAAGACGGGTGCTTCGAAGCGTGAAGGATCGGATCCGCAACCGGTTCAACGTTTCCATTGCCGAGGTGGGTTACCAGGACAAATGGCAGCGGGCACTTCTTGGCCTCGCCGCCGTCAGCAACGAACGGAACCATCTCACCGGCTTACTGGAATCGGTCGTCTCCGAGGTCGAGTCCATGGGGGTGGCGGAGATTGTCTATGACGAGATCGAGATCCTCTGAATGCTGAACCGGCGCCCTTTCCGACGCACGGACCGTGTGGCGGACCTGATACGCCGGGAGCTCGCCAATCTGGTTCAGACGGGCCTGAAGGACCCCCGGGTCGGTTTCGTTTCCATCACGGGGGTGGAGGTCAGTCCGGACCTGAAGCAGGCAAAGGTGCACGTCAGCGTTTATGGCACCCCCGAGGAGCAGGCGTCCTCCCTTGAGGGTCTACAGAGCGCGACCGGCTATGTGCGGTCGGTTTTGAAGCGCACGCTTCACTTGAAGCGGATTCCCGAACTGGTTTTTTACCTGGATGATTCCATCGCCCAAGGCGCCCGAATCAATGCCGCCCTTGCAAGCCTCAAAGATTAAGAACGCCGCGGCCAGCCGCGTTCAGGGATTCCTGAACATTGACAAGGCGGCGGGGCCCACGTCCCATGACATTGTGGCCCGGCTGCGAAAGGTCCTTCCGGGCGTCCGCGTGGGTCATGGGGGAACCCTCGACCCGGCGGCGGAGGGGGTCCTGCCCATTTGCCTGGGCGCGGCCACCAAATATTTCGATTTCCTGCTCGAATCCCGGAAGACTTATCTCGCCACCGTCCGCCTCGGGATCACCACGTCCACCCAGGACCGCGACGGAGAGGTGATCGAGGAGCGGCCGGTGGGAGACCTGGACCGTGACGCCTTCTCCGCTGTCCTGAAGAGGTTTGAGGGGGAGATCGACCAGGTGCCGCCCATGTTCTCGGCGCGCCGGCACCAGGGAAAGCGGCTCTACGAGCTGGCGCGCGCCGGCATCGAAGTGGAACGGGAGCCCCATAAGGGCAAGGTTTATTGGATCCGGATCTTGTCGATTGAGGAACCCGAGGTCACCTTCGAGGTCCAGTGCGGCAGCGGCACCTACGTCCGAACCCTCTGTCACGACATCGGTCTGGCCTGGGGGACCGGGGGACACCTTTGCCGCCTGACCCGCAAGGCGGTGGGGGCGTTCGCGGTGGAGGACGCCGTCTCGCTGGAGGTTGGCGAAGAGCGAATCCGCGAGGGACGGCTGAATGATGTCCTGAAGTCCGTGGAGGAAGGGTTGTCCTTCCTGCCCGATGTCAACCTGCTGCGGTCGCCAACCGGAGGCTTGCGGCGGGGCCTGTGGATCCTGGAGGGAATTTTCATCCGAAACATCCCGGAGTGCCCTCCGGGAAATCACGTTCGACTGGTCGACAACTCCGGCCGGACGCTGGGCATCGCCCGTATCGTGCCCGGCGAACCGGTGCGGCTCCAAGTCCGCAAGGTGATCGACCCGCCCGCGGAATTCTCCGCGTGAATCCACGGCGCTCACGCGTTCAAGGAAAATCCAGATGATCACGAAGGAGCAGAAAGAAGGGCTGATCGAGGAGTATCGGCACCACGACAGCGACACGGGGTCGCCCGAAGTCCAGATTGCGATCCTGAGCAACCGCATCGGTTACCTGACCGAGCATATGAAAGCTCACAAAAAAGATTTTAACACCCGTCGGGGTCTGTTGAAGCTCGTCGGCCAACGAAGGCGGCTTCTTGATTATCTCAAGGAGAAAAACATCGACCGGTACCGAACCGTCATCCAAAGACTCAATATTCGTCGGTGACCGGAAGAGAGGAGTAACTGAATGCATCACAAGTTAGAGCTGGAAATTGCCGGAAGAACCCTGACCATCGAAACCGGGGAAATGGCGAAGCAGGCGGACGGCGCGGTCGTCGTCAGCTACGGGGAATCGATGATCCTCGCGGCCGTTGTCGCCGATGGTGTCCGGCCGGGACTCGATTTTTTCCCCCTCACCGTGGACTACCGCGAGAAATTCTTCTCGGCGGGCAAGATTCCCGGCGGGTTTTTCAAGCGAGAGGGGCGCCCGACGGAAAAAGAGATCCTCACATGCCGCTTAATTGACCGGCCCGTCCGGCCTCTGTTTCCCGATGGGTTCAAAGAAGACACGCAGATCATCGTCGGCACCTTGTCGCACGACGCGACGAACGACCCCGACATTCTGGCCCTGATCGGCGCGTCCGCGGCGTTGAGTATTTCCGACATCCCGTTCCACGGCCCCATCGGGGCGGTTCGGATCGGACGGGTGGACGGCCGGCTGAGCATCAATCCCACCTACGAAGAGTTGGAGGCCGGAGACCTGAACGTAGTGCTGGCCGGGACGGCGGACTCCATCGTCATGGTCGAGGGGGGGGCGGACGGGGTCTCCGAAGAGGTGATGGTCGAAGCCTTTGAAGAAGGTCACCGGATCATCCGGGACATCGTCGCTTTGCAGGTGGAGCTCCAGTCCCTGGCGGGCCGCCCGGACCGGGCCTTCGAGGCCCCGGTGAAGGATGAGGAGATCGGGCGTCAGCTGCG
The DNA here is from genome assembly GCA_964423875.1 of uncultured bacterium. Taxonomy (GTDB): domain Bacteria; phylum UBA8248; class UBA8248; order JACPRG01; genus CAYRGS01. The sequence goes on from CAYRGS010000004.1 coordinate 60,651, forward strand.
CGAGCGCCTCGGAGACCGCCTGCGTGAAGCCACTCTCATCTCGGAAAAGCACAAACGTGAGGAGACCCTGCACGGTTTGCGGGATGAAATGGTCGAAGCGATCGGCGGAGAGGATGAGGACGTCCGGAAGCGGGTAGGCGGCGAGTTTTACGATCTGGAGTACGAGGAAGTTCGCCGCTCGATCATTGAGAACGGGGTCCGAACCGACGGCCGGGATCTGTCCACGGTCCGTCCCATCTCGGGCCGGGTGGAGGTGATGCCGCGCACGCACGGCTCCTGCCTGTTCACCCGCGGCGAGACGCAGGCCCTGGTCGTCGCGACGCTGGGCACCGGAGACGACGAACAGCCCTTGGACAACCTCGAGGGCCGGGGCCGCAAGTCGTTCATGCTTCATTACAACTTCCCGGCCTTCTGCACGGGCGAAACCAAGCCAATCCGGGGGCCCGCCCGCAGGGAGATCGGGCACGGCGCCCTGGCCGAGCGGGCCGTGCGGCCCGTCCTGCCGGACCACGACTCCTTTCCCTACACGATTCGGATTGTCTCGGACATCCTGGAGTCGAACGGCTCCTCCTCCATGGCGACGGTGTGCGGAAGCAGCCTCTCCCTGATGGATGCGGGTGTGCCCATCCTCGCGCCCGTGGCCGGAATCGCCATGGGTCTCATCATGGAAGGAGACCGCCCGTACATTCTGACGGACATTTTGGGGCTGGAGGACCACTTGGGCGATATGGATTTCAAGGTCGCCGGCACCCGGGTTGGGATCACCGCCATTCAGATGGACATCAAGATCGAGGGTCTGTCGATGGACATCATGAAAACCGCCCTCGCCCGGGCCAAGGAGGCGAGGCTGCACGTCCTCGACCGGATGGAGACCATCCTTTCCGAGCGCCGTGCGGAGCTCTCTCCCTATGCGCCGCGCATCTTTACGGTCAAAGTTCGGCCGGAGAAGGTGCGTGATGTCATCGGCCCCGGAGGCAAGGTCGTGCGGGGGATCATCGAGAAGACCGGCGTCACCATCGACATCGAAGACGACGGCACCATCCTAGTTGCCTCGATTGATGAGCCTTCGGCCAAGGCGGCCATCGCCATGATCGACGACCTGACGCAAGAGGCCGAAATCGGAAAGATTTACCGCGGCATCGTGAAGAAGATCATGGACTTCGGCGCGTTCGTCGAGATTTTCCCGGGCACCGACGGCCTGGTCCACATCTCCCAGCTCGATCACACCCGGGTCAAGACCGTGACGGATATCGTCAAGGAAGGGGACGAGGTCATGGTGAAGGTACTGGAAATCGACGGCCAGGGAAGAATCCGCCTGAGTCGGAAGGAAGCCTTGAAGAAGACCGAATCGAACGGGTCGTAATACGCCCCGGGAGGACCGACCGGTCGTTGTCGCGACGAAGGAAAGTGGACTGGGCTTGTCCCATGTCCACTTTTTTTTCGCCCCCTGTCGGGTTGCCGCCGCGCTGGAGACCATAAGGCCGGTCAGGCATCTTCACACGAGAACTTCCGCGCCCTCCCGGTTGTCATAATTCGAGAGCGGCCCCGTCCCGGGACGGGGCCGAGGCGGGCTGTCCATCGGCCCTTGAAAGTCCGGCTTGATGGGTCTGATAATGACGGTGTGGGAAGCGGATGTGGAAGACGCGATTCGGGAGGGCCGGAAGGCCGATGATTGATCCGAAAACCCTGATTTCTTTCGGGCCTCGCAAACGCGGACGCCCCCCGGCGCGACCATCGGGATTCATCGCCCCGGTGTTGGCGGCGTTTCTGGCGCTGGCCGTGTGGGTGGGCGCGGCGGCGCCGGCCCGAAGCGACGAATCTCCCTTCACCCTCATGTTCAAAGGGCAGGCCCTCAATAATCAAGGGCGCTACGAAGAGGCCGTAAAAATCCTCCGGCGCGCCGTGACCCTCAGCCCCGATGAGACCTTCGGACGGAACCAGCTTGGTCTTTCGATGGCCAAGTTGGACCAGCGGGCGGAGGCTGTCGCGCAATTCCGGCAAGTCCTGCGGCTGGACCGGGAGAATTTTTTCGCGCGCGCCTGGATCGGGGTGCTCAAGCAAAACCCCATCGACCGGCTCCTCCCCTCCAAGCCGAAGGCCCTATCGCCGCAGGAGCGCTTGGCGTTGAGCGAGGAGAAGCGCATGCTCTCACGTCTTTCGGGAGGAGGAGGCTTGAACCTGCGCATCGGACGGGTCGTCATCGATCCCGGCCACGGGGGCTGGGATTCAGGGGCCAAAGGCCCGTCCGGATACATGGAAAAGCAGGCCACCCTCGATATCTCCAGGACCTTGAACCGCTTGCTGACGCGGCGGGGCGGGGGCGGGGGAGGGAAGGTGAAGTCGTTTCTGACGCGGCGCGGGGATTATTACCTTCCGCTGGCCGAGCGGACGACCATCGCCAACCAATACCGCGCGGACATCTTCGTCAGTATCCACATCAACTCCAACAACAACCGTGGGGCCAACGGAACGCAAACGTTCTTTTCCTCTGAAAAGGCGTCCAGCAAAGAGGCCGCCCGCGTGGCGAGTCGCGAGAACGCGGTGGCGCGTGAAGAGGAGGCGTTTCGCGGAAAATCCGGCTTTGTGGACATCGAAGACGTCCTCTTCCGGTTCGAGCGAAAGCTCTACTGGTCGGACAGCGAGAGGCTGGCCTCACGGTTTCAGCGCGGCACGGGCGGCGCCCTGGGCCTGAAAAACCGGGGGATCGCGTCGGCCAATTTCTTCGTCCTGCGAAACGCGCGGATGCCCGCGGTGCTGGTCGAGGTGGCGTTCATCTCGAACCCCCGGGAAGAGGCCCTGCTGAAGACCCGGTCGTTTCGCACGAAGGTGGCCGAGACGATCTTCACGCAAATCATGAGCTACCGGCGATGAGACCTTCCGCGCAAAAATCGGTCATTCGGCTGGGGTGGATCCTGCTCGCCGTCACGTCCGCGTGGGCTTTTCCCCCCGAGGCGTCTCCGCAAACGCAAGGCCTGGTTTTCGAGGCGGTCCGTGAACATGAGAAAGGAAACCTGGATCAGGCCCTCGACCTGTTTCGTCGCGCCGTCGCCGCCAATCCCAGGCACCGGTTCGGCACGTTCGCCCGAAACCAGATGGCGCTCATCCTGGCGAAACAGGGGAAGATCCCCGAGGCCCTGCGCGTGTTCGAGGAAGTCCAGGGGATCGATTTGAAGAACACGTTCGCGCGGCTTTGGACGGGTATCCTCCGGCTGAAGCAGGGAGAGATGGACCGGGCCTTCGTGGCGTTTCAGGAAGTCACCCGCATCGATTCGCAAAACGCGGACGCCTACTATTACATGGGCGCCATCTACAGCTTTCGGCGCAACCGCCGGATGGCCATCGAGTTTTTGAAAAAGGCGCGCGACGCGAACTCCGATGAGGCCACCACCCATTTTCGGCTGGCCCAGGCCTTTCACAACGCCGACATGGTGGAAAACGCCCTGCTGGAGTATCAGAGGACCCTGGACCTCAACCCGCGATACACGAAGGCGATGAATTCGATGGGCTGGATATACTACAATCGAAATCAATTCGATCGGGCCGTCGGGCTCTGGGGAAAAGCCCTGCTCCTGAACCCAAAGGACCGGGAGGCCCGGTTCAACCTAGCCAAGGCGTACAATGACGCTGCTTGGAGGCGCCACCAGGCCGGAAAGCGAGACGAAGCCCGGCGTTTTTGGAGAAAGACCTTGGGCGTTCATCCCCGAAACAAGGCCGCCAAATGGAACCTGAAAAACCTCTAGACGGCCCGGGGTCGCCTCGACGGAGAAGACCGGGTCACCCGGCGTTCAGCGGAAGAATCAAAATCGAAGAGGAGGCGAGGAATGAAGCCAAAATGGATTTCCCGGATAATCAGCCCGCCTTTGGGATTCATGCTTTTTCTGGCGGGGCCGGCCTGGGCGCAACCCGACTGGGTGAAGCAGGAGCGCCAATCCACCCTTCGCCGGGCCGAGCCGATCCGCGTCGGGGGCCGGCAGCGCGGTCGCGCCATCGTGGACTGGCAGCAAGGCTACATCCAGGTCACGACGCGGGCCACCGCCGACCCGAAGATATGCGTCAACATCTTCCAGTGCCGCAGTCTCGCTGACCGAGCCGCGCGGACGCTGGCCTATGTCGAGCTCACCCGGATTATCAAGGGCGTGAACGTGACCGCCTCGACCATCCTCCGGGATGAATTGATCAAGGTGTCGGCGGCCCGGACCTTTGTGCGGGGTTTCATTCGGGGCGCCCGGCAGATCGGCGAGACACGGTTTAGAGAGATTCAAGGGACGAAACACGTGGAGGCCGAGGTCAGCATGGGCGTTCTGATTAATGGGGGCCTGACGCGCGGGATCCTGAAGCTCGAGTATAAGAAGCCGCCGATTCCGCCCAAACAAACCTACCGGCCCAAGACCTTCACCGTGAAACTGGCGCCGCCACCCCCCCCGCCCGCCGCGCCGCCGGCCCGGACGCCTTCGCAGGTGCCTGCGCCAAAGAAGAAGAGCGCGGCGCCGACGTCTCCGTCCGTCACGCCCGGGGCCGTCTACACCGGGGTGATCATCGACGCGTCTGGCCTGGGGGCGCGGCCCGCCTTGGTCGCGAAGCTGCGGACGCCGGACCTAAAGGTGTTTTACGGGACGCACCTGGTCCCCCGTGAGCTGGCCATGAACTTCGGACTGGCCGGATACGCGGGGACCGCGAAACAGGCCCGATCCACGCACAAGTCGCGGATCGGCGAAAGTCCGCTCGTCGTCAAGGGGCTGAGAGCGCACGGCACGAGGAAAGCCGACATCGTGTTGAGCGAACAGGATAGTCAAAGGGTCGTCCTGGCGGATCTCAAGGGAAAATTCCTCCAGAAGGCCAAGGTGGTCATTGTGATCAACAAGTAGGGGAGCCATGAGACATTCGATCTCCGGGGTGCGCCGCGCCCACCGTTTCCCGCACCGGATCTTGACGCTCCTCGCCGTCGCGGCTGGCTTGCTGCTGGGGCAGATCGGGACCGTTTCCGCCCAGGGCGGTAAGATCCTCTCCGTTCGGGCGGAGGGGTTCGGAACTATCATCGACGGCGATGTGGCGCAGGCGAAAAGCCGCGCGGAAGCGGACGCCCGCGTTCGCGCCCTGGAGAAGGCCGTCGGGGTCTACGTGGAAGCGGAGACCCTCGTCCAGAACGAGATCCTTCTCGACACGGCCGTGCGCGACAAGACGGCCGGGTTCATCCAGAACTACCGCGTGCTCACGGAAGGAAAGGCCAACGCGGGGACGTACCGCGTCGAGATCGAGGCCTGGATCGTCCCGAAGACCTTCCAGGGGAAACTGAAGCGTCTGCTCAGCAACGCCTCGGTCATCGTCCGGATCCCCGAGCGGCTCTGCGGCGAGCCGGTTGAGGGTCCGACCGTTGAAAACGAGGTGATCTCCGCTTTGACCGACCAGGGATTCCGGGTCCTGGACCCCGAGCAAGCCCGGAAAATTAAGCTCCGGGACGTTGCGCTCTTGGCGCAAAAGCGGGACCGGAGCGCTCTGACCCGGACGGCCCTGAGGTTTCTCTCCAACATCATCGTGGGCGGGGTCATCGAGGCAAAGCACGGACAGAAGAACTTCGGTATTTTTACCGTCCGCCTGACCGGAAACATCCGGGTGGTGGAGGCCGACACGGCCAACATCCTGGTCAACAAACGGATTCCCCGGAAGGTCCGGGGCGCGGCGGGTCTGAACTGCCGGGACGCAGCGGGCAAGGCCATCGACAAGCTCGTCCCCGACCTGACGAAGTTCGTAACCGAGGCCCTGAGCGCGCACCTGAAGAAGAACCGCCGAAAAATCACCGTCGAAGCCCACGGACTCAAGACCGCCAGCGATTTTCAGCGGCTCCAATTTTTTTTGAAGGAGATGGCCTGGGTCACGAACGTTCAGCCCCAAAGCTACACGAGGCGGGTCGGCCGTCTGACCCTTTCCTATCCTGAAAAGGTCGTCTATCTGGCGACCAGCCTGAATCGTCGTGCGGAGTATGATGTGGCGTCGTTCGATTTCAGCACGATCCTGTTGAAGACAAAGCCGTGAGCACCTTCCGTCCGTTCCGCCGACCCGCGGCCCCGGCCGCCGTTGTCGTCTTCGCCGCGATGCTCTATCTGGCCGCTGCCCCGCCGGCCCGGTCTCAGGGGATCACCGAGTCGTCGGGAATCGAAGCCCTCCGCGAGGCCCGGGAATTCATCGAGAGCGGACGGTTCCTCGAGGCTGCCGGATTCCTGCAAGAGCTGGCCGAGTTGACGCCCTCGGACGAAATCCGGGCTCGCGCGCGGAAACTGGCGGGAGACGTTCTAAGCTACTGGCTCGAGAAGAGCAGGGCGGGCCTGTCGGCTTACCTTGAGGCCCTCAAAGGGCCCCTGGACGCCAATGAGCGCTCGGCCGCGCGCTTCAACGTCGGGATGCTCTATTACGAGGAGCGGGATTTCGCCAATGCCGCCCAGGCGATGGAGACGTACCTGCACGAGTTCCCGACCGGCCTGCGGGCGCCCACGGCCCGGTTCATCCTTGAGCTGGCGAAAAGGAAGGCCGGAGAAAAGGAGGCCCCGCCGCCCGAAGTCGAGCGTGAGAAGCCCCGCGTCGCCCTGGAGACGGACCCGGAGATCCGTGTGAGGGTCCTCAAGGGAACACGCAGCGCGGAAGTGGCCTCGGACGCGCCGATGAAGATTCGGATTCTCAAATTGGCGAGCGAATTCCGGCTCGGGGCCGCCGTCCGTGTGGAAGTCCGCTCGGGCCGCCTTCACGTTCTGCGCCGGGCGGTCGGGGGCGACTCTGCGGAGATCCGCCCGACGCAAGGGACGATCCGGCTTAACGGAAGGGCGTACCGGGGCCGGTTGACGGTGCGCGTCGAGGACGGGCGTCTTCTCGTCGTGAACACGCTCAAGCTGGAGAATTATCTCCGGGCGGTCGTCCCGAAGGAGATGATCGCGAGCTGGCCCATCGAGGCGCTCAAGGCCCAGGCGGTCGCGGCCCGGACGTACGCCCTTTACCAGCACCGCAAGCGCACGGATTACCTCTACGACGTGGACGCGACGATCCTCTCTCAGGTTTACGGCGGGAAAAGGACCGAGCGGCCGAAGACCGACCGGGCCGTCTCCGAGACTCGGGGAAAGGTCCTCCTGAAGGGGGACCGTCTCGTCTTGGCCTATTTCCACGCCAACAGCGGGGGCTTCACCGAGGATTCGGGAAACGTGTGGCGAGTCAGCTTTCCGTACCTGCAATCCAAGGCGGACCCCTATAGCCGCCGAAAAAAGAGCGCGTGGGCGTACGGTCTGTCGCTGGCCGAGCTCTCCCGCCGCCTGAAGAGGCGGGGGATCCGGGTGGGACGGGTATCCCGGGTCATCCCGCTCGAGCGCACCGCCTCGGGACGCATCAAGGCGTTTCGTGTGGTGGGCAGCCGGGGAACCCGGAAGCTCTCGGGCAACACATTCCGCATCGGCGTCGGGTCCACCCGGATGCAGAGCACCCTCGTCCAGTTCCGTGTAGGGGGGGAGGGGGGGCGTTTGAAGATGGAGGGCCGCGGTCTCGGTCACGGCGTCGGGATGAGTCAGTGGGGCGCCAACGAGATGGCCCGGCGGGGGCTGAGTCATCAGGAGATTCTGTCTTTTTATTATCCGGGAACGCGGTTGACGAGCCGTTGAGTGGAACGGCTCATCGAGAAGAGATGTTTCAACACCAAAATAAGATGCTTCCCTTCAGGGAGGTCACAACCATGCGGCGCCTCAGCCTAATCTTGTTCTTCGGTCTCGCGGTCCTGTTTCTTCTCGCGCCCGTTTCGGCGCGCGCACAGTGGGGAGCGGGGTAATGCCTGGTGCCGGGCCTGAGGGCGGCCGCTGTGATCGAGTCGTGCCGCGACGCCTTGAACATTGACCCGACGCATCCCGAGGTCCTCTACAAGATCGGCTGGGCGTTGACCGAGATGGGGGCGCACCTGGAGGCCGTCGAATCCTACCGAGAGGCGATCCGGAACCAGCCGAACTACCCCCAGGCTTACTTCGGCCTGGGGAAGTCGCTGGAAAAGCTCGACCGTTTCGATGAAGCCCCCCCAGCTCCCCGCCGGGCCGTCGTTCTGACCGCCGCCGGAACGAACCAAGTGGCCTCCTGGGACCATGAAGCCCGGTTGGGACTTTTCACCCGTTACGTTCTTGAAGGACTCGCCGGGGCCGCCGATCGGGATGAGTTCTGCGACGGCAACGGTTAGGTGACGCTGGCCGAGCTGAGGAAATTTCTGAAGGACGAGATGACCTACCAGGCCCGCCGTCGGTTCGGCCGGGAGCAGACACCTGAATTTATGGGAAACGCCGGGCGGGTGTTAAGCGCGGTGCGGTAGGCCACAGGCGCTTATTGAGTGAAACATGCACCGGCAAAAGAGCGGGGGGGAGAGGCTGCCATGGGATAGCGCGCTCTTCGCTCAGATCCACTTCTTTCGCTTGAAGAAATAAATCAATCCGAGCGTCACCACCCCCATCAACCCCAGGGCGTAAAAGTATCCGTACCGGTACCCGAGCTCCGGGATCCATTCAAAGTTCATCCCGTAGATCCCCACAATCAGTGTGAGGGGCATCATGACCGTTGCGATAATCGTCAGGACCTTCATGACTTCGTTCATACGATTCGACATGGTGGAGAGGTAGCTGTCGGTCAGGCTCGATAAGGTGTCACGGTAGCTTTCCGCCAGGTAGGAAGTCCGGACGAGGTGGTCGTAGATATCGCGGTATTCGGCCGTCAGGTTCTCGGGGATGAGGGGATGGTCGGTGTGGCCTAAACGATAGAGGATTTCCTGCTGGGGCTGTGCCAGGCGGCGAAGCCGCGCGACGTCGCGCTTGAGGTTGAAGATGCGCCGCAGGGAATGTTCGTCGGGTTGGTCGAAAACCTCATTCTCCAGCTCATCGATCCGGTGGTCGAACTGATCCAGAATCGGGTTGTAATTGTCCACAAGGCCGTTGAGCAGGCTGTGCATCACCGCCGCGGGACCGCGCTCGAGCATGCGCGTTCCCATTTCGAACCGCCGGGCCGTGTTCTCCACCGCCTGAAGCGGTTTTCCATGGTAGCTGATGACGAAGTTCTTTCCCAGGAACAGGCCAAGCTGGGTTGTCTTGAATTCCTCATCGGATGCGTCGAAATCCACCGCATGGGCGATGACAAAGATGTGGTCTTTGTATTCGTCCATCTTCGGCACTAGGCTTTCCCGCTTGGCGTCCTCCAACTCGAGGGGATGGTAATTCAGAAATTCTCCCACCCGGTCCAGGAGCCCTTCGTTCCCTCTCGTCAGGTCCACCCAGATCGAGACATCGTGCCTCTCCGTATACCGGATGAGGTCCTGAACCCGGTCCACCTGGATTCCGGGCTCCTCGGGATCAAAGACATAGATGCTGGGCACAATCCTTCTCCAACGCGATAGACCGAGGGATGAAACGCTGCCCGGCCGGGGGGGGGGAAGGGGAGGGGGGAGGGGAGGCCGAAATCGGCCCCGAACTCCCCGCACATTCCGCATCTTAAGGACCCTCCCAGCCGTATGGCAAGCCCAAATCAATCGGCGCGGGCGGGACCCTTTTCCTATTTCGTGTTATATAATCCGTCGTTGGCTGTCCGCCTAAAGATTGGCGACGTCTCTGAGAGTTACGGATGAAGCTGGTCCGGGCGACTCCCGGACGGCGCGCCGCGTTTGGGAAATCCAGTGATCGATTTGCATACTCATTCATTCTTGAGCGATGGCGCACTCATCCCCTCGGAGCTTCTCCGCCGGGCCGAGCACAAGGGGATCGAGGCCCTCGCCATTACGGACCACGTAGACGCCTCGAACGTTGATTTCGTGGTTCCCCGTCTGGTCGAGGTTTGCCGGGCCTGCGCCCGCCACATGGTGATCCGGCCGATTCCGGGGGCGGAGATCACCCACGCTCCGCCTGAAACCATCCCCGGACTGGCGGAACAGGCCCGGGCGCTGGGTGCGGCCATCGTCATCGTCCACGGGGAGACCCCGGCCGAGCCCGTGAGGCCGGGGACCAACCGGGCGGCGCTGGACGCCCCCATCGATTTTCTGGCCCACCCGGGCCTCATCACCCCCGCTGAGGTCCAGCTGGCGAAAGAGCGGGGGATCGCCCTCGAAATTACGGCCCGTAAAGGACACAACCTCGCGAACGGACACGTTGCACGTCTGGCGCTGGCGGTGGGCGCGGAGCTTGTTCTGAACACGGACGCCCATGACCCGGGCGACCTGATCGGCGACGAGATGGCGCGGACGATCCTCCTGGGAGCCGGGATTCCCGAGGATCGGCTGGACTGGGTCTTCAAGAAGATGCAGATACTCGCAAACGAGGCCGGCGCCGGCTTGCGCTCGGCTTAACGAGGGAAGGGGTTCTATGGCCAGGGGTGCTGGAAAAATCGATCGCCGCAAGCTGAGGCGGCCCGACGAGTTTATCACGCGGTCGGCCAAGATGATTGAGTACGTTCAGGTCAACAAGAAGAAGGTTTTGCTGGTTGCGGGGGGCGTCCTCCTCGTTTTCCTCGCGGTCTTCGCGTATCGCATGTATCGAGGTGGGCAGGAGGACCGAGCCTCCTCTTTGGTCTCCATGGCCATAGAAGGCTTCGGGAAGAACCCGACAAACAGCGCGCCCTTCGAGCGGATCATCCACAGCTATTCCGGGACGAAGGGAGCGCATCTTGCTGGGCTGTACCTTGCCCATTCCCTGTACAGGAAGGGCGAGGCCGAAAGGGCCGCGAAGGCTTATCAGAAACTCACCAAGGATTCCGCGGCCTCGGAGTTGCTTCGCACCGAGGCAATCCTCGGCTGGGGATACGCGCTTGTTACGCTCAAGCGGTGCAAAGAGGCGGAGAGCGCGTTCAAACAGACGCCCGCAAATGCGAGTTTCGCCCAACAGCAGGCACAGTTGGCCATCGGGCAATGCTACGAGCTCAAGGGAGACCCCCACGAGGCTGTCAAGCGTTTTCAGGAGTTCGCCGGCAGGTTTCCCCAATCCCCGTTATTGACCGAGGCGCTTCGAAGGAAAATCGGGATGGAAAAAGATAAATAATTGCATAATTCATGTAATTTCAAAAGGTTGGAATTTCTTTTAAATGTAATACATTAGATGATATTTAACCCCCTCAAGGAGTGTGTAGAGGCTTTAGCATCCCAGGTACATCGCATTTTCTAATGGATGGACCCGCTTGCGTCGGATGCTTGGTGAGAAATCCAGGTTAAACCCTTATAAATCGCCAGCCAGGGGAAATCAGGTGGTTGAAGAGAAGCTCCAGATTGGAAACCATCAGATCAAGATCGCCGTCGATGATTCCAAGCCAGGCGTTTTCACGTGGGATTTAAGCATCATGACGATCGACGGCCGGAAGATGTTCTCGAAGAATTTCCATTCCGCCCAGCCGTTCTCGACAAAGGAAGGGTGTGTCGAGAACGCAAAGTATGTCGCGCAGAACTGGATTGAGAGGAACCCGTAGGCCATGTCGATGTTCGAGTGGTGCGGGGCGGAATCCGGGCCGGGGTCCGTGAAGCGCTCAAATACGCGACCAAGGGGACCGGGGCGCATGACGTGGGTTTTCTGATCGAAATTCTGGGGCCTTCGGCAAGCGGGCGCGCCGGGTCATAACCTATGGGTTCCTTCGGGACGTTTCCCTTGACAAAAAGGCCGCGTGTGAGTGTTGCGGTCAACCCTTTGTCCGGGACAACCCATAGGCTCGAGGTGTAAATTTCGCCCAAATATTGGTTATGATAATATATATTATGTTAACCGACATACATGATAATTATAATGTATCACATTAGATAAATGATCTATATTATTGATTTTATTATGATTATCTGATAATACCTATGAATTCCCGGACGCGATTTACATCCACCAGATTCTCGGTGCGCCCTTCTCGCTTGATCCCTGTCCCGATGATCGCCCCGTCGGCTGAGGAGAGCAACGCTTCGGCGTTGGCGGGCGTGACGCCGCTCCCAATCAGGACGGGCAGAGAGGGCGCCTTCTCTTTGACGAGGGTCAAATCCGTAGCCGAGGGGGCGGCGCCGGTTTCGCCTCCCGAGACGATGAGGGCGTCGGCAAAGCCGCGCGACGTCGCGTCCGAGGCCTCGTTTGCCAGGCTCGATGTCCCGATGGGCGAGGAATGCTTGACGGCAACATCGGCGAAGATCGCTAGATCCGGCAGATAACGCATGCGCTCGCGCTGAACCTCATAGGCCGTGGCCTGGATGAGCCCCTGGTCGGTGAGCCTCGCTCCCACGAAGACGTTGATCCGAATGAAGGCGGCCTCGGCGGCGTATGCGACGGCGAGGGCGGCCCGGGCGTCGTTCCGGAGGACGTTGATGCCAAGAGGAATATCAACCGCCCGGCGAATGCGCCGGCTGGCGTCCGTCATCGCCGCGACGGTTACGGGCGGGACCCGGCCGGGAAAATAGGGCACGTCATTGAAATTCTCGATGATGAGGCCGTGCATCCCGCCGACTGAAATTGCTTTTGCGTCGGCGAGGGCGATCTCCAGCGTCTCTTCCCAGTCCCCCTGAAATCGAGGACTTCCGGGCAGGGGGCCCAGATGGACCATCCCGATGAGAGGCCGGTCGGCGCGAAAGAGCGCTTTCAGGTCCAAGGTATCATCCTCAGGCGGATGCCTTCACATCCCGAGAAAAGCGGGAGGGCCAAGGTCCCTCCCCTCCCCCTCTCAATCTTCGAGAAACGCCACCAGCCGGCACATGGCGCCTTCGCCGCCGTCGAACCGCCAGGGGAAGCAGCCCACCTTGCAGCGCCGGTTCAACACCTCGTCGATGTCCCCGCCCATGTTCTCGACGTGGACGCACCCCGCCGCGAAGGGGGTTTTGTGCATGACGTACCAGTTATTGCGGGGAAACACCTCTTCGAGCTTCTTGCCCATCTTGTCCTCGAACTCGGCGGCCAGATGGGGGACCCGCTCGGCGATGTGGGTGTTCATGGGATGGTCTCCGGACCCGCAATCGAAGGCCGTCCAGCGGATTTCCATATCCACCAGCCAGTCGGCCAGTTCGGTATACCCGCCCGGGTGCTTGCACATGTACTTGAAGTCGTCGGGCTTGTCGCCGCCCACGTAGTGGTGATGGTAGCCGGTGTGGTAGATGAGGATGTCGCCCTTCTTGATCTCCACCCCCTGGCTGGTGAGCATCTCGGGCGTGATCATCCCCCATTCCTCGACTTCGCCGCTGATGTCCACAACGGCCGCGTCGCCGTAGAGCCAGTTGACGTCGTAATCGCCGATGCTCCGGCCGCCCGGAATGGCGTGCATCTGCGAGTCTAGGTGCGTGCCAATGTGGAGCGTGGTTTCGATGGCCTGGGCGTTGATCCCGGACGAGCTGATGGTCTGCCAGTAATAGATCTTTGGCGGGACGTATCCGACCCAGGCCGGCGTGTGCATGTTCCAGGGGTGGCTGAGATCGACCAGACGCATGTTCTCTTCTCCTTAATAGGTCAAAAATGGGCCGGACACTCGACCCAGGATAACCGGGACGGATGCAACCCGGAATGATAGCCGCCCTTGCCCTTCAATTCAAATTCAACCACCCTCCGTGATTCGCCCCGACCGGGCGCGGGCGGTTCTCAGATTATGGTAACCTGAATGGGGGGAAAATCGCTTTCAGCCTCGAGGAGAAGGGTTCAACATGCCGAAGACTGAGCGCCGCGAGTCTAAGCCGCCCGAGCTTTCCCCGGACGTGGCGGAAATCACGGATGAGGCCGTCGAAATTCGCAGGGACCTCCACGCCCATCCCGAACTCGGCTTCCAGGAGGAGCGCACTGCCTCGGTCGTCGCCGACCGCCTGAACACCCTCGGCCTCGAGGTCGCCACCGGCGTCGCCAAGACGGGCGTTGTCGGCCTGCTCCGGGGAAGCCTACCCGGCAAGACCGTCATGGTTCGCGCCGACATGGACGCCCTGCCCATTCAGGAGGCGAACGACGTCCCGTATCGCTCGCAAAACGACGGGGCCATGCACGCCTGCGGCCACGACGGGCACACCGCCATGGCCCTGATGGCCGCCCGGGTCCTCAAGGACAGGCGGGATCGGCTGCGGGGCAACGTGAAGTTCATTTTCCAACCCGCCGAGGAGGGGCCCGGGGGAGCGGCCCCGATGATTGAGGCGGGTGCCCTGAAGGACCCGGACGTGGACGAGGCCGTTGGAATCCACCTTTGGAACGACCTGCCGGTGGGGCGGATCGGCGTCCAGTCGGGAGCGATCATGGCGAGCATGGACGCCCTGGAGATCACCATGCGGGGAAAGGGGTCGCACGCCGCGAAGCCCAACGACGGCGTGGACCCGATCGTCGCGTCGGCGCACGTCATCACAGCCCTCCAGACCCTCATCAGCCGCGAGCGGAATCCCTTGGACCCCGCCATCCTGACCATCGGCTCGATTCACGGGGGAACGGCATTCAACGTGATTCCGGATGAGGTGAAGCTCCTCGGGACGGTCCGGACTCTCTCGGACGAGCTCTGGGAGGCGATGCCCGGCCGCGTGAAGCGGATGGCCGAGGGCGTTGCCGCGGGGTTCGGCGCGACGGCCGAGGTGGATTACCGGAAGATGTACCCGGTGACGCGGAACGATCCCGCGCTCGCCGACCGGGTGAAGACGCTGGCGCAGGACTTCGTTGGCCCGGAGTCCGTCATCCGGCACCAGACGACCCTGGGGGGCGAGGACATGTCCTTCTTCCTGCGCGAGGTCCCCGGGTGCTTTTTCTTCATCGGATCGGCCAACACCGAGCGGGGCCTCGATCATCCCCACCACAACCCCCGGTTCGATTTCGACGAGGACGCGCTGGGGATCGGAATCGAGATGCTGGTGCGGTCGGTGGAGTCGCTGTTGGCGGATTAGGAAGTTTCCGGAAGATTTGTTTATGTGCGGGTGTCTGGATTCTCGTTTCTCTGTATACGTACCTGTTCCATTTATTTACCTTATTAATCCTTCGCCCCGCAATCGTCGCAGAGCGCAGTTTGGTTTCCGGTGGAAAATTTCGGACTGAGATTCTCAAGATCAACTTCCACTTGGCTGAAGACTTTTTGATCTAGGGCCTGCTGGCAATCTTAGGGGTCTTCCTGGCCGGAGTCATTTATCAGCATCTACGCAGAATGAGCCAAAGGGCCGTCCTCCTCACTTGGACGGTATTCACGCTGCTCACGCCAGTGGCGGCTGCACTGATATCGGGCCTCACGACCTCACTGAACATTGTTGCATCGTAGCACTTGGGCACCGCCGCTTTCATGTTGATGGCGGGATTGCTTTTGATCGAAAGGACGATGGAACGGCGGCGGGGTAACTGGACGCTGGGCATCACGATCTCGGGCCGCCGCGTTCTCCCCCCTGACGGCATTTATTTTTTTACAGCTTGCTCTGCTGAATCATCTAATTGAAGATCGACGAAGTTTCTGGGAATGGGAGGCGACTCGCCAGAATCTTAGTGATTATCGTGAGACCACGAGAAACCATTCAATCATCGCACATGAATCGAAGCCTTCCCGCGATTTTCGGCCGCTGGATCCGTATTTCGCCTCGGAATCGCCTAACACGGTCAAGGTTGCGGACATTGATGGCGACCAAAAGTCTGACCTGTTGGTCGGCTACTCAGGAGCAAATGGCGCCCTGCGGGTTTTCACAGGCGACAATACGGGCCGGTTCCGGCAAACTCTGAATGTCTGTTTGAACACCCTGGGCATTAACAATCTTGCCGTGAGAGACAGCGACGGTGATGGCGTTTTGGATTTTCTCGTCGCATGCAAATGGGGGAGAACCCCTGGAATTCGTGGGTTCTCAGTCCTGCCAGAGAACATGTGCAAGGGAGAGTTCAGGATTAGACGACGCCTCATGGAACCGGACGAAACCATTGGCGTCGCACTAGGGATATGGATGGAGACGGGCTTGTCGATGTATTGACATCCAGTCTCTTCCCCGGTGACGTTCGGCTCAGGAAAAATCTGGGGATTGGCGGTCTGGGCCGCCGGTGACTCGGCGAGCGGCGCCTGAGGGGAGTTTCGGCGCCTGCTTCATTGAAGTTGGGGATATTGATCTGGACGGCCGTCTTGATTTAGTATTTCCTAACGTCTTTTCTTCGACCGTTGCATACCTGCTAAACGATGGGAATCTCCTCGATCCGCGGAAATCGGTAAAGCTTCGACATTTATCCAGCGCCTCCAAACAAATCAATAACGTGCGCCTCGTAGATTTAAATAGAGACGGATACCTGGATATTGTTACGGCCAACCACGTGGGAATCGCTGTTTCTGTCTTCATACACAGAGGGGATGGAACTTTCAAGAAAGAGTTGCTGCATCAAGTCGGGAACTCGCCGGCAATAATTGTCTTTGGTGATTTGAATTCGGAAGGTTGGAATGACATCATCGCATTGAATTGGCAGGAAGATTTCATCACGGTCTCATGAACCGAGAGGACGGACACCTCTTACAGGGCAAAGAGTACAAAGTCGGGTCCGCTTCTCACGGCATAGACACAGGCGATCTCAATGGAGATGGGCATGTTGATATTGTAACGGTCACTACCAGTTCACTGAAAATTCTACGCGGTTTAGGGAATGCCAGTTCAGATTATCATTTTTTCAAGTAAAGCATTAATCAAATTTCTATGTCCAGAAGATCAAGGAATCAAAACCGGCCGGCCGATGTACTTCCCTTTCGCCATTCGCTCGAGGACCGACTCCGCCTCTTCCAGGGGATAGGTTTCCGAATAAACGGGCTTGACCTTCCCGGTCTTCACCAAATCGACGACCTCGCGCAGGTCCTGCTTCGAGCAGTTTCTGGATCCCATAACGGTCAGTTCGCGGCGCATGATGAGAAGCGGATCGGTCTCGAATGTGCGACCCGTGTGGGACCCGATGATGGCCATCCGGCCCCGGATTGCCAGGGACCGGATGGTGTCGGCCAGCGTGGCCGTTCCCACCAGCTCGATGACCACATCGACGCCGCGGCCTTCCGTCCAGTCCAAAACGGCCTCCAGCAGCGAGTCCGCTACAGGGTCCACGGCCCTTTCGGCCCCCATTTCCAGGATTCCCGCGAGCTTTTCGCCGGAAACGTCGGCCCCCATCACCCGCCCACCGGCGAGGCGCGCCAATTGAACCGCGTGCAGCCCGACGCCGCCGCCCGCGCCGGTGATCAGGACCGTTTCCCCGGGCCGGACGCCGGCCCGCCTCACGATCCCGTGGTAGGGGGTCCCGATGGCGTTGGCCAGAACGGACCCCGCCTCGAAGGAGATCGACTCGCCGATACGAACGAGGTTCGCCGCGGGAGATTTCATCAGTTCCGCGTACCCGCCATCGAACTGTGCACCGAGGTAGCCGTAAAAGTTCGCGCACACCGTCTCCGCGCCGCTTCGGCAGGGAGGGCAGCGCCCGCACGTGAAATAAAGCGTGGACGCCACCCGGTCGCCCACTTCGAGGTCTTCGACCCCGTCCCCCAGAGCGGCGATCTCGCCCGCGACTTCATGGCCCAGGATCAAGGGAAGCTTCGTCT
>CAYRGS010000005.1:0-19361 GCA_964423875.1 uncultured bacterium
GTTGAAAGAGATTTTGACCAAGGAATCCAGGAAGCATGGACTTGGGTACATGATGGCCGACAAGATTCGCTCCACCCGTGACTTGGCGGTTAAGTATCGCAAACTTAAACGGACTCCATCGCTCGACGAAATCTACACCAATGAATTCCTTCCCGGGATCAAGCCGCCCAAGATGAATTAGAAGATCCCTGTGGTGGGGGTCCAGGAAATGGGGGGAGGGTTTTTTCTCGGACGATGTCCGTGAGGAGATGAGCTATGCGTGAAAGCGATCTTTGGCCTCCGCTGAGGGAGTACTGGCACCCAGTCGCTTTCGCTGAAGATGTGGGAGACAAGCCGCTTGCCGTCAAGCTTCTGGACGAGCAGATCGTCGTCTGCCGGCTCGCGGGTCGCGTGGCCGCCTTTCGCGATCTTTGCATCCACCGGGGAACCCCACTCTCTCTTGGATGGGTGGAGGGGGAGAACCTTGTTTGCGCCTATCACGGCTGGGCCTACGAAGCCAGTGGAAAATGTATCCGGATTCCTTCAATTCCGCCGGAGCACCCCATTCCGAAGAAGGCCTGCCTGACGGCTTACCATGCCCAGGAGCGATACGGCGTCGTCTGGGTATGCATGGGGGACGAACCCCAGGTGCCCATCCCGGAGATTTCAACCCTGGAGGACGCAAATTTCCGCGTGGACGTCCGAAACGGCAGACTCTGGAAATGCAGTGCCGCAAGGGCCATCGAGAACTTTATCGATCTCGGCCACCTTCCCTGGATCCACGAGGGGATCCTCGGCACCCGGGACAATCCTCTTACACCGGTAGTCAACGTGGAGAGAGTCGACGAGGAAATCCGATTTACGGTCGAAGGCATCGAAGACCGGACCCGCGAGGCCGGCTCCTACACACGCGTCTTCCGCATCTTCAGACCCTTTACGATTTATCTGTCAAAGGTGGAGCACGATGGCAAGACCGAGGTGATGTATTTCGCGTGCACGCCACATACGGCGAAAGAGTGCACCCGGCTTTTCATGATCGCCCGGAATTACGAAATCGCCCAGGGGGGATCGAAGGTCGAGGATCTAGGGGAGCTCATCATCGAACAGGATCGGAAGATCGTCGAGAACCAGCGCCCAGAGGAACTCCCTCTGGACTTGACCGAAGAACTCCATATCAAGGGACCGGACGCCCCTGCCCTGGCCTACCGGAGAATGATGAGAGAAATCGGCATCGAAGCCTAAACCTTTTGCGGCCTATGGGTTTAATCGGATTCGTACGAGCAAGATTCAAAATCCTGACACCCCACGGCCAAACCGCTCTATAAAAAGGTAAAGATCGGTCCTATTATCTTCCCGTCAGTTTCTGTACGCTTGGCCCATTCTGGCCATGCCGTATCCTCTCCGCTCGACTTGGCCCCTGCCCCCAAGGGCTTTTTTCGCAACAAGGGCCGATACGGATCAACCTAAAAGGGGCGCGGATTTCCAGTACCCCCCCAATCCGAAGGAGGAACACCGATGCCGAAGCAGATTCTCCAACCCAAGTCCCTTCCGGTCCCCAAGCCCGCCTATTCGCCCGGCATCAAAAAGGGCAATCTCGTATTCACGGCCGGTATGATTCCTCAGGACGCACAAGGCAACCTGGTGGGAGAGGGCGACATAGCCGCCCAGACCCGGCAGTGCCTAATGAATCTTGAGGCCGTACTGGCCGAGGGCGGAGCCGCCCTGGATGATGTGGTCAAGTGTTCGATCTTTCTCTCGGATATTGGTAACGCCAAGGCCATGAACGAGGTGTACAAAGAATTTTTCTCGCATGACAAGCCTGGCCGCACAACCGTGCAGGCCGCCCTGGCTCGGCCGCAGATGCTGGTGGAAATCGAGGCGATTGCCGTCCTGGACGATTAAGAATTACGGAGAGGGCAAGGAAGCGGGTTTGGAGATCCGCCGCTACAGCCGAAATCCCTGATACGCACTGAAAAGTAGGGGCGAGGCTCTGTACCCGCCCCAGGCGAACCTGCATTTCTAACAAAGGTGTAGCGTAGACGCTTCAGCCTCATCCCAAGCACCACCCCGAATCGAAAACCAGCGGAGGCTGAGCCTCCGCGCTACCCCGATTTCGTCAATGGGTAAACCCGCTAGATTACGGCTTGTAGGGGGGTGTCCCTATAGTCAATTCCCGTCCATCCACATGGTCAAATAGCGGAAGGCCCGTCGCTCCCCTGTGATGATTTCCCCCCCCGTTCTCAGCCACCATCTTTGTGACCTCCCCGGCCATGTCCATCCGGTTGTCATCATAGACCACGAGGGTTTGTAGATGGCGGTGGAGGGAGAAGCGTTGAACCTTTCGAACGTCCCCGCCGGTCAGGTCCAGGGCTTCCGTGATGGCGGCGTTTGGGAATCAGGGGAAGGGCGGAAAAGCCAAACGCCCGTTTGCATGGCCCGGTCTCAACCTTCAACAGGAGGAGGAGGGGTGCAACCGGCAACCCGACCGTGGCGGACGCTGGTATAATGCCCGGGTGGATTGGAGGAGAGACCTTGGCCAACGACATGGACCGGAAGAATTTTCTCAAGAAGGGCTGGATGGGCCTGATCGCGCCCTTTTTCGAGGAAGTGGACAAGGAGAACGACTGGCTGCCCCCCGGGGACGCGTTGGCGCCGGGCCGCCTCATGCGGCCGCCGGGGGCGATCCCGGAGCCGGACTTCCTCGCCGCTTGCCACAGGTGCGGGACGTGCATCGAGGTCTGCCCGGCCGACGCCATCCGGTTCGCCAATGATGGCGAGGACCTTCCGGTCAAGACCCCCGTTATTGTCGCGGCGGAGTCGCCCTGCGTGGTCTGTGAATCGCTGGCCTGCATGAGCAAGTGCCCCTCGGGCGCCCTGCTGTCCGTTCCCCGGGAGTCCATCGAAATGGGCCTTGCGCGGGTGGACACCGGGGCCTGCCTCGCCTGGAACGGCGACGACCCGGAATGCCGGGTGTGCTTCGACATGTGTCCGTTCAAGGGGACCGCCATCTCATTCCATGAAAGCGCCGCGGTCGGAATGAATGGGCCGGTGGTTCACGATGAGGCCTGTACGGGGTGCGGGTTGTGCGAGTATTACTGCCCGGAGGGAAGGATCGCCATCACCGTCGAGCCCAGCCCGAGGGCGGTCTAAGCCCCGCCCCCCCGCGTTTCTCGCAAGCCCCAAGACCCTACTGTCCTGTTTGAGAAATTCGCTGAAGATGTTGTGAGGGGTCCCGGAGATTTGTCCTGAACGAAGCCTTGCTGAGAAAAGAATAAAGCGGAGGCTATTGATCTATGTATTATTAATGACCTATCTGCGTATCGCGTGAGAGGGCTGGTACAGGAGTCAACCGACTCGCGCCCGGCCTCTTCTATATGTCCATTGCAGAATTGCACGTAGGGGCGTGTCTCCGTCCCCGCCCGAAAAACCTTTTTTTAAACGAATTAACCAAACAGGACACTACTCTTGGGGACTGCCCATTAGGGGTCGGATGCGAAAGGCCGGGCAAGATGCTCGGCCTACCCGTCGGTGAAAAGCTGGATTTGTTAAATAGTAGAGAGGGTGTTTGGGTCGGATGACCCCTTGCTCGCCTTCCGAGTGTTCGCGACAGCCCTGCCCAAGTTGGTTTTCAGAATCCGGCCGGGGTCGGCCGATCAGACCGACTCGGACAGGCCTTTGAGCGTCAATTCGAGATCCTCGACCAGGTTCCTCATCTCGTCCTTGACCGTGGCGGGGAGCCTCTTAAGCCGTTCGCGGGCGTCGGCAAGCACCTCGGCCGCGTGTCGCAGGCCTTCCTGCCGCTCCCGGTTGTAGGCCTCCTTCACCCGCTGAATCGCCGTGCGGATGAAGCCGTGGAATTCGTCCGCGGCCAGCTTGTCGTGGGTCAGCTCATAAAAATGCAGGCCGACGATTCCGTGCCGGACGGCTTCGGTGAACCGGGCGGGAAACTTCAAGACCATCCGGGAAAGGAAGCGGCCGTAGGCCCAGCCGTACCTGGACGTAGGAATCATCAAGAGCGACTTGATGAAGGCCCAGACCCGCTTTAGGGAAAGCGGCGCCGAGGGGAAGGAGACGCCTTCCAGGTTGCGGAAGAGTGTCTCGACCCGGTGGAAATAGTTCTTCGGCTTCCCGTAGACCTCGAGCAGGACGTTCTTGTAGGCATCGACCAGGACCTTGGAGTCCTGGACGGTCTTGTAGTTGAACCCGAATTTGAAGGTGTTGTTCCCTACCCCCAGGGCGTTGGCCTCGAGGAGGCGTTTCTCGGCCTTGAAACGGTCGTACAGGGGGCTGCCCGGAATGGCCGTCAACAGACCCGTCATGGCGACGGGGACGCCCGAGTCCTGGATGAACCGGATGAGGTGCCGGTCGATGTCGAGCGGGTCGTTGTCGAAGCCGATGATGAACCCCGCCATCACCTCCATGCCGGCCCGATGAATCGCTCGGACGGACTCCAGGAGGTCGAATTTCACATTCTGGAGCTTTTTGGTCTCTCGCAGGCTCTCTTCGATGGGGGTCTCGATCCCCAGGAAAACGCTGTCGAATCCGGCGGTCTTCATGGCGGAGAGCAGATCCGCGTCGCCGGCCAGGTTGACACTGGCCTGGGTGTAGAACTGGAAGGGATTTCCGCGCTTTTTCTGCCACTCGATCACGTGCGGCAGGAGCAGCTTGGCGGATTTCTTGTTGCCGATAAAGTTGTCGTCCACCCAGAACACGCTGCCCCGCCATCCCCGGTTATAGAGCAGGTCGAGCTCCTCGAGCGTCCGCTCGGCCGATTTGTACCGGGTGGTCTTGCCGAACAACGACGGGATGTCGCAGAACTCGCACTTGAAAGGGCAGCCGCGCGAGATCTGAAGCGCCATCGAGACATAGTCCTTCATGTTCAGGATGTCGTAGCGGGGAGCGGGGGACGCGCTGATGCCCGGCGATTCGTCATGGAGGTCCAGGATGATCCGCTCCCGGGACGTGATCAGCCGATCGAGCGACTCCACGAACCGGGGGCTTTCGGCCTCGCCGATCACAAGGTGCGCGCCGGCGGGCATCTCCTCGTGGGAGGAAGTGGCGTCCGGCCCCCCCACGACCGCGGGGACGCCGGCCTGCCCGCATCGCTCGATGATCCATTCCACCGAAGGACGCTGGACCATCATCCCGCCGGTCAGGACCAGGTCGGCCCAATCGAGGTCCCTCTTCCGCAGTTTCCTGGTGTTGAGATCGACGAGGCGGACATCGTGCTCCTTCGGCAACAATCCGGCGACGGTCAACAGGCCCAGGGGGGGATGCGTCGCCTTGATGTCCAGGAACTTCAACGCCCGCTGATAGCCCCAAAAGGTCTCGGGGAACTCGGGGTAGATCAAAAGAATTCGAGACATGCAACGCTCCTGTTCGGGGAGATGGACGGAACATGTGCGCCCCGGCTCCATCTCCGCCGCAACTCCCCTCACCCCCGAAAATCACGGCGGAGGAGGACTCTCAAGGGGCCGTGTCGTGAACGAACCCCGCTCAAACGAAGACCTCTCCCTTCTCTTCCAGCGCCTCGAGCACCTTTTCCGGCGTAATGGGCAGAGACGTGATCCGCACTCCAGCGGCATTATACACCGCGTTGGAGACTGCCGCCGCCGTGGGGACGAGCGCCGGCTCGCCGACCCCCTTTGCGCCGTAAGGACCGGTCGGCTCGGAGGTCTCGACGAAGAAACTTTCGATGTCCGGGATGTCCTGCATCGTCGGGATCCGGTAATCGTAAAAATTCGCGTTGAGCACGTTTCCGTCGCCCATTGTAATGTCTTCCATCAGGGCGTAGCCGAGTCCCTGGGTCACCCCGCCCTCAACCTGCCCCTCGATGGCCAATCGGTTGATCACTTTGCCCGCGTCATGACCGGCCACCAGCCGAAGGATTTTCACGAATCCGGTCTCGATGTCCACCTCCACTTCGGCGGCGTGCGCGGCGAAGGGGTAGGCGGTCGAGACGTTGCCGTATTTGTTCGGGGCGGGCAGGACGACATTGGGCGGCGTGAAAGATCCGATGCCGAGGATGGGGTTTCCCGCGGCCGCGAAGGTGGCGGAACGGGCCACTTCGGCCAGGGAGAGCCTCCGGTCGGGGGTGGCCTCGACAAATATCTCTCCGCCGGAAAGGCCCAGGTCCTCGGCCCTGCATTCGAGCATTCCGGACGCGTGCTCAAGGAGCTGCCTTCGGGCGTCCCGGGCGGCGTTCAGGACGGCGTTGCCGCCCAGTGTCGTCGTCCGCGTGGCAAACGCCCCCAGGCAGGCCGGGGTGACGTTGGTGTCCACGTTGGAGACCCGGACGTCCTCTATGGGCACGGAAAGCTCCTCGGCGGCGATCTGGGCCATGATGGTCCGGGAGCCTTGTCCGATGTCCACCTCCCCGGTCAGGATGAAGACGTGGCCGTCCTCGTTGACCCGGACACGGGCGGAGGAGCCGTCGAATTCCTTGAAAAACCCCCGGAACCCGGCTACGTGAATGCAGCAGGCGATGCCGACGCCGCGGCGAACCCTGCCTTCGGCCGCGGGGGAGCCGTTGCGGTTGCGTCCCTCCCGCCAGCCGATGGCCCGGGTCGCGCCCTCGATGCACTCGCGCAGGCCGATGCTGCCGATGTAGAAGCCGTGGGTCGTGGTGTCGCCTTGCTGGACGAGGTTCCGGAGGCGGAGCTCGACCGGGTCCATCCCGAGCGTCTCGGCCAGCATGTCCATTGTGGATTCAATGGCGAAGGCCCCCTGGGCGTTGCCGAACCCCCGGAACCCGCCCGAGGGCGCCTTGTTGGTGTAGACTAGGCGGAACCGGCTCCTCACGTTGGGGATGCGGTACATGTTGTCGATGCGGTAGGCGGCGATCCCGGTGATGGCGGGGGCGTAGTCCGTATAGGCGCCGTTGTCGGCGAGGACGTCCGCTTCCTTGGCCAGGAGGTGGCCCTCGGCGTCCGCGCCGAGCTTGTTGTAGATTGTCATGGCGACGCGGGGCCGGGTGGCGATGAACTCGTCGCCCCGGGTGTGGTCGATCCGCACGGGCCGGCGGGCGTCTTTCGCCAGCAGGGCCGTGATGAGGTGCATGCTGTGCTCCATCTTGGAGCCGAAGCCCCCGCCGATGAACGTATGGATCACCTGGACGTCCTGTTGGGACATCCCGAGGATTTCGGCATAGCGCATCTTGGCCATCCACGGGTTTTGAACCCCCAGGTGCATCGTCAGCCGGCCCCCGGTGTCGAACTCCGATACGCAGGCCATGGGCTCCATGTAGCACTGGTGGACGGTGGAGGTGCCGTAGGTGTTCTCCGCGACGGCGGCGGCGTCCGCGAAGGCCGCGTCCGGGTCGCCGTGCAGGATGTCCCCCGCGTTGGCGATGTTGTTCTCGACATCGTGAATGGAGGGCGCGTCCGGCCGGACCGCTTCCTGGGGGTCGGTGACGAACGAGAGCTCTTCGTATTCGACGCCGATCAGCTCACACGCCTCTTCCGCCGTGTCCGGGTCTACGGCCGCGACGGCGGCGACTTCTTCGCCCGCGAACCGGACCTTATCTTTGGCGAGGATGTACTCATCGGCGATGATGGGGCCGTGCAGGACGTTGCGGGGGTCGTCGCCGGTGACGACGGCTTTGACGCCGCGGAGCTTGCGGGCCTTTGAGGCGTCTACGTTCAGGATGCGCGCGTGGGGGTAGGGGCTCCGGAGGATCTTCCCCCAGAGCATTCCCGGCAGGTTCAGGTCCGTGACGTAACGGCCGGCGCCCTGGGCCTTGTCGGGCGCCTCGATTGAAGGCACCCGCTTCCCCACGTAGTTGAAATCGGTCATTAAGATGGTTTCCCCCTCACTTCGATTGTATGGGTCCTTGGGGGAATGCGCAACCGAAAAATGCGAACCGATAGGCCCGGACCCCGGCGGCCCGATCCCGAATGCCTCGGCGAGGCTAGACCCGCGTAACTTTCCGTCCCGGCGCGTTGGCGATCCGAATCAGGATTTCAAGCAAACCCCGATCTCCTGGAGGGCTTGGTCGATGTCTTCATCGCTGATGTCCAGGTGCGTCAGGGCGCGGAACCGGGTTTCGCCGAGGACGCTCACGAGGACGCCCCTTTCCTTGAGCGCTGCCGCCAGGGCCTGGGCCGTTCGGTCTGTCCCCGCGATGTCGAAGACGACGATGTTCGTCGGCGTGATCCCGAAGGGGAGCGTCACGCCGGGGATCGCCGCCAGACCTTCCGCCAGCCGCCCGGCCCGGGCATGGTCCTCGGGCAACCGTTCGACGTTGTGCTTCAGGGCATAGCGTCCCGCCGCCGCCATGATCCCCGCTTGGCGCATGCCGCCGCCGAAGACTTGGCGGTAACGCCTCGCTTCCTCGATCAGGTCTTTCGGCCCCGCTACCAGCGAGCCGAAGGGCGCGCCGAGGCCCTTGGAGAGGCAGAAGGAAAGGGTGCTTGCGGGCCGGGCAATCTCCGCGACGGGCGTGTCGGAGGCCGCGCCGGCGTTGAAGACGCGGGCGCCGTCCATGTGGAGGGGAACGCCGCCATCCCGGGCGATGTCCCGGATGGCCCGGAGGGAATCCATCGGGTAGACGGCCCCGCCGCCGCGGTTGTGCGTGTTCTCGACGCAGATGAGACCCGTGCGTGGGCGGGGGAGGGTGGGGGGCTGGATGGCGGCTTCGACCTGGTCCGCCGAGAGGAGCCCCCCCTCGGTTTGGACGGGCCTGCACTGGACGCCGGAGAGGGTCGCGGCGGCGCCCGCTTCGTAGTTGTAGATGTGAGAGGAGGCATCGGCGATCAGCTCGTCGCCCGGCCGGGTGTGGATCCGGACGGCGATCTGGTTCGCCATCGTCCCGGAGGTGACGAACAGGGCGGCCTCTTTGCCGGTGATCTCGGCCGCCTCGGCCTCGAGGGCGTTGACCGTGGGGTCCTCGCGGTAGGCGTCGTCGCCGACTTCGGCCTCGGCCATCGCACGCCGCATCCCGGGGGACGGGCGGGTCAGCGTGTCGCTTCGGATGTCGATGGGTTTCTGTGCGCTCACGGGGTCAGTCCTTGAAAATGGGGAAAAAGTGTTTGGCGATGAGGTCGATCTGTTCCGGTTCGGTGGACGTAGGATGGATGATGAGGTGCTGAAGGCCCACCTCCTTCAAGTCCGCGATCGTCTCGCACATGTCCTCGATCGTCCCGGTCAGGTAGCAGGCCTGAAGGTGGTCCCAGTCCCGGTGGGTTCCCATCGTGAATTCAAAGTGGGGCCGCTGGATCTCAAGGCACTTGCCGCGATCGCCCGACTCGACGATATGGGTGAACTGGACGTGGGCCAGTTGGAGGGTCTTGGGGTCCCGTCCGACGGAGGCCACATGCGCCTGGGCCGCCGCCAAGTCCCGCTTGACCCAATCCTTGTAGCCGGTGTTCCGAACGACGAAGACGTCCGCCTTGGCGATGCGCCGTAGGACGCTCTTGGCGATGGTCGTCTTGTCGGGCGAGAGGTCGGTGCGGACCCGGGAGCCTCCCGCCACCCACACCTCCGGCATCTTCGGGGGAAGGGGGTCGATCCGGACGTCTTTGAACCGGTAATACTTCCCCTCGAAAGAGGTGCTCTCGTGCGTTAGGAGGATCCGGACGGCGTCGAGGATCTCATCCGTCCGTGCGCCCCGCTCGGAGATGTGCGTTCCCGTCACCTCGAACTCGCGCTCGTACCAGCCGGGGCCGATGCCGAAGACGTACCGCCCGCCCGAGAGGAAGTCCATCGTGGCGATCTCTTTGGCGAGCAGGACGGGATTGCGCAGGGGGAGCACCAGGATGGCGGTCCCGATCCGGACGCGTTGGGTCACCGCCGCCACGTGGGAAAGGACGGACATAGGCTCGAGCCAGGAGATGCCGTACAGACCGGGTGCGTAGAGGAGGTGGTCGATGACCCAGACCCCGTCGAACCCCAGGTCCTCGGCCTTCCGGGCGTATTCGCGGATTCCTTCCGCCTCCGAGTAGTCCATCTTGTGGCGGGAAAAGGATGGAATCCATGCGCCGAATTTCATGTTGCTATTCCTTGGCGGGGTGATGCGGTTCTCTCAGCAAGGTCGTGGGAAAGACCGAATTTGGAGATTCGATCCACGCCGAATTATGACCCAGCCATTGAATGGATGTCCAGTGATCCCAGGCCGTGCAAGGGGTCAACCGACCCAAACGCCCGGCCTACCGCCTTGAGGAAAGATATGTGTGGCGGTTAATCGGTAGGGCGGGCATCCCGGCCGCCATCCACGGAGGAAGACGAATCTCGATTTACGAACATCGACAGGCGGTAACGGTTTCGCTCCTTGAGCCACAGGAGGAGTTTTTCGTCGCGCTCCCGCAGAAGGTCCCGGCGCGAATGCCCCGCGTAATCGTAAAACCCCTTGCCCGATTTAAGGCCGAGGTCTCCGCCGTCCACCATGTCCGACACCACCGGCGGCACTTCTTTCGCGGCCGAGATCTCCGGGAACATGCTCTCCCAGACGAGCCGGAAGGTGTCCAGCCCGCCGAAGTCCGGCACCTGCATCGGGTCCAGGATGGGAAAGCGCAGGGAGAGGCCCTCGCGCATGACCGCGTCGATCCCTTCGGCGTCCGTGACGCCGTCCTGGATGAGCGAGACGCACTCCCGATAGAGCGCCGAGGCCAGGCGCACGCCGATGAAGCCGGGGATGCACTTGTGGATCAATACCGGGGCGCCGCCGAGGGCCTTCAGGATGGCCATCATCGCGTCCGTCGTCTCTTGCCCCGTTTCGGGGCCGAGGACGACTTCGACCAGGGGGACGAGGTAGGGCGGGTTCCAGAAGTGGGCGATGATGAGGCGGTGGAGACCGGGAAAGTCGGGCGCAATTTCGAAGATGTTCAGCCCCGAGGTGGTGCTGGCCACAAGGGCGTTCTCCGGGGCGGATTTTCCGATCTCCCGGTAGACCTCCCGCTTCACGTCGGGGGATTCGGGGATGGCCTCGAAGACCAGGTCCGTCCGCGCGAGGCCTTTGGAGAGGTCCGTCGTCGCGGAGATCCGGCCGAGGACGGCCGCCACGCCGTCACCGGGTCCCGCGCCGTGTCGCGACAAGAGCGAGAGGTTATTTTCAATCTGCGTCCGGGCGCGGTCGAGGGATTCCCGCTTCCGGGCGATCAGGACCGCCTCCCACCCGTGGTGGGCGAAAAGCTGGGCGATGCCGTGCCCCATCGTTCCGGCGCCCACAACGGCGAGCCGCTGGCTCAAGGGCTGGCCTCCTCATCCATATTCATCGTTTTATGAAGAGGTGGAATGAATCCAACAGGTTTCTTTTAGACCTGTTCGAGTTTCCCTGTTGGATGTACGTAAACAGCTCTCCCTCGGGGGGGAAGGCCAAGCCGCTTTCAAGTGCCCCCGCGTGGGCTACTCCTTTACCAGATGACTGGGTATCTGCTGCTCGGGCGGGGTGAGGACTTTCACGCCCGTGATTTTCTCGATGTGCCGGACAAACTCGAACTTCATCTCGACCCCGCTCATATCCAGGGAGGGCACCTTCTTCGCCCCGATTTCCGTCTTCGCGACGATGAAGTCGCATGCGAGCCCCTTCAGTGCCTCAACCAGGGATTTCTCGAACGCCTCCAGCGTCTGGACGGCCACCGCCTTCTCCACGCCCGCGCCCCGAGCCATCGCCGCGAAGTCCGTATTGCCGGAGCTCGCGGAGGGCTGTGCTCCAGTGCTCTCGTAGACCTCGTTGTCGAAAGCGATGATCGTGAGGTTCGGCGGCTGTAGGTTTCCGATGTCGGTGAGGACGCCCAGGTTCATCAGAAGGCCGCCGTCGGTGTCCAGGCCGATGACGCTGCATTGGGGAAGGGCCTTCGCGAGTCCCAGGGCCAGCCCGGCGACGCCGCCGACGGGAGCGTCCAGGCTTGCGGGACCGGGGTGTAGGGAGTCCCATTCGTGGCCGGTGCCCCCGCCCGTATGGATGACGAGGGCGTCTCCGACATGGCGCGACAGAACCTCGAGGCATTCATATCGGTTCACCAGATATCTCCCGAAAGGATGAGGGCCACGGGGAACAGGGACGCCTGAAGGGTCTTCCGCGCCTTCAGAAAGGCCCCCGGGATGTCCTCCGGACGTTCCATTTTGAAGTACGGGATCCGCAGGGCGTTCAACATCGGCTCCATGGTCACCCCGTGGTTGATGGCCCACCAGTTTCCGTCCCCCATGAGGCCCCGGTGGCTCATCAGGAACATGACGGGTATCCCGAAGGAGATGCCGAGTCGGGCTAGGTATTCGCTGGCCACCCGGAGGCCGGAGTTCTCCATCATCATCAGGGGGCGCTTGCCCCCGAGCCACGCCCCGCCGCAGATGCAGGTCGCCACCGCTTCATTGCCCGCCGTGTGCAGCTCGATGTCGGGGTCTTCGCGAATCAGGAAATAGAGATCGCGCAGGCGGGAGTCGGGGACGGTGACGACGAAGTCGATTCCGGCGGCCTTGATGTCATCTAAAAGCGCTTTTGCGACGGCCTTGTCCATGGAAAATTCTCCCACATGGTCAGGGTTTCAGCCCAGCGGACGGCCCAACCTCTTCGTTCTTGAATTGGAGTTCAGTGGGCGAATAATACGAAATTCGTGATTTCATGTCAATTGTGATCGGTATTTGGAGGAGCCTGTTCAGATGAATATGACCCGCTTGGGGCCTGGGAGGAAGCGGTGGTTCAGGATTTCGGTTCGGCGTCCATATGCCGGCGGAACCAGTCCACGATGAGGCCGGCGCACTCCTCCACGTCCTCATCCTCGGAAAACCGGTGGTCGGCGCCGCCGATGACGTGGATGGATTTCTTGCCCCCCGCGGCGTGGAAGAGGTCCATGGCCTCTTTCACGGGGATGAGCTCGTCCGCCTCCCCGTGGATGAGGAGGATGGCCGCCCGGGTCGTGGAGACGGCCCCCAGGACGTCCTGCCGCTTCGAGTCCTCGATCAGACCGAGGCCGATGTTTCCCAGGGGGGTGTCGATGAAGCCCCGCTTCCGGTGAACGGTTTCCGATTCGGGGCTGGAATCGCCCGGCCGGGCGAGGGAGGCCATGAGGACCATCGCGGACACGTCGGGGTCCCGGGCGGCGTACAGGGCCGCGACGGCGCTGCCCATGCTGGAGCCGATCAGGCCAAGCGGCCCGTTCGTGTGGGTCCGCATGAATGAGACGGCGGACGCCAGGTCTTCCACTTCTCCAGAAATGGTCATGTCCTCGAGCTTGCCTTCGGACTCCCCCACGAAGGAAAAATCGAACCGCAGGACGAGGAACCCCTCGGCCGTGAGCCGCCGGGCGAACCGCTCGTGCTTCCGGCTGTCCTTGTTGGAGAGCATCCCGTGGCAGACGAGGATGCCGGGCGGGGCCGGTGAATCCATCGCCGGGGAGGCGTCCAGCCATCCGGCAATCCGCTGACCTTTTGCGTTAGGGAAAAAAACCCTTTTGGATTGCGTCATCGAATTCGGCCTCGGATTCGTGGGTTTGGTTGCATTTTATCATGGTGTTTCCGAAGGGATTCGGCTGTCCGGCCTTTCTCCCGGGTGCACCGGCCCGTTGCGTGGGGATTGAATGGCTCCCATCGGTGTTTCAGGTTGTGATTGTCTTGATTTCATGGCAGAATCGCGGCAATTAGAAGAATCGGATATTTTGCATCCGTTGGCAGGATTTTCTGAAACCCCCTAGGTTCCAGAGGCGCTTCCCGTGATTCGCAGACTCGGCATCTCCCCGCGCGGCTGGATGATCATCGCCGCCGGTTTCACCCTGATGGGCCTTGGGACCGGGGCCAGCTTCACCATCGGTGTGTTTCTGAAGCCCCTGGCGCAGGATTTCGGATGGTCGCGTTCAGAGATCTCCCTGGCGTACTCCCTCAACATGCTGGTCCTGGGGGCCTGCTCTTTCATCATGGGGAGCCTGTCGGACCGCTGGGGGGCCGCGCGCGTCCTCCTCGTCGGCTCGCTGATTATGGCCCTTGGGATGTACCTGAACAGCCACATTTCGGCCGTCTGGCAGTTCTACTTGTTCTACGGTTTCCTGCTCGGAGTGGGAAAGGCGTCCTACCATGCCCCGCTGATGTCCTATATCGCGCGGATTTTCAACAAGAAAAGGGGGTTGGCCGTAGGGCTGATTTTCGCGGGGACGGGCATCGGGCTGTTCGCCCTGGCCCCGCTCACCCGTTATCTCATCTCCAGTTATGGTTGGCGGCTCACGTTCGTGATTCTGGCGTCGGGATTTATCGTCCTGGCCCTCCCGGCCATCTGGGTGTTCCGCGAGAAGACGGGGCAAGTCGTAGAACGCGGCGGAGATATGATCCCGAACGGTTCCCCAGACGGCGCGCCTGCCGAATTGGCGCCGCCCGAGATGTTCCATTGGAAGAACCGGTCCTACTGGGTCCTATGCGGTTTGCATTATTTCGACTGCATCTGCCACTCGGTGCCGTTGGTGCACGTTGTGGCCTATGCAACGGACAAGAACATGACGCCCGAGCAGGGCGCGGGGGTCCTGGGCCTCGTGGGGTTGTCGGCCATCGTCGGGCGGGTGACTGTCCCGACCCTGACGGACAGGATAGGGTCCCGAAATGGTCTGATGCTGACCCTGTTTCTCCAGACGGGCATGATTCCATTTCTGATGATTTCCAACTCATTGACCATGTTTTACATCTTCGCCGTCGTCTTCGGATTCGGGTGGGGAGGCAACAGCCCCATGTATCCCCTGTTGACGCGGGAGTACTTCGGGCCGAAGCGGTTGGGCGCCATCTACGGGGGGACCGTTGTGGCGGCGAGTCTGGGGATGGGCGCGGGCGGTTACATGGGCGGACTGTTGTTCGACATTTCCGGGACGTATCAGTACTCGCTACTCTTCAGCCTGACGGCGGGACTGATTTCCATCGCCCTCATTCCGTTTCTAAAACCCATTCGCAAACGCCAAGTGCGCGCGCGTGTTCTCCATCCCGCCCACGCTTCCATCCCCGCCGCGGCGGTGGAGCTGTAGCCTCCGGGGTCTGAGAGGTTGGGGCGTCTCATCAGGATTTTCCAGGACACCGGCTGACGCCGTCCGGCCGCCTTCGAAACCCGGTTTATCCCCCCCCCCCCTCCCTCACCCCTACTAGGCCAACCAGCCTCCGTCCACGGGAAGGATGTGGCCCATGACCAGACAGGAGGCTTCGGATGCTAGGAAGATGGCCGTTCCCTTGAGCTCATCCGGCATGCCGATCCGCTGAAGGGGCATGCGGTCATTCACGTGGGCCTGAAAGGCCTCTCCCCAGAGCGGTTTGTCGATCTCGCCCCCGATATCCGTTTTGAAGATGCCGGGAGCGATGGCGTTCACGCGGATGCCGTCGCGCGCCCACTCTACGGCCAGCTGCCGGGTCAGGTTGGCCACGCCCGCCTTGGCGGAGGCGTAGGCCGTCGCCGGAAAACTGGGCTCCGCCGCCAGCCCCAAGACCGAGCTGATGTTGATGATGCTTCCGCCCCCCGGGCCTTGATGTGGGGATGGGCGGCCTGGCAGCCGGGCATAGGTGATCGTTATGTGATCGAACAGATGCGGAAAGAACCGGAGAGAAGCGAAGATCGAGCTGGTGGATGGGGCTTTGTTGTGCGGATTTGGCGGGATTGCCCTGTTTTGTCTTAACCCCCGTGTCATTCCAGACGCAGTTGAGGTGCAGGGCCTTCACATGCTGGAGGTGGCCCGAGGTTCCCCCTTTTTCCATAATTCGTTTCTGGACCGGCTGAAGTAGTGGACGATTCCGGTTTTCAGCGTCTTTTCAAGGTTTTCGGTATTCATGTAGGCAATCATGCGAACTTGGCCCGTGCTGTCGTCCTGGGCCATGGCCGGTAAAAACCCGCGCTCATTATAGACCACCTTTTCTATCAACCCTTCCAAATTTTCCATTTTCCCTTCCTTCGCAAAACTCGATGCACTCAGGAAATTGGGGTGGGCCGTGACGCTCGTTATTCACTCCAGCTCCCTAGCAGTCTCCAATAATCAGGGGGCCATTCGGACAAGTACACCGCGTTCTTGTAAATATTCCTTCACAGACGCGATGCTCCACTCTCCAAAATGAAAGATCGAGGCGGCCAGGGCCGCGTCCGCGTTTCCCTCGACCAAGCCTTTGCGGATGTGCTCAGGGTTCCCGACGCCCCCCGATGCAACCACCGGAATCGAAACGGCGTCGGCCACGGCCCGGGTCAGCTCCAAGTCATAACCCTCTTCCGTTCCATCCCTGTCCATGCTGGTCAGGAGGATCTCTCCGGCGCCGAGCCGGGTTGCCTCCACGACCCACTCCAGGACGTCACGGCCCATTGGTTTCCGGCCCCCGTAGGTGTACACCTCCCAGCGCCCCTCTTCCTTTCGTTTGGCGTCCACAGCCACGACGATGCACTGACTGCCGAATCGTCGGGCGCCTTCCCGGATCAACTCGGGGCGCAGAATGGCGGCCGTGTTGATGGACACCTTGTCCGCCCCGGCCAGGAGAAGCGCTCTCATGTCCTCCACTGTCCGAATGCCTCCACCCACGGTTACCGGAACGAAAGCCCGCTCCGCGGTCCGCGCGACGATATCCAACAGGATGGGCCGCTCTTCATGAGACGCCGTGATGTCGAGAAACGTGATCTCGTCCGCCCCTTGGTCGCTGTAAGCCTCCGCGGCTTCCACCGGGTCGCCGGCGTCCCGCAGGTTGAGGAAATTCACACCCTTCACCACCCGGCCGTCGTTGACGTCCAAACAGGGGATGATCCGTTTGGCTAACATTCGGCGAACTCCAAAACGCGGGCGGGGTCCGGTTTCCTATCGTGAACCGCCCATCCGGTTGAAAACGGCGGCCGTGATGAACATCGATCCGCCAACAAGCCCCGCTGGTCTTCCTTTTTCTAATTCCCCTGATAAAAAGCGTGAACGGACCTGGGGAATTCGTTCCGATCGATGATCACACCCAGGACCACCGGCTTGCCTGAGGCGAAGGCTGCCTCCAGGGCCGGGCGCACCCTCGTCGGGTCCTCGACCCGCTCGCCGTGCGCGCCGAACAGCTTGACCATCTCGGCGAAGTCGCCGTCCCCCACCATGACGAGGGTCGGGACATCGGGCAGGGCCAGCTTGGCCCCCAGGGCCGCCGGGAAACAGAATCCCATCTGTCCCAGCCCCACCGACCGCAGATGGCGCCGGGTGCGGCCCATCATGAATTTGCCGGCCAAGGCGTTGTGCGTCCCCGATCCCAGGGACACGACCGGCTCGGACTCCAGCAGGTCCATGGCCTCCCGAACAATGAGCTGGGGGAGGATGGGCCGTGCGGTGAGGTCCTCGTCGAACAGGCTCGCCCGCTCCGCCTCGGCCATTTCCCTCAGCCCCCGGACACGCGGGATGGCCGCCAACGCCTCCCGCTCCCGCCGAGGCCCGCTCCGCGACTTTCGGCCTCGGCCAGAAACGCCGTCAGGAAGCGCCGGGCGTCGCCCTGAATCCCGTAAGCGCAAGGATATTGCCGACCGATTTCGCCGGGGTCCACGTCCACCTGGATGATGAGGACGCCCTCTCCGATGAGGGTCCACTCGACGGTGGAAACATCGGAAAACCGGGTCCCGATTCCCACCACCAGGTCCGCGCCCCGCAGGGCTTCGCAGGCGGTGATGTTCCCCAGGCTCCCCACGACGCCGAACGAGAGCGGGTGGTCTTCGGGGACGGCGCCCCGGGCGGAATCCGTCGTGATCACGGGCGATCCCGCCGTTTCGGCTAGGGCCCGCAGCTCCTCACAGGCGTCCGACCACTGGACCCCGCCCTCCGCCAGCAGGATGGGTTTCTTTGCCGCCAGGAACATTTCGGCCGCCCGCGCCACCCGATCCGGGTCCGGCTCGGGCCGCTCCAGGGGGACGCACACGTTCACGGGCTCGTAGCGGTCCGGCGGCTCGGTCTCGGCCGAGAAGACGTCCTTGGGGAAGCTGACATGGACGGGCCCCGGCCAGCCGCCCCGATGCACCTTTCAATCCGCCGGTCACGTGAAATCCACGGCCACCATACCTGAAATCCGGGGTTGGAGACAGGCCGCCGCCCGGCTCCCCTTTGGTGGTGAAGGAGGGCGCGAAGGCGCGCCGCCTTCAGGGGTTGAGGGGGTGAAACACGCCTGCACGCGACGTGCTTCCGGCCTTTCCGCGGATTTGACCGGGATGTGAAAATATCTATAATGCACAGTGAGTCCATCGGGACTCATCATTCCAACCATAAAGAACCCAGTCGGACGAAGGGGGGAAACATGAAAAAAAGCATCTTGATTGTGGCCGTCGTTCTGTTTCTGGCGACGGGGCTTGCCGGGCGGGCCGCGGCGGCGAAGACAACCTTCCTCTTGGACTGGATCGTCTTCGGCAAGCATGCGCCTTTCTTCGCGGCCCAGGACTTCGGCTTTTACAAAAAAGTCGGGCTCGACGTGGTCTACAAGCGGGGCTTCGGCTCGGGGGACACCATCAAGAAGATCGCCGCCCGGGTGGCCCCGATCGGTTTCGCCGACGCCGCCTCGCTGGTCAACGCGCGCGCCAACAACCCGGATATCAAGATCAAAGTGGTCGCCATGGGCCACGCCAAAACGATCATGAGCGCCTTTTTCTTCAAGGGAAAATATCAGTCGCCCAAGGACCTGGCCGGCGCGCGGATCGGCTCGCCGTCGGGCAATGCCGTCCGGGTGATCTTCCCGGCTTTCGCCGCGGCCAACGGGCTGGACGTCAAGTCGGTCAAGTGGGTCAACATGACGTACGCACAGGTCACGCCCGCGATGTTGGCTGGTCAGATCGACGTGGCCCTGTGGTACGCCACCGAGGTGCCCAAACAAATCGAGGTGGCCAAGAAAATCGGAAAAGAGGTGGCGTGGTTCTCCTTTGGCGACTATGGCGTAAAGGTTTACAACAACGGAATCATTGTCAGGGAAGACACCATCGCCTCCGACCCCGAATTCGTCCGCAACGCCGTGAAGGCCAACCAGGAAGCCTGGGCGTGGTCATTGCTTCACCCGGACAAAGCCATCAAGAACTTTTTCAAGTACGCCCCGGCGATGAGCAAGCACATCGTCCGCGGCCAGTTCGCGATCGCGATTGAGTATCTGTTCGACGAAGGCGTCCGGCGGCACGGTCTGGGCTATATGGACCACGACAAGATGGACAAGACGGTCGAGCTGCTCACGACCCTTCAGAAGCTCAAGAGGCGCGTGCCGACCAAAGACATGTACACGAACCGCTTCCTCCCCCAATGGCCGGACCTCAAGGCCGCGCTGGGGGACAAGGTGAGGTAAGCTCGGCGCTTTTCCCATTTTCGCGGAGCCGTCCTGAGGAGATGGGGTCGTAGGTTGCGGCCGAATTTCCGGATGCAATGGGCGGGTCGGCCGATGGATGGAGAAGACCGGAACGCAAGCCGTACCAAGGGCGGCGACGCCAAGTGGGTCGCCGCCCTTTTCTTGATCCTTCCTTCCAG
>CAYRGS010000005.1:19371-74718 GCA_964423875.1 uncultured bacterium
GTAAATGGTTTTACATATCGAGACCCGAATGCCCCTTTCCTGCCGGGCAAGGGGTCATCCGACCCAAACGCCCGACCAACCGAACGGTGGAACCCGGTGTTTTCAACAGCAGGTAGGGCGGGCATCTTGCCCGCCTTCTCTGCACTACACCAGCCGATGGGTGGCTTCGGACGGAATAGGCTACGTGTCCGCGCAGCCATGATAACGGAGGAGCGGGAGGCGCTGGTTGCGGTTAATCTGGAAGAGGGGCGGGTCGACGGACCCCACCGGGTCAATAGACCCACCGCGTATTCGGGCCCTTTTACCAAGTCCGACATGAGTCACGAAGGGAAAGGTTCGGCTAATACCTGAGCTTGGCCTTTTCGTTGTCCGCGAGGATGAGCAGGACGCCCTTGCGCGGATGGAGGTGTTTCTTCGCGACGCGGAGAACGTCCGCCCGGGTCACGCCGCGAATCAGCCCCGGGTATCTTTCGGCGAAGTCCAGGCCGAGACCGTAGAGCTCGACGGAGGTGTAAAAGGTTACGAGGTTCCGGTTGCCCGACAGGCTGAGGGGGAAGCTTCCCGTGATGAAGGCCTTGGCGTCGTCCAGCTCTTTCTCCGTCACGGGCTCCTCACGCATCCGCTCGATTTGTTGGAACAGGGCGTCCAAGGCCCAGTTGGCGGTCTCGTTCCGGGTTCCCAGACCCGCCTGGAAGATCCCCGCCTGGAGCCCATAGGAGAAGGAACTCCAGGCGCTGTAGGCTAGCCCCTGCTCCTCCCGGATGGTTCTGAGGATCCTCGACTCGAACCCCCCCCCGCCGAGGATGTAATTCATCACCCGGACGGCGTAGTAATCGGGATCTCCCCGAAGGGGCCCCGGATGTCCGAAGAGCACGCGCGCCTGGGCCACCCCCCTTTGGATTTTCTCAACCTTCCGCTTTTCCGGGAGCTTGGGGGCCAGAAACGTCTTGACCTTGGACGGCGAGCCCGTCCATCCGGCAAAGGCCTGATTCAGCCGCGCTTCCGCCGCCGGCCGGCTGATGTCTCCGACGACCACGGCGATGGCCCCGCCCGGCCGGTAGAAGTCCCGGTGGAAGCGGACGACGTCCTCCCGCGTGATTGACCTCAGCGTCGGCGCGTCGCCGACAACCCTCCTGCCGTAGGGGTGGGAGCCGTAAAGCGCTTTGCGGAAGGCCACACGGGCCAGGGAGGCGGGGTCTTGCTTGCTCCGCTCGATTCGGCCGATGTTCTCTTTCACCGTCCGGCGGAGATCTTTTTCGGGAAAAGAAGGATGGAGCGCCATTTCCGCGAAAAGACGCAGACCCTCTTCCAGGTCGGAGCGGAGGACCGTTATCCCTCCCCTGGACGTGTCCCGCCCTGCGCTGAACCCGAGCCGTCCGCCCAATTCATCTATCGCCTCGAGCAGTTCGGTTCCAGTTCGGTTTTTCGTCCCTTCGGACAAGAGTTGGGCGGTGAGATTGGCCAGCCCCGCCTTCTCCGCCGGCTCGGCGGCGGCGCCCGCGCGGAAGGTGATTCGAACCGTAACCAGCGGCAGCGACCGCTGTTCGATGTGGATGAGAATCATCCCGTTGGGAAGGACCGTCCGCGTGGCTCGTGTCCGGGCTTCCACGGACCCGGCGCAGAGCAGGATTGCCATGAGAATCGCCGCGAGGAACGGGAGGAGCGCGGAGGTCCGTTTCGGCTTCATTGAATGTGTCCCCCCCCTCCGCGCGGACCCGCCGCGGGCCGGCGGCCCTCCAGCGGAAGCGGGTCCAGAATTCCGACAGTGCGGTTCTCCTTAACCAAGTGGTTTTGGGCGGCGCGCATCACGTCCTTGGCGGTGACGGCGGCAATCTTCGGCAGGTACTCGGTCAGCCACTTCCACGACCCGGCGATCTCCGCCCGTCCCAGGGCCATGGCTCGGTAGAACTGCGAATCCAGCCGGATGACGTATTCAGCCGCGAGCCGGCGTTTCACCCGCCGGAGCTCGACTTGGGTTGGAGGCGTCTTCTTCATCCGCTCGACCTGCTCCCACAGGGCGGCTTCCACCCGTTTCACCGGGACGCCGGGAGCCGGCTGGGCATAAACGGTGAACATCCCTGGGTCGATAGAAATGCCCGGGTAGCCCGCTCCCACGGAAAGGACGAGCTGCCTCTCCCGCTGGAGGATCCGATCGAGACGCGCGCTTCCGCTCCCCCCCAAGATTTCGCCCAGAACATCCAGGGCGTAGGCATCGCTGTTCCGGTAAGTGGGAACGTGAAAGGCGGCGCCGATATAAGGAAGCCGGGCCGGTTTCCTCACCCGTATCCGGCGCTCGCCCCGCTGTCGGGGCTCTTTGGCGGTTACGGGGGGCGCGGCGCGGCCGCCCGGAATGGGGCCGAAGTGCTTGCGGATCAGCGCCATCATCGGCTCGGGCTCGAAGTCGCCGACTGCTACGATGAAGGCGTTGCGGGGAGTGTAGTGCGCCTTGTAAAAATGCCACGCCTCATGGGGGGTGAGCCTTTGGATGTCGGTTTCCCAGCCGATGACCGGCGAGCCGTAGGGGTGCGCCTGGTAAGCGGCCCCCCGGAGGTTTTCCCATAGAAAGGAAGTGGGATTGTCATCCACGCTGCGCGTGCGCTCCTCCTGAACGACGTTGCGCTCGAGCAGGAACTCTTTGGGGTCCAGCAGGAGGTTCTTCATGCGGTCGGCTTCGAGCTCGATGGCGACTTCCACACGGTCGGCGGCGATGCGCTCGAAGTAGGCCGTGTAATCCTGGCTGGTGAACGCGTTGTGCCGGCCGCCGTTGCGCTGAACGATGTTGGAAAAGGCTTTTGCGCCGAAGCGCTTTGTGCCCTTGAACATCATGTGCTCGAGGAGGTGGGCCAGCCCGGTCTTGCCCGGCAGCTCGTTTCGGGCGCCTACGCGGTACCAAATCATGAAGGTGACGACCGGGACCCGCGAATCCCGCAGCAGGAGGACTTTCAACCCGTTGGGGAGCGTCTCCTCGTGGATCTCCCACGGGACTTCCGGAACGGCGCCGACTCCCCGGGCGGGAGCGGGCTGCATGGCCCACCCGAACACCGCAAGGAGCACCGCCGCGATAAGCACCTTTTTTCGCATGAAAGAACCTTTCCGTTGTCGGAAGGGAAGGGGGCGCGGGTCCGAATTCCGCGCGTCTGCTCACAAGAGATAAGCCCTTGGGTCGGGCGTGGCAAGGGTTGTCGAGGATTCGGAAGGCGGCGGGGGATCGGGTCGCAAAAGGGGCTGGGCCTAACCTGGATTTCTCACAAGACGAAATGTCCGAACGGGACAGGTCGAATGAACCGGTTATATCTCAACGATTTGCCCAACGAGCGTATATTGAGCGAACCCCAACATTCTGTTCCCCGCGGGCGTGTGACGGGCCGGGACGGGGACCGGCCCCTACATCGAAAAAACCCAGCTTGTGCATAGGGGCGGGGCTCCGTACCCGCCCCAGAAATGTCGGGTGATCCACCGGACCTTTCGCTGATCCGCCACGTCGAGCGGGCCGCAGAAGAACGACAGGTAGGAGAACAGGTCCCGCTTCGACTGGTCCTCGATGGACGTGATCTCACCGCCGGCCTCGTAAAGGTCCGGGATCGTCGGATGCGGATTGCACCACTTGACGTCCATTTGCAGGGAGATTTGTCTTTTCTCACCGAAGAATCGGTGATAATCGGCCGGGATGTTGAGTGAAAGGTCGGCCCTGGAGCCGATTTCCAGGACCCGGTCGCACTCGATTTGGGCGCCGCTGATGGAGACATCCCGGAGGTAAACGCTGCTTCCCTCCAACTTGATCGGAACGTCCAGCGTCATGCGGGGGATGATCTTCACTCTTGCTCTTCCATTGAAGTTCGCTTTCCTTGGCTTTCAGCCTGAGCGAGAACGAAAAAAAATGGAATTCAACCTCGAATTCATTTATCGGTCGCCATCGGAAAAATCTGAGACGTAACTTGTGGTTTTCGGCCTTTCAGCCGGAAAGGGAACGGTTGAGCATTCCGCATTTCGGGGCGGCGCGCTTTCCGGATGTGCTCCATGACGCCCTACCATGCCAGCCAGCCTCCGTCCACGGGCAGGATGTGCCCCGTGACGAGGCTGGAGGCCTCCGAAGCCAGGAAGATTGCCGTGCCCTTGAGCTCCTCGGGGTGGCCGATTCGCCGAAGCGGCATGCGGTCGTAAACGTGGTCCCGGAACTCTTTCCCCCACAGGGGGGCGTCCGCCCCGCCGAGGTCCGTTTTGAACACGCCGGGGGCGATGGCGTTCACGCGGATTCCGTCCCGCGCCCACTCGACGGCCAGTTGTCGGGTCAGGTTGGCCACGCCGGCCTTCGAGGCGGCGTAGGCCGCCACCGGGAAGCTCGGCCCGGCCGCGAGGCCCCAGATAGAGCTGATGTTGATGATGCTGCCCCCCCCCCGCGTCTTCAGGTGGGGATAAACCGCCTGGCTGCACCAGAAGACGCCGTCCAGATTGATCGACATCAGCGTCCGCCAGTGCTCGGGCGGCATATCCTCGGCGGGGTGGGGGCCGTCGTGGGTCCGGCTGCCGACGCCGGCATTGTTGATCAGGACGTCGATGCCCCCGAGGATCTCAGCGACCTCCTTCATCAGGGAGAAGACCTGTTCCCGGTCCGCGACGTCGACCTCATGGAAGTGGGCCTTGTGGCCTTGCCCCTTCAGGGATTGGACGCTTTTCGTTCCTTCTTCTTTCAGCCGGTCGGCCAAGACCACTTCCGCCCCCGCCTCGGCCAGGCCCGTCGCCATGCCCAGGCCAAGTCCCCGGGCGCCTCCAGTCACGACGACGATCTTGCCTTCCAGGCTGAACATCTCCGGAAAGGATAGCGGAGAAGTCATCGCTTTTGAATTCCTCCTGCGTGAGGTTTTTTCCCGGCCCGCCTCATCCGCGGGCGCGCGTGGACGATAGTGTCCGACCCGGCTCCTGTCGAATCCGACCGGCCTTGTTTCCCTGCGCCGGAATCGCCAAAACTGTCTCGGGCGCCCATAGTGTAGCCCAAAATGGGGCGAGTTGGGCAACCAATTGCCTTCGAGCCTGTTGGATGCGCTTTTTCGCTTGCGGAGCGGGCGAATCTGCAAGCGCCCCCATTGGACAATCGCATTCGCCCTCAGTACACTTTCGATTACGTTGGTTCAGGCTTGAAAAACGGCGTCGGGATCGGTCTTTCGACTCCATCGGCCCGTTCCGAGGGAAAACAGGGGAGGGCATGGCCATGGCCATGGACAGCACGGAATTCGCGAAGAAG
This sequence comes from uncultured bacterium, assembly GCA_964423875.1. GTDB lineage: Bacteria > UBA8248 > UBA8248 > JACPRG01 > CAYRGS01. The sequence continues at coordinate 24,611 of CAYRGS010000005.1, forward strand.
ATGATTGCAAGGGCGGATGAGTTCGCCGGGATGATGGAGGAGAAGGTGTACCATGACCGCACGCCGCTGTCGGAGGAGCGGACGATCGGGATGCTGAAGTCCCAGATGTACCGGGAGTACTTCCTGGGCGTTATGCCCCCCTCGAAGCAGCTCCTCATGATCCCGGATTCCGAGGTGAACCTGAAGGTCCTGATCACCCGGCAGCTTTGCGAAGAGTTCCTGCACTACCGGGTGCTCTCGGACCGATTGGAGGAGCTGGGGGCCAACGGTGACCTGAGCGCGTACGAACCGGTGGAGCAGGACGTGGCGATGTACGCCGTGACGTTCGAATACCAGACGCCTTGGGAGATCGCCGCCTCGCTTCAGATATTCGGTGAGACGATCCTCATCGCGACCCAGAAATGGATGATCGAAATTCTTGATCCCCGGAGCGCGCGGCTCATGCGGGATGAGATCCTCGTTCACGAAGGCGCCCACGTCCGCAACGGGCGGCTGGTGCTCGAAAAGTACGCGACCACTGACGAGATCCAGCGCCGCGTCGAAGAGGTTGGTGACCGGAAGTACGAGCAGATCTGCAAGTCTTACGGCCTGCCCATGTTCAAAACGTTTGACATGGCCGCCGGCCGGTCGGGTTGACGAAGGTCGGGGGAGGCATGACAGGAAGGAGATCGGCCATGTACAAGGTCCCGGCGGAGACGGAAGAATTTTTAAGAGATTTTCTGCGCGGCGCCCTGAGCAACGCCCAGCGCCTTGCCGGGGACGCCATCGCCCTTTTCGAGCGGGGGTCTTATCCCTCCGCCCAGTTTCTCGCCCTGTCCGCGCTGGAGGAGATGGCCAAGCTCCAAGAGCTTCGCCGGCCGTTTATCGCGATCCGGGAGAAGGCGGACCTCGACGCCGCCTTGGCCGGCCTGGCGGAAAAGTTGGCGGAAGGCCGGCAGAGGCAGAAGACCTGGTTCGAGGCCGCTTCCTACATGGTGGTGGATGACCCCAAGGAGTGGGCGCACATCGTGGATATGGTCTCGCGGATGGTCCGCACCTGGGGCCGGGACGCGTTTGTTGAAAAACGCTTGGAAAGCCTAGCCGTGGACGCGAATGTGGCGGAAAGGAAGGTCTCGAAACCGGACCAGGCGGTCACGCGGGAGGACGCCTACTATTTCATCTGCGCGGCCCAGGAGATGATTGTCGACTATGGAGACAAGGCCATCGATCCCTTCCCCCTGGAGGGAGGGAACCCGTTCGAGACCTTCGATCTCTGGCAGTCGGCGGACCAGGCCTTGCGGGATTTTATGCAGAAACACGCGACCCGGTGAGGTCCGGCTTGCCGGATTTTCCCGTTTGTCGTTGATTTTCGAACCAGACTGATTTTCGGGTTGCGGGTGGGTGCGCCCCCACCTGGATCTCTTACGAAAAAAAGGGCGGCCTTCCTTTGGTTGTTTTCGGAGTCGCCGGATCCAATCGCGGTGTTGCGCGGAGGCCAAGGGTCAACCGGTCCGCGCAATCTCGCTGTCGCGGGGGGCTGATGAGAAACCCGGCCTGGCGCGGACCGTGCGATCGGTTGCCGCGTCCGGCACTGCCGGTGAATTGAAAAAAGGGGGAGGGAGCCGCGTCATGTCGGCGATGCGTCCCATGATTGTCTGCCGTCGCGGGGCCGTGGCGGCCGGAGACCCGGCGGCGGCCGCCGCCGGTGTGCGAATGCTCTCCGAAGGCGGAAACGCCGTCGATGCGGCCGTGGCGGCGGCGGCGGTCCTGACCGTCGTTCATCCCCAGGCGTGCGGCATCGGCGGCGACGGGTTCATGCTGATCGGCCGGACCGGGCGCGTCATCGGGATCAACGCCTGCGGGCCGGCTCCAGCGGCGGCGGACCGGGCGATGCACCCGGACGGCATTCCGGACCACGGCCCCCGATGCTCAACCGTTCCGGGGGTGGTGGACGGCTGGGCCCGGGCCCTCGCCGACCACGGAACACGGACGCTCGGCGAAGCCCTGGCTTCGGCGATTGAATTCGCCGAGGAAGGATTTCCGGTTCACCCCAGGTTCATCGAATGGCTGGGCAGAAACGGGGGAGTGTTGACCGAAGGCGGAGTTGGCCCTTCCCCCTTTATGCCGGAGGGTGAGATCTCGGCGCTCGGGACGCTGATTCGACAGCCTGAGCTGGCCGATTGTCTGCGCGCCGTCGCCGAAGGCGGCCGGGATGCGTATTACAAGGGGACCGTTGCGAAAAAGCTGGTGGCAGGCATCCGCGAAGCCGGGGGATATTTCTCCGAAGAGGATTTTGCCGCCTATTCCTGCCGGGTCGTCGAGCCCCTGAGCGCGCCCTATCGGGGTTTGACGTTCCATCAAATCCCGCCCAACTCTTGGGGGATACTGATGCTCATGCAGCTCCGTGTGTTGGACGGGCTGGACGTGGCCGGGATGGGGCATAATTCGGCGCGGCTCCTCCACCATTTGATGGAGACCCGGCGCGTCTGTTTCGCCTCCGGCCGTCCCCACATTTCCGACCCGGATTTCTCGGACCTTCCCGTGGACCGCCTCCTGTCCGAGGGGCATGCCGCGGCGCTGCGCGCCGGCATCGACCCGACCCGGGCGGGTGGCAAGACGGCGGGAGAGCCCAAGGGCGGGACGGCATACGTCACGGTCATGGACGACCGGGGCAACGCCGTCTCCCACATCCTGAGCGTCTTTCATCCCTTCGGCTCCGGATTCGTCCCGAAGGGGACGGGCATCCTCATGAACAACCGGCTTTGTGGCTTCACGCTGGAGACGGGGCATCCCAACACGCTCGCGCCCGGCAAGCGGCCGGCGCACACGCTCAGCCCGGCGATGGCCGTGAAGGACGGGAAGCCTCTCATCTCGTTCGGCACGCCGGGAGCGGCCGCCCAGACGGTGACGCTGACGCAGATTGCGCTCAATCTGGTGGACTTCGGCATGGATGTCCAGACCGCCATCGAGGCCCCCCGCTGGGCGATCGACCGGGAGGGCATCCCGATGCTTGAAGCCGAAATCGGCGATGATGTCCGCCGGGCGCTCGAGGCCATGGGGCATGTCTTCGGCTCGGCCGAGGCGAGCAGGCTGCTCTTCGGCTCGGCCAAGGTTGTCATGCGCGACCCGGACAGCGGCGCGATTTTCGCCGGCGCGGACTTCCGCCGGTACGGCTACGCCATCGGCCTCTGGCCCGCGCCCCCCCCCCCCGACCCATTCACAAAGGCACGGTCCGCTTTGAGCGCCGCCATCGATGAAGCCCGGCTCCTGGAGACGTTGAAGCGGCTCATCGCCTTTCCCAGCCCGCAGCCCGAGATGGATCGCGTTCGGGCCTACATCCAGGAGGCCGTCCGGCCGGAGCTGCCGGAGGACGCCTTCGATCAGGTCTTCCGCGATTCGGCTGGTAGCGTCGGTTGGCGGCTTTCAGCCGAGCGGGGAGAGGGGAAGGGGGAGGCCGGCCGTCTCCCCCTCCCCCTCGTCCTTTGCGCCTACGCGGGAAACTTCCCCGCCGAATCCATGCCCGACCCCTACACGCCCAAAGAGGTTGACGGCGGAAAGTACGGCCAGCGGGGGACCTGTTTGTGGGGCAGGGGGACCTGCGAGCAGATCGGCGCCCTGGCCGCGGCCGTCGAGGCGGTCCGCGCGTTTGTCTCGGACAAACCCGGCGCTTTGAAACGTTCTTTTCTTCTCCTGGTCAACACGGCGGGCGAGACGGGGAGTCATGAGGCCGTCACGACTTTTTTCGATGAGGCGGCCTCCGCCGGGATCGTCCCGGGGGACGCCGTCATCGTCATGGGGACGAACAACGAAGTCTGTCTGGGAAACAAAGGACGGGTGGATGTCCCGGTGGAGATCACCGGAAAATCCTGCCACAGCAGCACGCCCGACCTGGGGGTGAACGCCCTGGACGCCTTCGCGACCTGCATCCGGCGGTTGAAGGACGTGAAGCTTCCCCCGGCGGACCCCGCGTTGGGCCCGGTGACGCTGGTCGCCACGGGGGCGGAGACGCACCCAAGGGCAAGCCACACCATCCCCCGCCGGGCGGTCGGGATGCTCGATCGGAGGCTCCTCCCCGGAGAGGAGCCCGGCCCCGCCGTGGACGCCATCCGGGACGCCCTGGGTGATCTCGCGCCTGCAAAGGTGGAAGTTCGCGTCGGGAAATTTCAGTACGCTAACAAGGTCTCGCCCGATGCGGCCCTGCCCTCGGCGGCGGATGAGGCGGTGGCCGGGCGGCGCGGGGCGTCAAACCCTTATTACATGAACGCCGCCCTGGACGCCGGATATTTCTATGTGCGGGGCCGGCAGGCCATCTGTCTTGGCCCCGGCGACATGGGCCTCGCCCACACCGACGCCGAGATGGTGAGCGTGCGGGACGTGATCGACGGGGCGGGAATTTATCTGGATGTTCTGCGGGCGTTGTTGATTTAGAGAATGGGCGGCCTTGCCGAAGGGGCCAGTGAAATTTTCGGGCAAGGTGTCCGATCTACCGAGACATCGAAGTTGAGCAATGTAAAGGCCGGTCCAAGCCTGCCCTCTGCGGAGGCAGAGGGTCCCGACCCTTTTCTTCAAAAGCTTTTTGCAGAGTACTAACCTGAATTTCTCACCAACTGAAACGCCCGAACGGGGCAGGTCGATTGAACTGGTTCGCTTTCAATGATTTACCCAACGGACGGGTGCTGACCAAGTTCCAGCATTGTGTTCCCCATGGGAGCGTGACGGCGGACCCGCACCCCCCCCCCTTTAGGGCGCACGGCCCTGCGCCCTTCCATCTCGCTCGGATTTCTCACAAAAATTTCGCTGCGGTCGTGCCACACCATCGACTCAGTTTCCCAACGCGAAGTCCGGCACGGATTGCCCTCTATTTTTGGGATTGCTATGATTTTACGCCCATATGTAGTGCTCGCCGCAAAATCAGGAAATGGGCTATATCATTCACATAGGACGCCCCGAGGAACTGAAGGGCAATGCTTCTCTTGACCGAGTGTATAGAAGGACATCACTGATGCCCCGAGGAGGTTCGGAAGCGCAGATGGCGAAAGGGCGCTCATACCATATTGGAACGGACACTGGGGGGACCTTTACCGATGTCACCGTCATGTCCGACGACGGTGAGGTCTACGTCGAAAAATCTCCCACGACCCCGCACGACTTCGCGGAGGGCGTCCTTCACGCCGTCGAGCGCGTGAGCGAACAGATGGGGATCACGCCTCGCCAACTTCTGAGCCGGTGCCGGCAGTTCAAACACGGCTCCACTATCGCCACCAATGCCCTCATCACCCGGGAGGGCAGCCGTGTGGGCCTGATCACCACGCGCGGATTCGAGGACACCACCTTAATCATGAGGGGGATCGGGCGGGTGGCCGGCCTCACGGAGGACGAGATCAAGCACCAGGCCACGGCGGTGAAACCCGACCCTCTCGTTCCCAAAGACCTCATTGTGGGCGTCACCGAGCGAATCGATTTCCAGGGCCGTGTCGTCATCCCCCTGAATCTTGAGGAGGTGGAAGAGGCGCTCAGGGCGTTGGTCGAGCGGAAAGGTGTGGAAGCCCTCGCGGTGAACTTCCTCTTCAGCTTCATTAACCCGGAGCATGAGCGAAAGCTGAAGGAGCTGGCGATCACACTGTACGGCGACCGCGACCTGTACATTTCCCTGGGCAGCGAAATCTGCCCGGTGGTGCGGGAGTACGCCCGGAGCAACACAGTCATTCTCAACTCCACCCTGGGAAAGACCGTTGAAGGTTACCTCCAGGGTCTCGATGCCCGACTCCGCTCCGGCGGATATCGGCGGAAGCTGCTTGTCATGCAAGCCAACGGGGGGGTCGTGCTGATGGACAACCTCGTGCCCATCGGGACGCTGGGATCGGGCCCGAGCGGGGGCATGATGGCCACGAAGTACACGGCCGACCACCTCGGACACCGGAAGGTCATCACCACCGACATGGGCGGGACGAGTTTCGACGTCGGGCTGCTGATCGACGGCCATTGGCCTTACCTCCGGGAACCCGTCGTGGAAAGGTTCCACATCTCATGGCCGATGATCGGAATCGAATCCATCGGTGCCGGGGGCGGGACCATCGCCGCCGTGGATCCCGTCACGGGCAGGCTGCGACTGGGACCTCGGAGCGCGGGGGCCGATCCCGGCCCGGCCTGCTACGATCGCGGCGGAACCGAACCGACGGTGACCGACGCGGACCTGCTGCTCGGCATCCTGAACCCCGATTACTTTCTGGGGGGACGGATGAAGTTGAGTCGGCAACGCGCGGAAGAGGCCTTGCAGGAAAAGGTGGCCGGGCCTTTGGGAATGACACTGACGGAAGCGGCGGCGGGTGTCTACGACATCATCAACGGGCACATGTCCGACCTCGTGCGCAAGCAGGTGGTCTCGAGCGGGCAGGTGCCGGAGGATTTTGTGATCTACGCGTACGGAGGGGCGGGGCCCATGCATGCGGCCGCATACGCCAAGGACCTGGGCGTCGAGCGGATATACGTGTTTCCCACCTCAGCGGTCTTTTCCGCCCTGGGCGTGGCCACCGCGGACGTCGTACATACGGCGCAGCGGTCCTTCCGCTACCTCCTGCCGGTGGACCCCCGGGTCCTCAACGACCGGATGTCGATGATTGAGGAGGAGCTCTACGCCGTGATGCGGCAAGAGGGGTTCAGGCGCAAGGACGTATCCTTCCGCAGGCTCTTCTTCATGCGCTACCGCCGCCAACTGAACGAGTTGGACATTCCGGTTCCGGTCAAACGCTACACCGCCGAAGACATCCGCGCCGTCATGGCGGAGTTTGAAAAGAAGTACGAGGAGGTTTATGGAGAGGGATCGGCTTACCAGGAGGCGGGGATAGAGTTGATCTCCTACCAGGTGGATGCCATCGGCCGGACCGCCAAGCCCGGCTTGGCCACGTTTCCCCGAGGTCGAGCGCTGCCATCCCGCTCGTCCCTGAAGGAGAAGCGGCAGGTCTTTTTCACGGGGCAAAAGGAGTTTCTCTCCACGGTGGTCTATGATTATGCCCGTTTGCGGCCGGGAAACGTGGTGGATGGTCCCGCCGTAATCGAGGCCCCGCACACGACGGTTTTGATCACCTCTTCCATGCGGGGCCGGGTCGATCGGTACCGCAACATGGAGCTGACCTGGAACGGATGAGGAGAGCGTATCCGTGCGCATCCACGAGTATTTGGAGATCCTGGACGACCCGGAAGAAGGGCGCCTGATCCGATGCGTTCGCTGCGGCCACCGGTTTTGCCGGGTGGATGAGAACTACAAGGAGCACGCCCTGTACATCGAGCGCAAGTTGGATACGCTTCCCCTGCGCCAAGTGCTGTCGGGGGAGGATTCCTTTGTGGTGTATCAAGAGTTTCTTTGCCCCGGATGCGGAACCCTTCTTGAGGTGGACCCTTACTGCCCGCAGCTCGAGGAGGGAAACGACCCCATCGTTTGGGATATCCGGATCCGCTGACGGGTCCGGCGCGCTCGTGAACCCAACGGAGTTTCAGTAAACGCCATGGTCAGCCCCCATGCGGGGAGGGGACCTCCCCTCCCGTCCCATGGGACCGCGGGAGGGATTCATCGCCATGCCCCTGGACCCCATTCGGTACGAGATCTTCCGGCACCGCCTCTTCCATCTCCTGGAGGAGGGACGGATCGCCATCAAGATGGTTTCCGGCTCCGCCGTTGTCGTCGAGGGCGGGGAGACGATGTGCTCCTTTTACACCTCGGAGGGGATCCCCATCCTGACGGCGGCCGGGATCCTAATCCACTGCACCGGGGCACGGGACTTTATCCTGAAGGCCATCGAGTGGTATGAGGAGGACCCGGGGATCGAGGACGGTGACCAGCTCTTCTTCAACGACCCCTATATCGGAGGCCAGCACCTCCCCGATCAAATCATCATCAAACCGATCTTCTATGAAGGACAGCGAATCGCCTGGACGGGCTGCTTCGTTCACACCCCCGAAACCGGGGGCATTGAGCCGGGGGGGCAGCCCCCATCCGCGACCGAGATCTTCCACGAGGGAATCCGGATTCTGGGTCTCAAGATCGTCGAACGGGGCAAGTTCAGAAAGGACGTGTTCAAGACGATCGTCGAGCAGGTGCGGGACCCGCATCTCATCGGGCTTGATACCAAAGCCAAGATCGCAGCGAACAACGTATGCACCCGGGGGTACCTGAAGCTCATCGAGCAGTTCGGTTATGACTTTGTGGAGAACGCCTCAAGACAGATCATCGATGATTCCGAAGTCATGGCGCGGGCCCGTCTGCGAAGCCTGCCTGACGGCACCTGGCGGTCGCGGATGTACGGGGACACGTACGGAAAATACGAGAAACCCTTTCGCGTGGTGTGCACGATGTCGAAGGAGGACGACGAGGTCACCTTTGATTTTACGGGCAGCAGTGAGCAGGTGGAGGGGGCCATCAACAGCACGCTCCCTGCGACGTGGGGCCGCATGTTCGTCGTCCTGGCGGGCCAGCTTTTCTGGAATGTCCCTTGGAATGGAGGGATGATTGCCCCCGTCAAGCTCATCGCTCCCGAGGGCACCGTGGTCAACTGCCGGTTCCCCGCCGCCGTGAGCCTCGCCGTCATCTCGACCGGAGGGCTGATCTCGGCCACGGCCCACGAGTGCGTGGCCAAGATGCTCTACGCCGCCGGAATCCACGAGGATGTGAATGCCGGCTGGTCGGGGGCCACCGGCAATACGCCCTATTTCGGAGGGGTCAATCAGTACGGCTCGCCCTGCGGGGGCGTCATCCTGGACACTTTCGCCTCGGGGATCGGGGCCACCCCATACCGGGACGGCGTAGACACGGGCGCGGAGGCGATGAACCCCACCTCGTGCATTTCCGATGTGGAGATTATCGAGATGAACCTGCCGTTCATGTACCTGGGTCGCCGGAATCTCCCGGACGGGGGCGGGTTCGGGAAATACGCCGGGGGAATGGGCCCCGAGATGATCTATATGGTGTACGGCACGGAGCGTTTCGGTATGGGCACCATCGGTATCGGTCGGAAGACCTCCAACAACTGGGGCATGTTCGGCGGATATCCCACGGCGCCTCTCCAGGGGATGATGGTGGTGGATTCCGACATTCGCGACTGGTTTCGAGAATCGCGCTGCCCCCGGGACGTCGGGGACCTCGAGAAGCTCAAGGGGAGGAAGTTCTACGTCTCTCCCAGCTCTCCGCTCAAGCCGGTCAAGTCCTACGACCTCCTCCTCGTGCGAAAAGGTTCAGGCGGCGGGTTCGGCGACCCCCTGGACCGGGACCCCCATCGGGTCGTGGCGGATTTCCACCGGCAGGCCATCTCGCTCGAGACGGCGAGGGAGGTGTACGGCGTCGTTTTTGATCCGGAGACCCTGGCGCTGGACGAGGCAGCCACCCGGCATTTGAGGAAGACCTTGAGGGGGGAGCGTCTTCGGGTTGCAAAACCGGCTTCGGAGGTCCTTGGGGTCCAGGGTTAGCGCTTGGTTTCGGCAATTAGCGTGAGAATTTCACGTTGTAGCCCCGATCAGAGCGAGGGTCGCAGACCCCGCGGGCGCAGCCCGTAGCGGAGATCGGGCCGGAGGGTCACCGACCCGCGCCCGGCCTACCAAATCGCGGCTACACGCGGGTGGCCGTGTCGCCTGAACCGCACAGGGCGATCCTTTTCTCATGTGTATGCGTCCTTTGTATCCTCATAAGCCACACCCGGGCTTCGCGAAGGCTGTTTTTCGGCCTCGGGAGCTTGACTAGGAAGCCCAACTTCTGGTGCTTCACCCACCGGAATCGACAACCCGTAGGCAATGGCAAACCGGTGAAATTCCTTTGGGGGGATCTTATTAAGTGTCAGGTCAAGGGAGCTTGGAACGGGTACTTCAGATAACTCGAAGCGGGGAATGTGATGATTATTTAACTGGCGATCTAAATAAGTCGAAACTATCGAATCTTTATAGTATGGTGAATGCATACCTCCACCCCCGATGAAAATAGGAAGTGTTATCCCATCTCGTTTTGATATTCCTCCGAATTCTCCCTGCGTACCTACCGGAAACCGATTGTCGCTACCGAGCCAATCTCTACGAATATCGCTTCGTTTTGCCTCCAGTACCACATGCGAAACGAGAGCTCGTATTTCTTGAGTCTTTTCGACTAATACATCTATAACGGTGTCAGGAAGAACCTTTTTATCTAAGAGTGCTTGTTCAATTTCAAGGGGGGATTCTGGTTGAATACATTCGGCAAGGTAACTAACTCCCAAAGTTTTCACACTTCCTGCATAAAAGAGAACTCGGGGGATTCCATCGTCCCGTTTGTAACGAAATGAAACCCCATCCAACGTACCAGCTCCGATATCGAAATAGACATAGACGCCCTCACGGGACTCTCGATTTCCAATAAACGACTGAACTGCCGCAGCGATTTCCGCATCTGGCCTGAAATCAAGGTCATCCAGTTCCGCTGTGTTGGCCCAACTTCTGATTTCGCAATACCTGTCTTTTAGTTGCGACAAAGTTAGGCTCTTTAAGTCATTCATATCTGCCATCATCCACGCGCCTGAGCACACACTAACAAACCGGTTTAACGTAGGCGAGTCATAATATTGAACGGGAACCCCGACCTTGGCTGACCAAGCAATTTCATTCCTGCGAAGGTTTTTCTGTTCCTTTACACAAACCCACTTTTTCGCCCTGTTGATGACATGGGCCAAATACAACGCGTTTAAGGCCTCGATCAGAAGTCCATCGGAACCGCCCGGAACGGGTCTAAACAGCCAGGTTTTTTTTGCTCGGTGGTACGTCCAGATCTGCAAGTCGCATTTTGAGGTAGTCGACTGTCCTCAAGTTCGGCTCTCTCAAGGATTCCCATTCTTTTGTGGAGAACCCGGCATAGATCCTAGAATCATTCCCTATCTTGATAATCGAGGGAATCAAGGATTCGGACCAAGTGGTTTTCGAGTTGCCAATATTGACAAGCCCTGACTGTTCAAGGGCCTCATTTCTGTAGGCCACCTTGGTAAACCGGGTCCCAAAATCAATGCCTAGATTTATTTTAACGAGGGAAGGGCCTAACGCCGGGGATCCGAGGAGGGGGGCAGCGCGAAGAGCTTGTTCGGGCGAGATAGGAGTCTTCCCTTCTCTATCTCTCGATCGAAATTGCTCAATAATGCGGCGATATCTTTTGAACATTTTTCAGCCCCCTTCAGTCCTCGACGACAATGAACCCTGCCGCAAGCGTGGTCAAAGACGGATCGGTAGAGCGCTTTCCCTCAATTAGCTTGAGTTTGTATTGCAATTCGCTCTCGACCTTTCGAAGAAGACCTTGGGTGGGTGGAATCATGCGGAGATTCCCTTCGGCTTCGAATTTCTGAATCCTTTCCCTTAGCTCTTTTTGCCGCCGCTCGAAGTATTTTCGGGCGCTTTGTTCCTGAAGGTCGCATCGGCTCGAATTCTCCGCCTCAAAGTTGAGCATGTACTCATTGAACTGACGACTGAGCTCCTCTTCACAATGCTCGACATTCTTAAGAACACGTCCGAAATCGTTCACCCGATTCATCGCGTTCGGCTGAGAGTTTCCCTCTAACGCAGCAGTTCCAACGAGCCCTTCGGAAACATCGATCGAAAGAAGGTGGCCATCCTTTACGCTTGCAGCTTGATAAACGATGCGAATGTCTGACCTCATCCCCCGAAAACTCCAGCGGTGGACAGCATAAGCAAAAAGCCCTCGCTCGACATTGGTTTTGTCTCGATCTAGGCGAATCGCCGATGCTGCGTGGAAACGTGTCTCATCTTGTTCAAAACTGGAGCGGATCCATTTGACAAGCGGGTGTGTTGGTTCGATGATTTCGACACTTCTTCCGGCTTCCGCCAACTTCCTGGGATCAAAAAGACATCTCACATGGCCTTGGCTATAGTGAAGCCGGGTGGGCGTGCTCGTTTGACTCTGGTTGATGAATAATCTGAGGTCGACCTGCGCGGAATCGGTTAACTCGATGTCGTAGGTGAAGGGCAGCTCCTTGTGGCGATCAACGCTAGTCCCAGGGTAGTTGCTGAGAAGAAATTCCCTAACTAGGGAAATTAGTTCCTCCGGACGGAGCCACCTGCCTTTCGCCCGACTGTCACGAATCGAGTCCAGAATGTAATCGGAAAATGCAAGAAGATTGATGGCCTCCTGCTCCAACGTGTCTTGATGCTTCCTTCTATTCAAGATCGCCATCGTATTGTCGTCCGCCCTGACTTCTCTTTCCTCGTCAGTTAGAGCTGGATTTAGTAAGTCCTCAATCATCTGCTCGGTCATCTCCCCTAGAATGTCTTCCAAATCCCCAATGCTCTCCTCAAACACTCGGATTCGGTCATAGAGCCGCATCAGGATCCGATCATCGATTGTGTCATCGAGCACTAGATTGACGATCGAAATTCTGTCTGCTTTTTGACCAAGGCGATCCAGCCTTCCGATTCGCTGTTCGACCTTCATCGGGTTCCAAGGAAGATCATAATTCACAATAAAGCGACAGAACTGAAGGTCAATCCCTTCGCTTCCCACTTCAGAGGAAAGGAGAACCATCGGGCCAGTCGACGAACGAAAGTCGTCAAGTACATCCCATTTGGCATCTCCCATATTCCCCATGATTAAACAAGTTTTAATTCCCTCCATTTCCAGCCTTCTCTGGAGGTACGATAGTGTGCCTCGGAAGTATGCGAATAGAACAAATTTCTCCTTGGGATTCTTCCTGAATTCTTTTCTGAAGAAGTCCCGCAATTCATCGAACTTGGAGTCATTCTTCTCAAGCTCGCTGAGGTTCACCAGACCGGCAGCGGAAACCAGATCAAAGAGATCCTGGTCATTGTCTGAATTCCTCTCTTCTCCCCCCGTTGGATGGGATATTCCGAAGTCTTCCCATAGCAACTCCTCGATAAAGCCCTTATCCCGCCAAGCTTCGAGGGCGGCCACCATGCAACTGGCCATCTGACGCTGCCTCATAATTAGGGTGAAGACAGAAACGCCTTGCGCATGCAATGCCTGTTCTTTGATTCGATTACTGACCAACTCGTATAGGCGTCCTTCAAGCTCATTGAAATGGACATTGAGGGTTTGGGGGGATCGTTCAACGCGGTTTTCCAGGACATCGCGCTTCCGGCTCCGGCTCATGTGTTGGTCTAAGAGAGAGCAAGATTCGATCATTCGTCCAATATTCACTCGAGCAGTCAGGTCTAGAGCAACGCTTGTGTCGAGCAGTTCTGAGACGTGTTTTAATGTCCTATGATTCTTGAGGTATGGGGAACGAAGGGCCTCATCAACAAAGTCCTTAGCGGGGCCGATATTCGGTGGGTTCCGCCAAATGTGACGCAGAGCGTTCACAACAGGTTTGTTCGTAGTCAGGATGTCGTCGAACAGAGATTCGTTAAAGAAGTTGTCGGGGTCGAGTAAGCGCATCAGTTGATAAAGGTTTGAACTGTGAATTTGAATCGGCGTCGCTGTCAGGAGCAATAGATGACGCGCCGCATCTCGTAGTAATCCCCCCATGCGATTGTTTGCCGTGGACGGGTTTCGGAGGTTGTGTGCCTCATCGATCACCACCAAGTCGAGAACGCCACTTTCTGGTGTTGCAGTATTCGAATCCAGAAGACGCGCCAACCGAGCCTGGGGGCTGGTAATGCTTTCCTTCTCAAATTCAGCCGGAGGGCGCAGCCCTTCGAGACTGGCAATGTACACAAACGTATGGGGTGTCTCCCTTTGAACATAGCCCGTCAGATGTTCCAAAAGGGTGGCCGCATTTACAATCTCTGCTGTAATGTTGAATTTGTTTAAGAGGTCGTCCTTCCACTTTTCCCGCAGCATACTTGGGCACACGACCAGAAAGCGCCGCGCGTCCTCTCGAGCTTGTAATTCTTTCCATATGTAAATGGCTTCAATGGTCTTGCCGAGGCCGACCTCATCGGCAATCAGAAGACGGCCTATTGACGATTCAATGAATCTGAGTACCGGCTTGAATTGGTGCGGGTAGAAATCCGTATTGCTTGTCTCCATGCTGTAGAGCACATTGGTGAGCTCTCCCTTTATCTTCTCGAACCCTAGAAGACGTTGAAGGTCTACAGGTCCGCCAAAGCGACCGGCTCTTGTAAGGTCTAAAGGGCTTTCATCCAATCCGCATGGCTCAAGGAGTTCAAAATCTTTGTATTGTCTATCGTTGGGTCCGAACCCTACCTCGACCAAGAGCCTTGAGCCCGCGTTCCTCGTTCTCCCTGTCGTGATTCCGACCCGGCCTGGATTAGCTTGCAGGCGTACCTGCTGCCCGGGGAGCGTGGGGTCCCACCCAGGAAGAGGGCTACCTAATTTAAACGCATCAGGCCGACTCACGAAATTCCCCCGCGTGAATGAATACGATAGCAGTCAAAAGTCAAATAATTCCTGAACCAATGTCGACATTATCTGTATCCGGGAGTATGCCGCGATAAGGGTCTGTCGTCAAATTCCGGATGATTGACCCATTCTTCGGGGGTGTTTGTCGCAGTTGACGGGGTCAGGTCTTGAATTATCAGGTTCGGTGTAAATGGGGCAGACCCCATTTTGTGTTCCGACGACTCCACTCAAAGCCGATGAGGCTCCCACGTTGAACTTCAGGGGATGGCCGGTATCTCCCCAGATTTCCGCCGGGTTCCTTCAAACCCCTTAATTCTACTTGATTTCCGCTCACCGGGTTCCCATACTAAATCAATTCTGAAAACTTAACCCCATCCCCCACATAGAGTCGGACGCTGCCTATGGCGCGTGGAATCTCCTTCCCCAGCCGCCGCAAGGTGGAGACGAGTGTGTCGGACGATGCGCCGGCGCGCCGCGCAGGCGCCTGGCTCCTCCTGGCCCTGGTGGTTGGCGCGTGTTCCGCCGAGCGGGCCGGTCCGCTCCGTTCGGAAATCGACCGCCTCCCTTCCACCGCCGAAAGACACACCATCTTCGTCACCTCAAACGGCTGGCACAGCAGCATCGTCCTCGCCCGGGCCGACCTGCCCCCGGGCCGCATTCCCGAGGGCGCCGACTTTCCAAAAGCCCGATTCTTGGAGTTCGGCTGGGGCGATGCCGAGTACTATCCGGCAAAGAATGTGACCCTCGGCATGACACTCCGCGCAGCGGTCGTGCCGACGCCGTCCGTCGTTCACGTCGCCGGCTTGGCCGTCGCCCCGGCGCGGCGCTATCCCAGCGCCGAGGTCGTTCCACTTGCGCTTGATGCCAAGAGGCTGGGCCGTCTCGTCGATTTCATCGATGCCACCTTCGAACGTCGTGGCCGGGCGCGGGCGACCGCAACCGGGCCGGGGCTTTACCCGGACAGCCGGTTCTATCCCGCCACAGGCCAATTCCACCTTCTCAATACGTGTAACACATGGACTGCGCGTGGCTTGGTGGCCGCGGGTTTCGACGTAGCCGAACCGGGCATGGCAAGGGCCGAGGCTCTGATGCGTCAGGTGCGCCTTCACAGCAAGCGCCGGTGAAGCCGGCCCCCTCCCCTCCCAGTTCTTGCCCAATTCCTTCAAACCCCTTAATTCCGCTTGATTTCCGTCTCCTCGCACACCATAGTTTTCGAAATAAGAACGAAAGATAAGGCGATCCACAGATTACGCAGATTACACAGGTTGAAAAAGGCTAAGAACCGAAAGACGAGGCGATCCACAGATTATGCAGATTGAGGCGGGCAAAAATCAGGGGCGCGAGGCGAGATTCCTCGTTGGGGCAAGCCCTCTGTCGGAAGGACAACCAGAGGTGTCAATCATGTTGTTTCCGGAATCTGCGTAATCCCCGCCTGCGCGGGGACGGCGTCTGTGGAATCGGAAAGGTTTTCGATGCGCTAGAGAAAGACCCACCTCAACAGCGAGCGGCGACGGATTTCGATCTCGTAAAGCCCCGGTCCGAGCTTTGGGACGACCCCGCCCCCGGGGTCCGCTGAATCGCTCCCGACGCGGATGGGATTTAAATTTTTCTCTCCCACCCGGAGGAGGATGCGGCCCGTGACGCGCTTCCTTCCCTCCACGCTGAACGCGCCCGGGCGGTGGGTCCAGGTCTCGCCCGGCGCCGTAGACGCGGGCAGACCCGCTCCCTGGGCAGAGAAGCGGGAGGCGGTGAGGACGAATCGGCTGCCCCCGATTGTCCGCAGGCGGTCGGTGATGAACCCCCCTTCAACGGAGTGGTGGGCTTTGACCTCGATCAGCGTGCCGGGCGGGGTATGGCGCGCGAAGAGGGTTTGGCGGGTCATTATTTGACCATCCCTTTTTCCCTGTAATACCGCTCGGCGCCGGGATGGGGGGGGATGCCGTTGCCCTGAAGGGCCGTCCCGAGGGTCACCTCGCGCCCCTTGGTGTGGGCCTCAGCAAGGACCGATGCCGCCGAAGGCCTGCCGCCGGCGGACTCCCACAGGGCCTTCGTCATCCGGTACACCAGGTCCGCGGGGACGCCCGCTTCGACCACCCACTGGGCCAGGGCGGTGACGGTCTCTACATCGTTGTCCACGCCCCGGTACGTTCCGCCCGGGATGACGGCGGGGACGTAGTAGGGCGCCAATTTGAGGAGGGCGGCGCGGCCCTCGCCGGTGACGGGCAGGATCTTGATGCCCGCCTGGGCCGAGAGCTCGAGGATGCTCGCGGTCGGGATTCCGGCGGAGACAAAGGCGGCGTCCGTCTGGCGGTCCTTGAGCCGCTGGACTGCCTCGGCGAATCCCAGGTAGTCCACCTTGAGATCGGAGAACTTCAGGCCGTGGGCCTGGAGGACAAGCCGGGCATCGACGGCCGTGCCGCTTCCCGGCGCGCCCACGATAACGCGCTTGCCGCGTAAATCGGCAATCTTCCGTATCCCGGACGCCCGGGCGGCCACGACCTGGATGGCTTCGGGGTAGAGGGACGCGATGGCGCGCAGGTTCTGGATGGGCCGCTTGCCCTCGAACAGGCCGGTTCCCGTGTAGGCCCAGGTCGCGACGTTGTTCTGGACAAAGGCCGACTCGATGGACCGGCGGGCGATGAGGTTGGAGTTGGCGACTGAGGCGTTTCCCGTCTGCGCGGTAACGACCAGGCCGGCGATGCGCTCGGAGAGCGCGGCGGCCAGCGCGCCGCCCAGGGGATAATACGTCCCGCCGATCCCACCGGTTGCGATGACGAAATAGCGCTTTTTCGCGGCCGTGGCCGGGAACGTCAGGATCGACAGGATCGCAACAAGCGCCGCCCAGTGGATGTGTTTTCTCATGCCGGATACCTTTTCAGGAGAAAGATGGGGGGAGGGGGGAATTCAGTCCGACTCAAACCGCTGCTTTCTGCGCCGGTTCACCAGGAGGTGGGCCTGTCGGGTGGGCTCCGGGACGCGGTACCCCCGGCATGCCCGAAAGGCCCAGTCCGCCGCGGCCTCCGTTTCGATCCGGTGCCCGGGCGAGACGAAGATGGGTTTCACGTCCTTGCGCGTCCTGAGTGTAACACCGATTCGGGCGCCGGAATCATCCAGGAGGGGTGTGCGGCTCCCGGCTTGTTCCCCGGGTTCTGTTGTGCGGCCGCACAGGCGGGATTTCGCACACCCCACCGCGGGCCGGTCCAGGAGGAGCCCCATGTGACAGGCCAAGCCGAATCCTCGCGGATGGGCCACTCCCTGTCCGTCGAAGAAGATGAGCTGCGGGTCGGTGCGCAGGTGCTCGAACGCCCGGAGCAGCAGGGGACCTTCCCGGAAGGAAAGATACCCGGGCACATAGGGGAACTTCAATGAACCGCTGACCGTCCGGGTTTCGACTACCTCCAACGCCGGCCAGGAAAATACCACGACGCTCGCTACGGCCTGAGAGGAGAAGCGCCAGTAGGAGATGTCGGCCCCTGCGATGAACTTCACGGATCGGGGAGAGCCTTTCAAAGAGAGTTTCCCCCGCAGACCCTCCTGGATGGTTTTGGCCTCGGTGATGGACACCCGCCATGGGTGAAGCTTTCGGGCTTTTAACCGCTGAGCTTGTCCGGGCAATTCTTTTCGTCGCGTTGCGGTTTCAGTGATTTGAATCGTGGTTGCGCCCTTCTGGGTTGGGTTCGGGTCGATCCCTTCCTCTTCATTGAGGTCGTCCTCTACCAACTGATCGAGAATGTCGTCTCTGGCCGAGCGCCGCAAATCTTTGGGGCCCTGCTTCCGGGGCGGGATCTCCTGCACTCTCCGCCGCGGGACGAATTTCCGGCTCATTCTTTTAAGCTGCTTGACTTTGTCTTTTCCGCTAACGACTGACGCGCGCTGGTTAGTCGGGTGAATCGGTTAACCATTCCTTGCGAATCTTTCAGGGGTCTTTGTCAAACCGGACGTCCTTCCGGCTCCCCGGAAGGGGAAAATTCACCCGGACACCCGCCCAAGGTGCTCCAAAACGAAAAGGTTGATCCACGCGCCCATTTTAACCTATTCACCGCCGGTTTCGAATCAGTGGGCGCTTGAGCGGACCGAGTTGTCCAAGGGGCCGGATTTCTCTATACTTATTAGGTTTTTTCCGACCACTCGATTGTTGTCCTCAGCGGTTCCCCGCGGGTCCGCGACGAATAGGAGCGAGATGGATTATGCCAAAAGAAGTGATTCAGCCGAAGAGCATGCCTGTCCCGGCGGCGCCGTACTCGCCCGGGATCAAGAAGGGCAGCTTCATTTTTACCTCTGGCCAAGTGGCCAATGATTCCAACGGAAACCTGGTGGGGATCGGAGACGTAGCCGCCCAGACCGAACAGTGTCTGAAGAACATCGAGGCCGTGTTGACCGAAGGGGGCGCCACGAAGGACGATGTGCTCAAGTGCGTGGTTTTTCTTTCCGATATCCGGTATTTCCAGGACATGAACGCGGAATACGCGAAATTCTTCGACGGAGACGATAAGCCCGGCCGCTCCACCGTCCAGGCCCCTCTGGCGCGCCCCGAGATGCTCGTTGAGATCGAGGCTGTCGCGTACGTCGGCGATTAGGAGAGTAATCATGCCAAAAACGGTGATTCCCTCCGGGGACTCAGTCGCCATCGGTCCGTACTCTCCGGGAGCGGGGGGCGGGGGGCTTTTCTTCCTTTCGGGAAAGGCGGCGCTGGATTCGAACGGAAGCGTCATTGCGCCGGGCGATATCGTGGCCCAGACGGAAGCGACCATCCAATCCATCGAAGCGGTCCTCGCCGACGCGGGCGGAACGCTGGACGATGTGGTCAAGACCACGGTCTTCCTGTCGGACATGAGGCACTTCAAAGGGATGAACGAAGTCTATGCCCGCATGTTCACCGGGGGCCGCCCGGCCCGCTCCACCATCCTGATGGTTCCTCCGGCGGTGGACCTGTTGGTCGAGATCGACGTGATCGCGATGATTGGAGAGTGAGGGAGGAACCCCAGTGGGCAAAACGGTGATCCGGCTGGAAAGCGGGTCCAAGGCCGTCGGACCTTACTCTTCGGGAGGGAGGGGAGGCCGGTTGCTTTTCTCATCGGGACAGACCTCTTTGGACCCGGAGGGGAACGTCATCGGTGTGGGCGACGTGAAGACCCAGACCGTCGAGACCCTGAAGAACCTCGTCGCCGTTCTGGCGGCGGGCGGGGCGTCGGTGGAGGACGTCGTCAAGACGACGGTCTTTCTGCCGGACCTGCGCCACTACGCCTCGATGAACGAGGCCTACGCCCGGTTTTTTCCGAAGGACCCGCCCGCGCGGTCGACGATCCTGGCGCCGCTGGCGCTTCCCGAGCTGCTGGTCGAGATCGAGGCTGTTGCCGTCTTGGGAGACTGATGGAATTCTCCCTCTCTCCGCGTTCGGAATCGGGTGAGAAAATCCATGGTCGGGACGCTGGAGCCGGTCAGACCGGGATGAGATCCCGCGCGAAGCGGTCTTGAACCCACTGGGGTCAGCCAGAACAAACATGCGCGGGAAATTGGCGGTCCGCCGCCGAGCCTGAAGGCGGGCCTCCGCTATGCATTGGAACGCTTGGCCGAAGTGTTCCGACGGGTTCCCGAGGAGGGGGGCCAAAACGCGACGCTGGTCCTCTCCATCGTGGAACAGGCGCTCGGCTTGGTCCAGCAGGATTGGAAGGCCGCGTTTTCCCTTTTCCGGCTGGCCCAGCAGAGCCCCCAGACGTACGCCCATTCTCTCAATGTTTGTTTGTTCGGCCTGAGCTATGTCAAAAATTATTTTCCAATTTGTTCGGCGAGCGAGCTCAAGGAGATTGCGTTCGAATTTCTCAGCCACGACATCGGAAAGCTTCTCGTCTCCGAAGAGCTGCTGAATAAGAAGTCCCGTCTCACCCCCCCTTGAGCGGAAAGTCATCCGGCAAATTCCTTTGCACGGGCATAAGGTCTTGATGGAGTCCGATTGCGACTATCCGTCGGCGGTTGAAATCGTTCTGAATCATCACGAGCGGGTGGACGGCACGGGCTACCCGCGTGGGGTAGCGGAAAATCGGATACCCCTTCTCGCCCGCGTCTGCACCGTTTGCGAGGTGTTCGACACCATGACGACCCCGCTAAGGTCTATCGCAGCAAGAAGGAGACCCTGACCGCTTTTGAGGCGCTCAACCGGATGGTAACGGAAGACCCTGGTCAATTCGATCTGCGCGTTATCGCCAATTTCATTCGAATGATGGGGGGGAAGCCGGATAGAGGGATCGACGACGAATCAATCCGCTGAGCGAAACCCCCGCCGGGATGCATTGAAATTTCATGAAAATCAGCGAGGTCGGCGAGAGACTTTGAGGGCCGGGCCCTGAATTTTGAAACCCTCTCCCGGAAGTCCGGGCCGATTAGTCAGCGCCGGATCACCAAGGGGACGGTCGCTTTGCGTCTGGAGGGCGTGGCGCGGTTCTGAAGCCGCGGGGGGAGGGAGCGGGTAGGGGAGAAGGTCAGGTCCTTGAAGTCCCTCAGGCGCTTTCCCGGGCCCTTGGCGGGCATCCATCGCCCATTTTGCGCCCGG
The DNA here is from genome assembly GCA_964423875.1 of uncultured bacterium. Taxonomy (GTDB): domain Bacteria; phylum UBA8248; class UBA8248; order JACPRG01; genus CAYRGS01. The sequence continues at coordinate 45,469 of CAYRGS010000005.1, forward strand.
ACCAGGATGAAAGAATCTTCCCCGAGGAAGGCTTCTCGATAGAGGGCATTGGGCCTACCGGTAATCTGGTAACCACCGAGTATCCCCGAAAAGCGGTTCCGGTTTCGCATCTCGGATAAGACACGCGCCCCGAGGGTAGAGAGAGACTTTGGATCGGCGAAGCGCACGATGAGATCCATCAGGAGGAGCAGCGCGTCGTAGGTGCAGGCGGAAATGAGTAAAGGCCGCTTTTCATAGGACAGGAAGTAAGCGTCGCGAAATCTCACAAGATTTGTCCTGAGCGGGTCATGGGGGCCGAGGTGCTCGGCGACCGCCATCTTGTGTGCGATGGCCAGGATGTTTTCCCCTGGTTGATTGCGCGGGGGGGCGATTTGCTTGGGCGTCCACCGACGTGGTGGAGGCGAAGCCAGGTCCGGATGCACGGCAGCCGGCCCCAGGAGGATCGGCCCCGTGTGACCGGACCGCCGAGCCGCCCGCAAGAGGTCTTCCACGCTGTCACGGTCGAGCCAGGCCAGAAGCGGGCGGGAACCACCGCCTTCCTGGAAGAGTTCGGCTGGGTCTTTCTCTTCGCCGGACGGGTAACGTGCTTGCCGAACACGAATCCCAAGTTCTTCCGCGATTCGACGAATGACGCTCCGTCCTCTGCGTCCGTAGGCGGATTGATCCGAAACCAGCATGATTTCGCGTGTGCCTTCCTCGCGAAAGAGCGAAAGGCTCCTTCGTGCCGCGCCGTCGACGAGGCGCACAAGCGAGATCATCTCTTTCCCCGGGATTCCCGGGCCGCAGGAGACAGTGGGCAAGTTGTCCGCTTGTAGGGCCGACGTGGTCAGATCGACGGGATTTGCGCTCACATATTGTCCCGCAATCGTTGGCGGTTCTAGTTTTTTCCGAGAGTCGGTCGGACGAGAGGCAGCGTTGACCGCGCCGGGCGGTTTGGAATTCGCTCCCCCGACCGGTGGGGATGGAGCAAGTTCCTCGTCAGGCGTCGAGGCGATGGGCGGTTCCCGACTGGGTCCGGGGGGCTGAATCGTTGAAGTCCTGAAAACGAAGCGGACACCCTTCATGGGTCCGGCGCTCGCCAACTCTTGAAAGAAAAACTCCGCTCCTTGCATCTCGGCGAGCGATACGGAAATCCTTGCCTCAATCGAGGAGGTTTCTCCTGAAGCGGGGGTCATGAGGAGGTCGAGGGAAATTCCAGGATCCGGCGGAACCTCTGGTTTCTCTTCCTGGCTCTGCGGTGGCCAGGCGCAAGAAAGGGGGAGGACGGCCAAGGCCAGGGTGGCGGTCAGGAAAGCCCACCTCCGCATGAGGCTCAAAGCAACTCCTCGGGAAGTCCTCGGGATAGACGTCGCTTTAACCCAAAAAGGGTCTTCCCCACCGGCCTCGACGAGGAAGCGGGCGGTTCCCTCTGAGGGCCGGTGTCTTCGCGCCTCCGGCGGAAGAGGCCTCGGACCTTCGGCCACAAGTAGATCAGGGCGACTGCCGTATAGATCAGGTAGAACGGCCTGCCCGGGACGCCGTATCGGCCTTCGGCGTGGAAAGGTGCGTGCACCAGGGAGAGATACACGATGGGGACCGCAATGATCCAATGCTTCCGCCACCCCTTCCGCAAAACAACGAACCCCAAGATCCCTAAGACTAGGATGGCCGATGTTCCCAGCGTCAGAAGGGGGTACAAGACAGAGCTCCCACGGACCTGATAGGTCTGTTTCTCACTGGTAGTACCTAAAACCAGCCACAAGCGGGGAATTCTGAAAATCAACGCCTGCACATTCTCCCAAAAGTCCCTTTTGAGGTTGATCCACGCCATCTTCATGTAGGCCCTGTTTCTGCGGAGTTCCTGATGAATCGAGGGGAACCCGATTCGCTGGACGCAGGGAGATGATTCTGGAAGGGAAGAAAAAATGCCTTCTTCAAGACCGCATCTCGTCAACTTAGTCCAGTTTGCTCCAGGGGTGCCCGGACCACGGTAAGATACGGTTGCGGCGAACCTGCGCTTATCGTCGAGGCCCCCTCTTTCAATCAACCATCGCAGCGCAGGGGTCTTTTTATGCAAGGGAAGCAAGAGTCCGGCCTCGTTGTTCAAGGAGAGTCGGAGCGTTTGCTCGCCGGAGGCCTCTATGTCTCTCGCTGTAAAAGCGCCCGGCCCGGACATTTTTTGGATTAAGACTTCGAGCTCAGAGCTGGCAAAAAAGAGGTCTTGGACCAAGAGTTCGAGGTTGGAGAAGGAATGAGATTGGCTTCCGCCAGAATCCAGACGGGCGCCTGGTTTCAGGAGGTTATGGTACCAGTTTGGGCAATGGCGGCCACGAAGTATGCAGGAGAGGAGCGCCGAGTGTGCGCCATCCACAGAATCCGAACGGGCCCCTGATTTCAGGACGTTATGGTAAGTATGAGCGATGTCCTGAACAAGGGCGGCCACATCGTGGATGTCGAGAGTGTCCGCTCCGCCGATTTCGTGTACGACATCGGGTACGGTTTCGAAGAAGAAGTACCGCTCCGGGTACACATCCGATTTTCGGGGGTATCTCAATCTCGCTCTTCCCGACAAGGGGTGCTCGGACGTCACGAAATAGCTCACGCGCGTTCCAAAAGGCTGAGGTGGAAGCGTCGTGCGGAATCTGCCCGCTCCGGCCGGGGACATGTCCACCGTTGTGAAGCGGTCAGACTCCCCTGTCCGGTAATGAAGCCGAATGGGGGTGATCTGCTCAGGATTTCTGGCGTTCAGTTCGATGATCGAGGGGCGCTTCGGGTCGTCGTGGAAATGCGGCAGCCGGTTCTCCAAGACGAGAAGTTGAAAATAGTAATCAGGATTTTTCCAGTGGCGGGTGGCGTACTTTTCCACGCTCAGCGTCCCGAGCCAGAACTGATAAGGCGCCTCGGTGCTGAGCGGGATGAATGACTCGCTCAGCCAATAGTTTCGGGCCACCCATGGAAGCCACACCAACAAGAATCCCAGGTGGAGGACGACGAAGGGCCGAAGAAGGCCCTGGCGGCGCCGGTTCACCCACCATGCACCGGCGAAGCAGAGGAGTGAGAGCAAGGCGAACACCGGCCGGACGAGCGCCGAGTACGCCATGATGGCTCCCGTTAGAAAGGCCAGCCACGGGCTGTTCTTATCCAGCACCCGTTTAAAAAGCCAGAGCGACAACGCCAACAGGAAGGTCGAGAGGACTTCCGGCAAAACGGTTGGGATGTACATCGTTGTCAGGGGAAAGACTGCGACCAGCAGAGAGGCCAGCGAGGCAACCCGTTCATTGAAGCACCGTCGGGCCAGAACGAAGATGAGGACCACCGTCAGGAGGTGTAAGACGATGTGGATCGCGTAGACCGCTTTCGGCGCGTGGCCGAACAGGGCGTAAACGGCCGCCAGAAACAGCGGGTAGCCCGGCGTCCGGAAGAAGTGGGGGCTGACAATCCCGTCGTCGGCTAACGTGAATCCCTCCCCGCGGGCCAGGTTCCAACCGAGGGCGTCGTAGGATTCGAAGCTGGGTGGAATCAAAAGAGGCGGGCGAAGGAAGACACCAATCCCCATCAGGAGGCCAAGCCCCAGCGCCGTCCAGAGGAGACGAAGGTCTCTCTGCGTGCTGTGTTTTGTTGCGCTATTCAATGCCAGTCAAGACTGCAATGATCGGGAAGATCTCGTTAAGCTTTCAAAACCTTCAACCATTCTTAGAATAGGAGTGACCGAGATTTCCCAGATAACCTGCCGAATCATACTTCTTAAAAGACATTCTTCTATTAGGCCAGACTTTGAGCACAAGGTCAAGACTTCTTCGGGGATCTTCAGTTCCTTATGTATGGCTGGGGGCCATCACGGGTCAAAACTCCTTGCAATTCTTGCCCTGAATGCGCCCCGACTACGGGTCAGCACAGACTGATCCCCCCGTCTCCACCACGTCACTAAGCTTCCTGGCCATCGGCTCCGTTATCCGGTGTCCGGCGCCGGAGGCGGCAACCACAACCTTCGGATTCGCTCAAGGATTGCCCTGAACACTTGACGCGACACCGCCCCCTCGGCCATCTGGACGGTGACATACCGGCCATGGGTGACTCCCTTGGCTCCGTGAAACTCCAGCCTGAGGCGAGGGTCGAAATTGAACCTCAATAGCCTCTTTCTCGCTTCCCCCATTGGGTTCCCCCATCAGAAAGTGACACGGTGAGGCTAACGGATTGATTTTACAACAGAAACGGGAACAACTTTGTTAAATACTTCCGATCCATCTGGGAAATCTGGGTTTAATTTGTTTCACAACAAACTGGCTCTCTCCGGACGCGAACAGGAGGGGGATGGATGGGAATTCCGAGTTCCCGGTCGTCCACATTCATCCGGCAATCCTCCTGCGCCTCACCTCATCCCGCAAGGGGTTTAACGGGTTTAAAAAGGCTGGAGAACAAGGGGTGCCTGAACGGGTGAAACTTTCGAGCAAGAGGGGACCGCTGAACCCTCGGACCCTTCCGCTTCATCACCCGCACAGCTCAGATCGGGGCGCGTTTTCCGCACCCACCGGATCATGCGACAAAAATCTTCTGAACCTTTCATGTCCTTACGCTTCCGGCTGACGAAAAGCCCCTCACACCAAAATCGCATGGCTTTGGCCGGGCGCCCCTCTGCCTCGTGGATGAAGGCCAGATTATTCAAAATCGCCGCCGCATCTTTCCGGTTGCCGACACGGCGCATGAGAGTGAGCGATTCCCGATACCGTCGGATGGCCTCCTTGTAGTGTCCCTGTGCCTCGTACGCAAGGGCCAGCCCCATCAGGCTCCGCGCGGTGCGCGCTTGGTCACCGAATCGACGGAAAGTCGTGAGCAAGGCGGGGTAGAGCCCCATCGCTTCCTCGTGCCCACCCCCGATCTGGTAGCCAATGGCGATGCCGAGGAGACTCCGTGCCATCCCCTCCTCGTCACGGAGTCGGCGATGGATGGCGAGGGCCTCCCGGTGAAAATTCATCGCCTCCTTATGTCGGTTCTGCGTTTCCAAGATTTCGACGATTCGTCTGAGACCTTCCGCTGTGCCGGGCTCGTTGCCGAGGCGGCGTTGGAGCGTAACGGTCTTCCGATAGAGACCCAGCGCCTTGGACAATTGTCCCCATTTTTCGTGGATGCCGGCCATGCCCATGAGGATGGCGGTCACGTTTTCTTCTTTGCTCAGGCGACGAGAGATGGGTAAGGCTTCCTGGTAACTCTCCATCGCCTCGTTCCACCAGCCCCGCTTTTGGTACGCGCGGCCCAAGCCCAGATTCGTGTTCGCAATCCCTTCAGCGTTTCCGATGCCGATATGGATGTCGAGGGCTTCCCAGCGGAGCGGAATCGCCTCGTCCAGGCGTCCCTGCGCCTCGTGGATCCGGGCGATCTTGTTCAGGTCCGCCGCTTCGCTCTTCTCGTCGCCGAGTCGGCGAGAGCGGTTCAGCGAGTCCGAATGAAGCTTCAATGCCTCCTCGGACCGCCCCTGGCGATAAAGAATATCGGCAATCCGGTTTAGGGTGTACCTTACGCCTTGATGGTCTCCGAGACGATCCTCGAGGGCGAGGGCTTCCCGCAAAAATCTCAGGGCCTCATCGAAGCGGTTTTGGAACTCACGGATTTGAGCCATGCGATTTAGTGTAGCCGCCACCCCGGCCTGATCGCCGAGGCGCCGCCGGCTCGCCAGCGAATCCCGATATAGCCTCAAAGCCTCCCAGTCGCGGCCTTGGCTCCAGCGGATGTCGGCCATATTGGTCAGGATTCCCGCAACGCCCGGTTCATTCCGGAGGCGACGCTGCGCGGCGAGCGTTTCCTCGTAGCGTTCCATGGCCTCAACGTAGCGGCCCTCCCGATGGTGGATGAGGGCCATACCCATCTTGGCCGCCACGAGACCCGCCTCATCGCCCAAAAACGACAAGGTGTCCAGCGATTTCCGGTAACCCTCGATCGCCTCATTTTGCGAGCCCCGGACTTGCTGGAAAAAAGCCGTGACCACCCGGCGCCGCTCCGCGGTCCCTGCGGCGCCGAGGCGACGTTCGATGGCGGCGGACTCCCGCCAGAGCCTCAGGGCCTCGTCGGATTGGCCCCAGCCCTGGCGGATGAGGGCCATGCCCGTCAGGCTCAACCCCACGCCCGCTACGTTTCCGAGGCGGCGCCAGATTGTGAGAGACTCGCGGTAAAGCTTCAGGGCCTCGTCGTTCCGGCCCTGGATCCGGTACAGGAGAGCAATCCCCATGAGGTCGATTGCCGCACCCGCCTCGTCTCCAAGGCGACGCCGAATGGCGAGTGACTCGCGGTAATCACTTGCCGCCTTGTCATAGCGTCCCGCCCGATGATGAATGAAGGCCATGTGGTCCAAGATCCCCACGGCGGCTCCTTCGTCGCCCAGACGGCGTGAGAGGTTCAGCGCCCTCTGATAAAGCTTCAGGGCTTCACCGAAGTTCCCTTGACGATGAAGGCTGCGGGCCATGTGACGGAGCAAGCGGGCCGCGGCCACCTCATTGCCCAGGCGGCGCTCGGTCTGATAGGCTTGTCGGAAAAGATTCAAGGTGTCCCCGTGCTGCCCGCGTCGCTCCTGGGAAAAGGCCATCAGGCTCAGGGTGCGCGCCGTGCCTTCCGCGTCGCCGACCGCCCGCTGGATGGCCAGTGCCCGTTGGAAGAGCTTCCGGGCCTGAGGGAGTTTTCTCTTAGCCTCTTGGCGTAGGGCCAACCGGTTCAGGATCCGTGCCGCCGCTGCCGCATGGTTCTGGAGACGCCACAAGAGGTCAAAGGCCTCCCCGTAAAGCCTGGTGGCCTCTTTAAAGTCATTTTTCATTTCGTTCACACGGGCCATGTGGCTGAGGGTTCTGGCTGCGGAGGCCTCGTCTCCTCTTTCGCGAAGCAACCCAAGGGCGCGTGTCAGTGCATCCATGGCGCCCTCCGAATCTGCGAGCTTCATCCGTGTGAGGCCCAATTCGGCGAACGCGGCGGCGTCTGTGGCGTCTTTTTTCGTCGCTTGCTCAAGGAAGACGGCGGCCTCATCCCAGTCCCCCCTCTGACGAGCTTGGAGCGCCTTTCCACGGAGGATGTAGGTCTCAAGTGTGCGTGCCGGCGGCGCGTCGAGCAGCTTTCTCTCTTTTGGCGTAATGGGGAAGCCCGCCACCTTCACAACGGCGGTCCCTACCTTCTTCACCTCCACCTTTCTTCCCAAGGTTTCCACGGAGGCGTTCACCATCCTGTTCAGGCCGGCGAATAGGGCGTGTTCCGATGAAACCTCGACTTGCACGCGGAAAGTGTGGACAGCAATCGCTGTCGAGACATCGACGAACTGAAGGTTGAACGTCTGGCCCCGGCCAAATGGGGTGAGTTCTCCGAGGACGACCATTTCGGCCCCGACCAACCTTCCAAGAATGATCGCCTTTCTGGGGTCCACCAAGTCGATGGGCCGGTACCGATGCTCCCGGATGGTTTCTTCGAGCCATTCGCGATCCACCGGGGAAAGCGCCCCGATGGCCCCCAACTTTGCGCGCAGGGTGGCGGGGACGGCGTAAGCGAGCCAGGTTGCTTCAGGATCTTTGGAGGCCGTCCAAAAATTGAGGATGGCGACACGACGGGGGCCTGCCGGCAGAACCAAAGGGCCGCGAGAACTTGCAATCGGAGTCTGATCGGGGAGATTTGGCCCGCAGGCCGCCGGGAGGATGGAGCAGAAAACCGCAAGGAAATAGAACCGCCACCGATGGACGCTCACGGGTCGCATTCCTCTTGCCTGTAATCTATTGAAAAGACTGACCGGAGCGAATGTGGATCCAAGGATGATTGCCTGGGACAGGAATTCCCTGCGCACAGAGGTCGGTCATCGAAAGAGAGAAATCATCGGGGCTCCCAGGATCACAACCGCTCAGAAATACGACCCCCCTTGTCTTCCCCATTTAGCCGTCAAGCAAGTCGCCCGGCCCGCTTTTCATGAGAGGGGGCACTAGCCCATCTTCAACGGAATGAACGCCGTCGAGTCGGGCCGGTCGGCCGTTCCCTCGCCGATGTTGATCATGCTGATCCGGGTCGCCACCGCGCCGGCCAGCTTCCGGAAGGCCTCCGCAACAGGGGACTCGGGGTCCGCGTACACGATGGGCCGTCCCTCGTCCCCGTGCTCTCGGATGCGGATATCCAGCGGGACCTCGCCCAGGAAAGGCACCTCGTACCGGTCCGCCATCCTCCGTCCCCCGCCGTATCCGAAGATCTCCGAGCGTTCGCCGCAGTGGGGGCAAAGGAAATAGCTCATGTTCTCGATGATCCCCAGGATGGGGGTTTCGACCTTGTTGAACATCTGGAGTCCCTTTTTCGCGTCCAACAAGGCGATGTCCTGGGGGGTGGTCACGATGACCGCGCCGGTGAGGGGAACGCGCTGCGTCAGGGTCAGGTGCGTGTCACCCGTTCCCGGCGGCATGTCCACGACCAGGTAGTCCAGCTCGCCCCAATCCACGCCCTGGATGAACTGCGTGACCGCCTGCATGACCATCGGTCCGCGCCAGATGATGGGCGTGTCGTCCCGGTCTCCCAGAAGCAGGCCCATGGAGATGACCTTCACGCCGTAGTTCTGCATGGGGAGGATCCGGTTGCCCTCGGTGACCTTGGGCTGGCCGGCGATGTTCATCATCAGGGGAACGCTTGGCCCGAAGATGTCCGAATCCATCAGGCCGACGGCGGCGCCATATTGCGCAAGCGAGAGGGCGATGTTGACCGCGACGGTGGACTTTCCGACGCCGCCCTTTCCGCTGGCGACAGCGATGATGTTCTTGACCCCCGGGATGGCTTGGCGGTCGGCCGTGGCGCGTCCGGGGGGGACCTGGGCGGTCATCCGCACCGAGGCCCGTTCCACGCCAGCCAGGTCGCCCACGAGCCTTTCGGCCTGGGCCTGCATCTCTTCCTTGACGGGGCAGGCGGGTGTCGTCAGCTCGATGGTGAACGACACCTCGGAACCGTTGAGACTCAAATCCTTGATGAAGCCGAGGGTGACGATGTCCCGGTTCAGGTCGGGATCCTGGATGCCTCGGAGGGCGTCCAACACTTGCTCCTCGGTCACGGATGGGTTGGCCATTGCCCCTGTCCTCCAGACTCGCTGACGATGGCCGTCCGGACGGTCGCCGAGCGGCCCATCGATCGAAAAAAGAGACCCACTGAAGAAATTTCGCGGCGGTCCTGTGGTCGGTTGACCCATGGGGTCCGTTGACCCAGGAGTCGGTTGACCCTCCAGGGCTCCGGAGGATGCGCGCGAATCCCTGAAATCGCCGCGTCGTCTCCGACGCGGGATGCGTAACACCTGAATTTAAATATTGTGGGGGCCGATTGCAACTCTCCGGGCCGGGCGCGGGTATGCGAGGGGTCAGGTCCCTTGATCCCAGGACGAGAGGTAGACCTCCTGTTTTTCCGTCAGGGTGTCGATCTTCGCCCCCATGGCCTCGAGCTTCAGGCGGGCGATCTCCCGGTCAATCTCCTCGGGGACCCCATACACCTGAGGCGTCAGAGAATCGTGATTCTTGACCACGTACTCGGCGCACAGGGACTGGTTGGCGAAGCTCATGTCCATGACGCTGCTGGGGTGCCCTTCGGCGGCGGTCAGGTTGATGAGGCGGCCTTCGCCCAGGACGACGACCCGCTTGCCCGACGGCATGCGGTGTTCGCTGACGAATTCGCGGATCTCTCGCGTTTCCGTGGCCGCCTCCTTCAACGCCTCAAGGTCCAGTTCGACGTTGAAGTGCCCGGAGTTGGCCAGAATAGCGCCGTCTTTCATGACTTCGAAGTGTTCCAGCCGCAGGACCGACGTGTCGCCCGTGACGGTGCAGAAGAAATCGCCGATGGGGGCCGCCTCCGACATGGGGAGCACCTGGAAGCCGTCCATGAGGGCCTCCAACGCGCGAATGGGGTCCACTTCCGTCACGATGACGTTCGCGCCCAGGCCCCGGGCGCGCATGGCGACCCCTTTTCCGCACCATCCATAGCCGGACACCACAAATTGGGAGCCGGCGAGCAGGCGGTTGGTGGCGCGCACGATGCCGTCAATGGTGCTCTGACCCGTGCCGTAGCGGTTGTCGAACAGATGCTTGGTCTGGGCGTCGTTGACCGAAATGATGGGGTAGGCCAGAACGCCGTCGGCGGCCATGCTTCGCAGGCGGATGACGCCCGTCGTCGTCTCTTCGGTTCCCCCGATGATATCGGACAAGAGGTCCTTCTGATCACCGTGGAGGATGCCCACGACGTCCGCGCCGTCATCCATCGTGATCTGCGGTCCGTGTTCCAGGGCGGAGGCGATGTGCCGGTAGTAGGTGTCGTTGTCTTCGCCTTTGATGGCGAAGACGCTGATTTCGTGATTCTTGACCAGGGCGGCGGCGGTGTCGTCTTGGGTGCTGAGGGGATTGGAGGCGCAGAGTCTCAAATCGGCCCCTCCGGCCTGCAATGCCAGGGCCAGGGCGGCCGTCTCGGTCGTGACGTGAAGGCAGGCCGTCATCCGGATCCCTTCCAGCGGCCGTTCCCGGCCGAAGCGCTCCAGAATGGAATTCAGCACGGGCATGGACCGCATGGCCCACTCCAGTCGGCCCTCTCCCTGATCGGCCAGCTCAATGTCTTGTACGTGGTAGTCCATGTTTCAACCTTTCGGTGGATGAAGAAGGGTGAAGGGGAAACAGGCGACTCAGAGGCCCATGGCGGTCTTTAGATCGGCCGCGCGGTTCGCGAACTCCCATGTGAAATCGGGGTCGTTCCTTCCGAAGTGGCCGTATGCGGCGGTTTTTTGAAAAATTGGCCGCCGGAGCTTAAGGTAGTCGGTGATCTCCTTGGGTTTCAGCACGAAGACGTCCCGGATGGCCCGGACGGCTTTATCCAGATCGACGCGGCCCGTTCCAAAGTCGTCGACCAGGATCGAGACCGGATCCGCCACGCCGATGGCGTAAGCAAGCTGAACTTCGCACTTGTCCATCGCCCCGGAGGCCACCATGTTCTTCGCGATGTGGCGGGCCATGTAGGAGGCGGATCGATCCACCTTGCTGGGGTCCTTGCCGGAGAAGGCGCCGCCGCCGTGGCTGCCGACGCCGCCGTAGGTGTCGACGATGATCTTCCGGCCGGTCAGTCCGCAGTCCCCCATCGGTCCGCCGGTCACGAAGCGTCCGGTGGGGTTGACGTGATAAGTGATTTTTTCATCGTCGAGAAGGGAGGAAGGGATGGTGGGTTTGATGACCTTTTCGATCATGTCCTCACGGATCTCACTCAGGTGAACGTTGTCTCCGTGCTGCGTAGAGATGACGACGGTGTCCACCCGAATGGGTTTTCCGTTTTCGTGCTCGACTGTGACCTGACTCTTTCCGTCGGGCCGCAGGTAGGGAATGATGTCTCCCTTGCGGACTTCGGCCAGTTTCCGGCAGAGCTTGTGGGCGAGCATGATGGGCAGGGGCATCAGCTCTTCGGTCTCGTTCGTGGCGTAGCCGAACATGAGGCCCTGATCGCCGGCCCCCTGCTCGTGGTCGGCCGTATCGTCCACGCCCAGGGCGATGTCGGGTGACTGTTCGTCAATCGAGGTCAGGACTGAGCAGGTTTCGTAGTCGAACCCGTACTTGGCCCGCGTGTAGCCGATCCGGCGGATGGTTTCACGGGCGATCTTCGGAATGTCCACGTATGCGGTTGTGGTGATCTCTCCCGCCAGGAAAATCAGCCCCGTGGTGACGAGGGTCTCGCAGGCCACGCGTCCCAGCGGGTCGGTTTCATAGATGCCGTCCAAAACCGCGTCGGATATCTGGTCGGACACCTTGTCGGGGTGTCCCTCCGTGACCGACTCGGAGGTAAAGAAAAAATTCGAACTCACGGTGATTGTCTTCCTTTCTTTTTCTTGGTTTGACAGGGGAGCCGCACAGAGAGTCGGCGTTCAGCCCGTCCGGTCCAATGCGACGGACGCCCGAGGCGCCGGCGCGGTGAATTCCGAGGAAACGTCCAGTCCCTTGGTGACAAAGATGCAGCAAACCGGATAGGCGCAGAAGGTCCGGATCGCGTCGCGCGCGCTCTCTTCGGAGAGCGTCGCCAGGTAGCGGAGCTCTGTTTCGCCGAGGACCTGGACGCGCTCGGGATGGAAGTTCTCGTAGAATCCGGAGAAGGCCAGGCTGTACTTCTGGAGGCGGGGATTGGAAAGCGGGTTGTCGAGCGAACGCCCGCCGGCCACCAATTCGAGGCGCAACGGCTCTTTCTGCTCTTCGAACAGGTCTTTCACCGTGAGCTCAGGCATCGGAGGCCATGCTCTCCCCTTGGGCGGCGAAGCCGCATCCGCTACTTACGCCGCCCCGGCCATGGAAAAACATCATGTTGTTCACCGGGCGCGGACGCCAGGTCTGATCCGGCGCAATAAGTCCAATTTGTCCATCTCGCCGGAGAGAGACCACATTAATTTCTTCGGTCAGTGAATGCTGAAAGACGAAGAACGGATATTCATTGGAGGTCGATTAGGGCACGGCCTCTTCAACCGATATGGGTTTCGCTGGGAGGTGCGAGTTTTTCATGACGGGAGGGGCTTCGCCCAGGCGCGGATGACCTTACACGGGTTTCTCGTCCGAGGGGGCGTTCTCACCCGGCTCCCCCTCGGTCTTCGGCTGAGATTTCGCGGTTTCAGACTGCTTCTGATTCTCACGGATTCGTTCCGATCCGATTCGGTCTTTGTGTTTTTCAATCTGACGGCGGACCTTTTCGACGGAGTTGTCGATGGCGACGAAGAGGTCATGGGCGACATCCTCGCCATGGAATTTGACCCTGTTTCCATGAAGGGTGAGTTCGGCGGTTTGCCTGTAATTTTCCACCAGGAGGACGACGTTGGCGGAGACCGGGGGGGCCAACAAACGTTCCAGTCTCCCGACCCGCTCCTCCACGTGTTCTTTCATCGCTTCGAAGAGTTGAATGTGTCGAGCGGTGATGGCCACCTGCATGTTGCGCCTCCTTCCGGAGCTTCACCCCAACCCTGTCCGGTCCCACGGGGACTTGGCGCGCTTTCACGATTGACCCCAGGCGGTGGGGCGTTGACGTCCGATGACGGTGGGCCGGGTCGAAAGTTTCAAAGGGACCCGTTTTCGCCTGCTGGCCGGTGGGATTCTCAATTCCTTGCGGTATTTGGTCACGGTCCGCCGCGCGATCTCGACGTTCCGTTTGTTCAGCAGATCGACGATCCGCTGATCGGTCAAGGGGTGCTGGGCGTTCTCATCGTCGATCAGCCGGCGGATCTGGTCTTTCACAGAGACCGATGAAGTGCTCTCCCCGAACCGCGATTTCAACTCACTGTGAAAGAAGAACTTCAACTCGTAAATGCCCTGGGGCGTGTGCATGTACTTGCCGGTCGTGACACGGCTGACGGTGGATTCGTGCATGCCGATGTCTAGCGCTACGTCCCGAAGGACCAAGGGCCGGAGGGATTGTATCCCGTGATCGAGAAAATCCCGCTGGAACCGGACGATGCTCCGGGAGACCTTCATCAGGGTCTGGCGCCGTTGCTCGATGCTCTTGATGAGCCAAAGGGCGGACCGGAGCCGATCTTCCAGGTACTGCCGGCCGTCGCCTGCGGTTTTATTCCGAAGAAGCGCTCGATAGGTGGAATTGATCCGGAGGCGGGGCATCCCGTCCTCGTTCAGAAAAATCTGGTATTCCTCACCTGGTTCGACCCCGGTCTTAAGCACGTAGACGTCCGGGTAGACGTACTCGGACCGAGTTTCGTTGAACCGGAAACCCGGCTGGGGGTTCAGGGAGCGGATGAGTCGCGCGATTTCCACCACCTCTGAGATCTCCACCCCCAAGGAGCGCGCCACCTTGGGGAGAAAGCGATCTTCCAATTTCTCGAGGTGGTTTTCCAGGATCTCGTCGAGAAGCGGATTGTAGATCCCCAAGGATTGGACTTGAAGGAGGAGGCATTCCTTGAGGTTTCGCGCCGCGACGCCGGGCGGATCGAAGGTTTGAATGATTTCAAGCGCCTGGTCCACGTCATCGGGCGTGCTGTCGGTTCCCAGGACGATGTCCTCGACGTCCGTCCTAAAGTAGCCGTCGTCGCTCAGATTCCCGATGATCTGGACGCCCACGGGTTTGAGGCGTTCCGGAACCTCCGTCAAAGAGAACTGCCACAAAAGGTGATCGGTGAGGGTTGTTTCTTTGCGAAGCCGGTTTTCCAATGAGGGAAACTCGGAGCGGTCCGCTTCGTGGTACCCCATGTCCAGGTCGGAGTCGAAGTAGGACGTCAGGTCTATCTCCGGCTCGCTGGAGTCCGATTCGGTGGAGGCGGAAGAGAGCTCCGTGCTGCCATTTTCCCATTCCGGCTCGATGTCGTAGCCATCTTCTTCGGCCTGGACATCGTCCAGGAACGGGTTTTCCACCATTTCCTGGCGAATTTTCAGAATCAGCTCCTGCCGGGTCAGGGGCAGCAGCTTGATGGCCTGCTGAAGCATGGCCGTCATGACCAGCTTCTGACTCAGGTTTTGGAATTGACCGAGCCTGGGTCCGATATTCATGGCGAAATCCCAATTCCCCCGCCTCTTACGTCAATGGACGCAAGAGACCGCTCAATCCGGGCGCGGACGCATGACAGGCGCGCCGACTCCGAAAACGCACCGGCGCAGGAGCCTACCGGCTCATGTACTCAGAGAGAATCGTTCACCCAGGTAAATATCCCGGGCTTTTTGGCTATTGGCAATCTTTTCGGGCGATCCGCTCTCGAGCACTTCACCCTCATTGAGGATGTACGCTCGGTCAACGATTTGCAGGGTTTCCCGGACGTTGTGATCGGTGATGAGAACGCCGATATTTCGGTTCTTAAGCTGGACGACCATGTTCTGGATGTCTCCCACAACGATGGGGTCGATCCCGGCGAAGGGTTCGTCCAGGAGGATGAACAATGGCGATGTGGAAAGGGCCCTGCAAATCTCGACCCGCCGGCGCTCTCCGCCCGACAGCGAATACCCTTTGTTCATCCGGACATGGTAGATGTTTAACTCCTTCATCAGATCCCGGGCCCGTTTATTGCGTTCGTTGCGGCCAAGTCCCTGCGTCTCTAAGATGGCCAAGATGTTCTCCTCGACCGTCAACTTCCGGAAGATCGAGGGTTCCTGCGGCAGATAGCTAATCCCCATGCGAGCCCGCATGTACATGGGTTGGTCGGAGATGTCTTTGCCGTTGAGGAGAATCTTCCCCGAATCGGGGCGCACCAATCCAATGACCATGTAAAAGCTTGTCGTCTTTCCTGCCCCATTCGGACCCAAAAGCCCGACAATTTCTCCGGGATGGATCTCGAGGCTGACGTCGTTAACGACCTGTCGGTTTCGATATGACTTTACGAGTCCACGGGTCGCTAGCTGCCCGTTTGGGTTCGGCTGAGCCCTTTCCATTCCCGAGGGCTTGGGACGCTGGTGTCCTCTTGTTATCGGATGAACGGTTGCTTTGATTGCGTTCTTTCTCCTTTGTGGGATACAGGACGACGTCGACGCGTCGGTTGGAATCCCCCTCTACAATCAACTGGTCGGTTTTCAGGTAAATATTCATCTTGTGGCCGACGATGATGTTGTCGTTTTCCCAAGCCTTGGGGTTGCCCAACAGGACGATCTTCTGCTCCGCCTCGTAAAAGATCGCTTTGTCCGCGGTGGCGTATTTGGTCCCCCGGCTGATGTCCACCCGGCCGATGGCCTCGATTCGATCGATTTTCTCCGTTTTCGGGTTTCGGTAGACCTCGAGGCGGTCGCTGTGAATCACGATGTCCCCCCGGGTGGCCGTCACATTTCCGATAAAATGAACCCACTGGTTCTTGTTGTCGGCCACCATGCGGTCGGAGACGACATGGATCGGCACGTCGTCTTTCCCGCCTTTTTTCTTGAGAAAGCCCTCGGTGACGCTTTGGGCGAGCGCCGGCGGCGGGGCCTGGGCGGTAAGCCAGGGCAGAATGGCCGCGAATCCAACCAAAATTTTGACGACCCGAACCAATCTCATTTTCGATTTTCCGCGATTCGCCATTCTTTCAGGGCGACGGGCCTCAGGTCGGCCTTCACCTTCCCTTGAAGCCAGAATTGCTGAGTGTCCACCTTGACGCGCAATCCCTTGCCGCTGAGCCTCAACGTCTTGCTCGCGATCCATACGGGCTTCTCTGTGATGATCTCCCGTTCTTCGTTGCGCCAGACCAGCTCCTCCGTCCGAAGCGTGAAGCCATCCTCCGAGACGACTTCTACGTTTCCCCAAATCCGAATATCTTTCTTTGCGTTATCCAGCTCTCCCCCTTCTCCCGTAATGTGTATCGGTTTTCGGCCCTTCACAAAGACGTTTACGCGAAGGTCTTCAAAGATTGTCTTGCCCTTCTCCCGGTACATCCGCGCCCATTCCGCCTTGAGTTCCCAGGCCTTGGCTCCCCGCTTGTCTTCGGTCAGGAACACATCCTTGATTCGCAGGTCCGCATCGGTGCCCGATAGCTCGAACCGCTTGGGCATCAGACGCACGGGGTTGTTGGTTGAAAGGAAGAATGCGACGCTGGCCAGAACAGACCCGATGAGCAAAAGAAGCCAAAAGCGAATGCTCTTTACGTACGACATTGAACAAAAAGCTCCTCTCTCGCCTTTTATGGCACAAAGATTGAGTAGTGTAAAGGCGCAAAGGCTCTGTTGGATAAGGCGTTGCGGCTCGGGTGAAAGGAAGCAATGTGGTGCGAATCCCCCTTATCTACGACTCCCGGGTGTTGATGATTTCAGGATCCCCGCTCCCTCGACAGGGCGCACAGGACGGATACATGTCTCGGACCATGAGCCTGAAAGCGAAACCTTCTCGACTCCGGTCCCTGCACTTCGATTCGAACGGCCAGGCGATCGGCCGGGGCGAGATCGCCGAGCTTTTCCCCCCATTCAACGATCACCGCGCTTGAATCTGAATCCAGGATCTCTTCCAGACCCAGCTCGAAAATCTCTTCTCCGGAACCGATCCGGTAAAGGTCCACGTGATGGACGAGGAAAGGACCCGGGTATTCGTTCACCAGGGTGAATGAAGGGCTTCTTACGCCCTTGGAGTCCCCGCGGATTCCTTCGACGATCCCCCGGGCGATGACAGTCTTGCCCGATCCCAATGATCCTGTAATGCAAAGTACGTGCCCGGCCGCGAGGCATCTCCCTACGGACCTTCCCAGCTCGATTGTCTCCTCTGGGCCTTCCGAGCGAACCGTGACGACCCGCTTCCCCACGGGCGAAGCGCTTTCGCTGGCACGGGTCTCCGCACGGCGAGCCCGGCCCTTCATCCTCGCTCTCCGCCCGTCCGGCCGGGATGTTTCCCGCTCAGCAGAACCTCCCGGGCCGCCGGAAGACGGGCTGCTACGTCGGACGCCAGGTAGCCCCGGCTCCCGGTTTCCTCCACGGCCAGGTCCCCCGCTAGGCCGTGCAGGTGGACGGCCGCGCGAATCGCGTCGTAAATCGGTAGTCCCTGCGCCAGAAGCGCGCCGGCCGCGCCGGCCAGGACATCCCCGGTCCCGCCCGTCGCCAATCCCGGGTTGCCGCTCGTATTGACCCAGACCTCGCCCTCTGGAGAGGCCAGGACCGTCCCCGCCCCCTTGAGGGCGAGGTGCACCCCGCGGTCCCGGGCGAAGGACCGGGCGTTCTCGATGCGGTCCGCTTGAACCTCGCGGAGGGCGCATCCCGACAGGCGCGAAAATTCGCCGGGATGGGGGGTCAGGCAGAGGGGGACGGATACATCCCCCCAACCCCTGAAACCCGAGGACAAGGCGTTCAATCCGTCCGCGTCCACCACGAGCGGCTTCGGACACCGTGAAATCCATCCGTGGACGAAGGCAACGGTTTCCTCATGGGTCGTCAGGCCCGGACCCAGGACGACGGCATCCATGGAAGAGGCGGCCTCGAGGCCGGGCGGAACGGCGTTCCGGGCAAACGTCCCCCGGTCGGTGGAGGGCAGGGGGAGGCTCATGATCTCGGGCGGGGCCGGAGCGAGCGCGGCGACCCCTTCGGGGTGTGCCAGCGTGACCAGACCCGCGCCCGCCCGAAGCGCGCCCTCGGCGGCGAGGTAAGCCGCCCCCATCTTCCCAGTCGAGCCCGCGACCACAAGAACGTGACCGAACGTCCCCTTGTGGGCGTCTCCCGGGTAAGAGGGAAAAAGCGCGGCCGCATCTCGAGACTTCAGAAGATATGTCCGCACACCTTGGCTTTCAGCCGCCGCGGTTGGGATGCCGATGTCGGCGACAATCAACTCTCCCGTCCAGTCGGGACCGGGATGAAGGACGTGACCCCGTTTGGGAAATCCGAAGGTGACGGTGAGATCGGCCCGCACGGCCTCCCCCAGGGGCCTTCCCGCATCGGCGTCCAGGCCGGAGGGGATGTCGATGGCCGTCACGGGCGCCGCGTTGCCGGACAGGACGGCCAGCGCGGAGGCGACGTGCTCGCGCGGCGGGGACGAAAGGCCCGTGCCGAACACGCCGTCCACCCAGAGCCCTACGCGCGACCAATCCTCCGCCACCTCCTGAAGGGCGGCCTCGTCGGCGATGACGCGCAGGGGGATCTCCATCGCGCGAGCCACATCCAGGTGGACGCGGGCGTCGCCTTGTGCGCTTTCCGGGTCGAACAGGCAATAAATCTCGACCCGCGCGCCTAGGTTGTGGAGATGGCGGGCGATCACGTAGCCATCCCCGGCGTTGTTCCCCTTGCCGGCGAGGACGCCCACCCGCCGGCCCCGCATGTTTCCGTACCGCTCGGACATGGCCCGGACGACGCACACGCCTGCGTTCTCCATCAGACAGACGCCCGGGAGGCCGAACTCCCGGATTGTTCGGCGGTCGATCGCCGCCATCTCCGCCGAGGTCACCAACAGCGAAGACATGGCGTTATTCATTTGCGCATCATGCTCCGCAGTGTTTCCTCGACCAGGGAGGGGCCGGGTTCAGAGGAGGCGTTCTCGATCAGGGTCATCATGTCCCGGACGGCCATCTCCATGCCCGAGAAGACGGCGCGGGAAACGATGCTGTGACCGATGTTCAACTCCGAGATTTCAGGAATCGCGGCGATGCGGACGACATTGAGGTAGGTGAGGCCGTGGCCGGCGTGGACGCCCAGACCCGCCTGGCGGGCCCGCGTCACGCCCGCCAGGATGACGGCGAGCTCCGCGTCCGCCGCCGCCGGGGTTTCGGCCTCGGAGTACGCGGCGGTGTTGATCTCGATGAAGTCCGCGCCGAGGCGGCGGGCCGCGTCAATCTGTTTCGGGTCCGGGTCGATGAACAAACTGACCGGAATCCCCTCTCCGCGCAGTGTCGAGACGAATTCCTCGAGTCTGCGCTCCTGCCCGGCCGCCTCCAGGCCGCCTTCCGTTGTGAGTTCCTCGCGCTTTTCGGGGACCAGGGAGGCCTGGTCCGGCTTGACGTCCAGGGCGAATCGGCGCATCTCGTCGACGGCCGCCATTTCCAAATTGAGCTTCCCCCGCACGGACTCCCGCAGAAGCCGCACGTCCCGGTCCTGAATGTGGCGGCGATCCTCGCGAAGATGGACGGTGATGCCGACGGCGCCGGCCAGCTCCGCCTGAACAGCCGCCCAGACGGGATCGGGCTCCACCGTCCGGCGGGCCTGCCGGAGGGTTGCTATGTGGTCTACATTGACACAGAGGTGAGCCATCGGGATCAGGCAAGGTTCAGCGGGGGCAAAACATCACCCTTCTTCAGGGTGCGGACGGACGGCCCGCCCTTGTCTTTACGCGGGCTGCTCGCTGGGTGGAACCGGCGGAATTTTTTCGGGAACGGGGGTTTTCGAGGGCGCCTCCGAGGCCTCCTGGGACCTCTCTTCTCCCGCACTGTCCTTCGGTTCCGGTTTGATGGGTGCCGGGGTCGGGGGGGGGAGTTTCTCTCCCCGAATAAGCAAGGCCACTTCGTCGCCGTTGATGGATTCCCTTTCCATCAGGGCTTCGGTGATGGCCTCCAGGGCGTCGCGGTCTTCCCGGATGATCTTGTCCGCCCGGTCGTAGCCTTCGATGACGATGCGCTTGATCTCCGCGTCGATATCCTCGGCGGTCTTCTCGCTGTAATCTTTGTGACGCTGGATCTCTCTGCCGAGGAAGATCATTTCGTCTTCTTTGCCGAAGGACAGCGGGCCCAACCGCTCGCTCATGCCCCATTCGCAGACCATTTTCCGGGCCTGCTGGGTGGCGCGCTCGATGTCGTTGGCCGCGCCCTGGCTTTGCTGATCCAGGATGATAGCTTCCGCCGCCCGTCCGCCCATGAGGATGGCGATCTCCCCGAGGAGGAAAACCTTATCACGGTTGTAGCGGTCCTCGAGGGGCAGGGCGTGGGTCAGACCCAGGGCCATCCCTCTGGGGATGATGGTCACCTTGTGGAGCGGGTCGCTGCCCGGAACCTTCTTCGACACCAGGGCGTGGCCGGCCTCGTGAACGGCGGTCACGTGCTTTTCCTCCTCGCTAATGACCAGACTGCGCCGCTCTTTGCCCATCATGACTTTGTCTTTGGCGTACTCCATGTCCTCAATCTCGACGAACTTTTTCCCTTGGCCGGCGGCGTAGAGCGCCGCCTCGTTCACGAGGTTGGCCAGATCCGCTCCCGAGAAGCCGGGCGTTCCTCTGGCAAGGATTTCGAGATCCAGGTTCTCCACCATCGGGACGTTCGCGCTGTGCACCTTGAGGATGCCCAGGCGGCCCTTGATGTCAGGACGGGGGACGATAACCCGGCGGTCGAAGCGTCCGGGCCGAAGCAGGGCCGGGTCGAGCACGTCCGGCCGGTTGGTGGCGGCGATCAGGATGACCCCTTCATTGCTCTCGAAACCGTCCATCTCGACCAGGAGCTGGTTCAGGGTCTGCTCCCGTTCGTCGTGACCGCCGCCCAGGCCGGCGCCCCGATGCCGCCCCACCGCGTCAATCTCGTCGATGAAGACGATGCAGGGGGCGTGTTTTTTCCCCTGCTCGAACAGGTCGCGAACCCGCGAGGCCCCGACGCCCACGAACATTTCGACAAAATCCGAGCCGCTGATGCTGAAAAACGGGACTCCAGCCTCGCCGGCGATCGCCCGTGCCATCAGTGTTTTTCCGGTGCCCGGGGCGCCCATCAGGAGGACGCCCTTCGGAATTTTTCCGCCCAGTCGCTGGAATTTCTGAGGGTCTTTGAGAAACTCGATGATCTCCTGTAGCTCTTCTTTCGCCTCATCGACACCCGCCACGTCGGCGAATGTGATCTTGGATTTCTGGTCCGTGAGGCGCGCCCGGCTTTTCCCGAACGACAGGGCCTTGGTTCCGCCCGACTGCATCTGGCGCATGAAGAAGATCCAAACGCCCAACAGGAGCAGCATCGGCAGCCAGGACAGGAGCAGGTTGGTGTACCAGGACCCCTGGTCGGGCGGCTGCACCCGGATGTTGACCCCCTTCTTCCTCATGAGCGGGACCAGGGTGTTGTCTTTGGGCACGTAGGTGCGGAACGGTTTCCCGTCCAGGTAACGGCCGCGGATGTTTTCCCCCTGGATGACGACTTCCAGGATGCGTTGTTCCTCAATCGCCCGCACGAACTCGCTGTAGCCGATATCGCTCGCGCGGGTTTGAGGGCGGAACAACTGGAAGATGGCGATCATGATCAAGCCGATCACGAGCCATAACGCCAGATTTCGATAGAATTGATTCAACCTGTCCTTCTCCTCAGGCCGGGGCCAAGGGCCGCGGACCTCGATGCGCCCTGACTTCCATGGCCGGAAAAGTCGAGAGATGACTACCCATTCAGCTTAGGGTCTCAGCGTGGTCTTTTCAACCTCAATTTTCCGCCGTCGGTCCTTTGGGACGATCGATGGGGGTGGCTTTGAGCCGCAGGATCCGTTTGGTGCCGGCCCGAATTTTGAACCGGTCGTCGATTCGATGCCCGATGATCCACGCGATTTCGCCCGTTTCGGTCACCAGCAGGGGGACGTGATCCCGGTGCCGTTTGGGGACCCGAGCGTCCACCAGAAAGTCTTGGATTTTTTTTGTCCCGCCGAGTCCCAGAGGGCGAAAACGGTCGCCCGGCCGCCGGGACCGGACCGAGATCGCAGTTCCCATCATATCGAGGTCCAGATGCGCCTCGTGAATCGAAGAGGGGAGGGGAGGGAGGGAGGGATCCTCCCCGGGGGAGGACAGGGCGGTCTCAATCCGGATGCCCCAAGGGGCCAGCTCCGTCATGCCGGGGACTGGAAGCCCCCATCCGCTCCGCATCCGTTCGATGTCGGCAGGCTCCGTCGCGTCCTCCGGGAGAAAACGGATGGTTTCCCTCTCCAGGATCGCGACGACTCCGCCGGGGAGGCAGATGCGTTTTTCGCCCCCCGGACCTCCGCGCGCGGAATCCCGAACGTAAGCCAGGAGGGTTTCAACGTGGTCGAAGCCGACCGCTGTATACGCGGTGCGCCTAAAAATTCTAACCGTTACACGCCTTTGAAGCGCGAGGGGAAGCCTCAGCAGTTGCGGGATTGAAACGCTGAACCCCTCTTCGTCCGGGGGCAGGGTGATGGAGCTCAACGCGCGCGTTTCCTCCGACTCCATCCACGACTCCTCCGCACGCAG
The DNA here is from genome assembly GCA_964423875.1 of uncultured bacterium. GTDB lineage: Bacteria > UBA8248 > UBA8248 > JACPRG01 > CAYRGS01. Next base: position 67,960 of record CAYRGS010000005.1, read on the forward strand.
GATCTCCGCCGTCCGCCCAAGTCCGTCCCGGATGCCCGGGTTGTAAGCCGCGAGCTCGGGAATCAGGTGTCGCCGGATCCGGTTTCTCAGATATCGGTCGGATTGATTGCTCGAATCTTCGCGGTAAGAGATTTTTTCATCCCGCAGGTGCCGCAAAATCAGCTCGCGGGAGGTCTCGATGAGGGGACGGATGACGGTGGCCTCCCCTTCCCCCGCGATGGGCCGGACTGGGGGGATGCCTGCGAGCCCCGGCCGGCCGGTGCCGCGAATCAGGTTGAGCAGGACGGTTTCAGCTTGGTCGTCTGCGGTGTGTCCGAGGGCCAGGCGATCGGCGGCCCGCTCACGGACCAGCGTCTCGAAGATCCCGTATCTCAGCTTCCGGGCCCGCATCTGAACGGATTCTTGCGGAGGGGCCGACCACCCGTCGGTTTCGATGTTCCGGGTGACACATTCGATGCCCAAGGACTCGCAAAACTCCCGCACCCACGAGGCGTCCGAGTCGGCCTCCTTTCCGCGCAGGCCATGATGAATGTGGACCGCGACGAGGTTGAGGCGGTCCCTGAAACACGTCCGCAGACCGTGGAGAAGGGAGGCCGAATCCGGTCCGCCGGATGCGCCGACCAGGATTTTTTCTCCGGGACGAAACATCCCGTACTTCTCTATGGTTCGCTGAATTGACGCCAGGAATGGATGCACGGCGTCCCCCGAGGGGCCTCGCCGGCCGGGCCGGGTTCGGCGAGGCTAAAAGGGTCGGAGCCTGGTTTTCCCTGTCGGAAAAATAGAATGTGGTGGCGGTGCAGGGATTCGAACCCCGGACACTACGGATATGAGCCGTATGCTCTAACCAACTGAGCTACACCGCCTTGGGCGGATCTCTTCGTCGGACGCGCGCCTTCCCCGGGAGATGGGCCCTAGGGTTGGTGCTTGGGCCTGAAGAGGGCGAGCGCGAACATGCCGGCCATCAGAAACAGAAAGACCTTGTAATTCAAATCTTCAATCTTGATGCCGGCGATTGTACAGACATAGGCGAAGACGATGAGTACGGCCGCTTCGATTTCGCGTCTCATGGGGTTTCGTTCAATCCGACCGGCCAAGGGACGTTTGTACAGTGAGGTATCGCCCAATTCGTAGAATCAGCCAAGACTGACATTATAGGCCGGGTAGGGGGCAAGTCAAGGAAACCGGCCCGCTTGGCCGACCGTCGGGGCAGCGAACCGGATAGGCGCGCAAAGGCCGGCGGTGGAGGGCGCGCGGGTAGACATTCGCTTCCCTCAGCCCAGGCTCGGCCCCGTCCCTGCGGTTTCTGATTTCGGTTGGCGAGGGGTCCGGGTCTCAGACCGCCTCCCGGCCGGTCATTCCACCAGCTTCAGAATGTGGACCGCCCCATTCGCCGATCCCGCAACGAACGTATCGTCCCCCGCCGCACAGACGCTCAGCATCGGCCCCTCGCCATGAAACGTCGCGATGACCTCGCCCGATTCCAGGTCCCAGAGCCTGATGGTGTGGTCGTATGAGGCGGAGATCGCGCGCTCTCCGTCCAGGGCCGCCACCGCTGTGACCCCACTCAAATGACCTTGGAGGATCCGGAGGAGCGGTCCGCCGGGCGGGGTGAGGGACGCCGTCACGGGGCGGAGCCACGGCGTCTTCGCCCCTCGCGAAGCCTGCTGGACCCACCGGAGACCCTCATCGTCCGCCGCCTTCAGGTTGGCGGCGATCCAGTCGTAATCGAGGAGCAGCGCGCGCAGGGCCTCGCCCTCGCCTGCCTGATCCAGGTGGCGGGGGAGGTGCTGGAAGAAGTATCCGTCATCCGGCCCGGTAGCCCAGCCATCAGGGCAGCGGGCCTTGTAGGCGTCGATGAGTCGGCGGTGCGGAGCGGCCGGGTCCTCGGCCATCGCGCGCACGTACTCGTGATAGAGGTCGTGAAGGCGGTATTCGCGCGCTTCATTCCGGCTCGTCAGGGAGCGCTCGACCAGGAGGTGGGCGGCATCCGCCGCGTCCTCCGGATTGGCGAAACGGCCTGACCAGAGGGTTTTCAGGGCGGCCTCGGGAATGTCCACGTCTTCCGGGAAAACCGCGCAGTCGAGGAAGGCCCCCTTCGCGTCATCGGGCAGGTCTTCAACGCTGATCTCAAGGGCCGCGAGGACGCCGGGATGGTCATAGTCGGGGAGACGGGCATGCAGGCGCTCCAAGTCCGCCGCCCGCAAACGGTCCATCGCGCCCTGCCAGGTGTAGCGTCCCGCCCGGATGAGGTTTCCGACCGCCGCCAGCGCCAGGGGAAGATAGCCGCATTCCTTTGCGACGTCTCCAGCTTCCGAGGGAAGGTCCGCAACCCGAAGTCCGGCGTAGTCCGCAAGGAGTTCAAGCGCCTTTTCCGGTTTCAGGACGTTGAGTCGGCGCTCGGTCGCTCCGATCTTCTCCAGGACGCTGAGGATTCGGGTTGTGACCAGGAGCCTGCATTTCGGGCCGAGTTGGGTGAAAGCTTCGGCGTGCGCCTCCTTCCAGATGTCATCCAGGATTACGAGACACGCGCGGTCATCTATGAGCACACGCAGCTGCGCGCGGCCCTCATGCCAATCGTCGAGAGCCGGTGCGGGTTGACCCAGCGCCCAGAGGAGCTCGGCTTGCTTGGCCGTGGCGCTGGCCTGCCGGCCGAATGAGAGCCAGAACACGCCGTCCGGGAACGCCCCGCGCACTTCATCGTCGTGGGCGAGCGCCGCCGCCAGGACGGACTTTCCGATCCCCCCCATCCCGTGAAGACCCACGTTGCGCGCCGCCCCGATGATTCCCACAGCCTGACCAGGCGGTCCGAGGACCTCTTCCATGAGCGGGCCGAGATCGTCCGGACGGGGCTGATAATTGAGCGGAAGAAGGGGGACGTTGTAAAACCTGAATTTTCTTTCTAATCTGGCCGGGATCTCCGGGTCGGATTCAATCTTGGGAGCCTCCGGCTTCTTGCTGAAATGTGTATAGAGTGTCCATAGGGCGCCGACGACGACAACCAAGCCCCCACCGAAGAACGTGACGGTTTTTTGATTCTCAGGCTTTAGGAGCCAATTCCAGATTTCTTCCAACATCAGGCCCACGCCCCAATCGAAACAGAGCAGATGCCAAAATTGTACTATTTTTGTCTTACTTTAAACCTTCACCTTTGTCTAATGCCGAAGGGAAAATCGCCGAACACCTGTAATTGACATCGCCCGGCGGGGTGTTATTCTGTCGTCCGCGTGAATAGGCGACAATCCATCGCGTAGTTAAGGACCCCGCCAAACATGCCCCGTGCCTCGAATAAATCCCTCTATCTCCGCCTGTACAAAGACATGCTCCGCATCCGGCTCTTCGAGGAGAAGTCCATCGAGCTCTTCCAGGCGGGGGAGCTGCCGGGCTTCCTCCACGCCTACATCGGCGAGGAGGCTGTCGCGGTCGGGGTCTGCGCGGCCCTCAAGCGCGACGACCACATCATCGGGACGCACCGGGGCCACGGCCACGTCCTCGCCAAGGGGTGCGCGTTCGGTCCCATGTTCGCCGAGCTTTACGCCCGGACGACGGGTTACTGCAAAGGCAAGGGCGGCTCGATGCACATCGCCGACCAGGACCTGGGCATCCTGGGGGCCAACGGGATTGTCGGCGCGGGCATCCCCATCGCTGCGGGCGCGGCCCTGGCCTTTCAGCTCAAGAAGACCAGGCAGGTCCAGGTGGCCTTCTTCGGCGACGGGGCGGCCAACGAAGGGGCCTTTCACGAGGGGATCAACCTCGCCGCCGTCTGGCGGCTCCCGGCCGTGTTCGTCTGCGAGAACAACCTCTACGCCGAGTCCACCCCCCAGCGAATGCACCAGTCCATCGTGGACATCGCCGACCGGGCCAGGGCCTACGACATCCCCGGCGTCAGCGTGGACGGCCAGGACGTACTGGCCGTCCATGAGATCGCGCGTGAGGCCGTGGACCGGGCGCGCGAGGGCAAAGGCCCCACGCTCATCGAGGCCAAGACCTACCGCTTCCTCGGACATTACGTGGGTGACCCGGGCTCCGCCTACCGCACGCGGGAAGAGGTCGACGACTGGAAGAAGCGGGACCCCATCGACCTGTTCGAGAAGGTCCTCCTCAAGGGCCGGTGGGCCGGCAAGAAGGACTTCGAGAAGACGCGCGGCCGGCTTCGCGCCGAGATTGAAGAGGCCGTGGACTTCGCCCGAAACAGCCCGCCGCCCGACGCCGCCGAGGCGTTGACGGATGTGTATGCGTCGATCTGAGTCGGTCTCTTCGGTTCTTGGGTGGATTTCGGGTTGTGAGAAGGCGACATGCGCGAATTAACCTACCGCGACGCGCTGAACGAGGCCCTGCGCGAAGAAATGGGCCGGGACAGGGACGTGTTCCTTCTGGGCGAGGACATCGCCGAGTTCGGCGGGTCGTACAAGGTGACGCAGGGGCTTATGGAGGAGTTCGGCCGCGAGAGGGTCCGCAATACGCCCATCAGCGAGCAGGCCATCGTCGGGGCGGCGCTGGGCGCGGCCCTCATCGGGATGCGGCCGGTGGCCGAGCTCATGTACATCGATTTCTCCGGCGTGGCGATGGACCAGATTGTCAACCAGGTCGCGAAGGTCCGCTATATGTTCGGGGGAAAGGCGAACACCTCCCTCGTTCTGAGAACCCAGGGCGGGGCGGGCCGCTCCTCCGCCGCGCAGCACGCCCAGAGCCTGGAGGCCTGGTTCGTCCACGTTCCGGGTCTGAAGGTGGTCATGCCCTCGACGCCCTATGACGCCAAGGGCCTCCTGAAATCGGCCATCCGAGACGACGACCCGGTGTTCTTCATCGAGCACAAGCTGCTCTACGCGGAGACCGGACCGGTTCCCGAGGAGGAATGCCTGGTCCCGCTGGGGCAGGCCGACGTCAAGCGGGAGGGCCGGGACGCGACGATCGTCTCAACCTCCCGGATGATTCACAGATCCCTTCAAGCCGCCGAGGTCCTGGCCGGGGAGGGGATCGAGGTCGAGGTGGTTGACCCGCGGACGCTGTTCCCCCTGGACCGGGAGACGATCCTGGCCTCGATCCGCAAGACGAACCGGCTGGTCATCGTCCACGAGGCGGTGAAGCGGTGCGGCTGGGGGGCGGAGATCGCGGCGATGGCGGCCGAGGAGGCCATGGATTATCTGGACGCCCCCATCCGCCGGGTGGCGGCGCTGGAGACCCCGGTGCCCTTCGCCCCCAATCTGGAGGATATCGTCATCCCGAACGTCGATAGGATTGTCGAGGGCGTGCGCGCGCTTTGAAATGAATGATCGGCAAGGGCTCCCCCGCGGCCGCTGTCGGGGAGGAACGCAAGGAGATAGCCGGAATGGCCGTTGAAGTCACCATGCCCAAGCTGGGACTGACGATGGAGCAGGGGACTGTCCTCAACTGGAACAAAGGCGTGGGCGATCCCGTCGAGACGGGCGAGGTCCTGCTGATCATCCAGACGGACAAGGTGGAATTCGAGGTCGAGGCCCCGGCCGGAGGGACGGTTCTGAAGCTCCTGGCGAACGAGGGAGACGTCGTCCCCACCGGCGAGGTGATCGCCTTCATCGGCGAGGCGGGCGAAGAGGTCGATGTGGCGGCCCCCGCTCCCCCCGCCACCGCCGCGCCTGAAGCGACTACGGCGGACGTGGCGGCCGGACGCGCCGCGCCTGAGGCGCCCCCTCCGGGAGACGGTCGGATCGCCATCTCTCCGGTGGCCAAAAAGCTGGCCGCCGAGATGGGGGTCGATGTCTCGACGCTCGAAGGCAGTGGTCCCGGCGGGCGGATCGTGAAGGAGGACGTTCTCAAGGCGGCGGAAGGGGGAGGGGGGGCGGCCCCCGCCGCGGCTCCGGCCGTGACACCCGTCGCGCCCCGACGCGCGGACGGACGGATCTTCATCTCCCCTCTTGCCCGGAGGCTGGCGAAGGAGCGGGGGATCGATCCTGCGCGGATTCAGGGCAGCGGCCCGAAGGGGCGCATCATCAAGGATGACATCCTCAGAGCCGCCCGGGCCGGGCCGGGGATTCCGGCGTTCGCGCCGCCCCCCCCCCCCGCCGCGCCGGGCGGAATCCTGGAAAGCATCGCGGTCCGGGGGATGCGGGAGGTCATCGGCAGGCGGATGGCCCAGAGCTGGTCGGCCGCCCCGCACGTCACCGAGGTGATCGACGTGGACGTATCTCGGATCGTCGATATGCGCGAGTCCAACAAGGAGGGTTGGGTGACACTGTTCGGCGTCAAGGTGACGTACAACGACATTTTCGTCCATCAAGTCTCGCGGGCCATCCGGCGCTACCCGAAAGTCAATTCCCGGCTGAACGGCGACGTGATCGAGGTCCTGGGCGATGTGAACATCGGCGTGGCCGTGAACGTCGAGGGGGGCCTGATGGTCCCCGTCATCCGGAACGCAGATCAAAAGGACGTGGGGCAGATCGCCCGCGAGACCCGTGACCTGGCCGATCGGGCCAAGGACGGCCGGATCACCCCGGACGCGCTCGAAGGCGCCACGTTCACGATCACGAACCTGGGCGGGTACGGCATCCAGATGTTCACGCCCATCATCGACCTGCCGAACAGTTGCATCCTGGGCATCGGGAAGATCACCCCGACGCCCGTCGTCGTCGAGGGCGAGATCGACATCCGGGACATCGTCTACCTGAGCCTGTCGTTCGACCACCGGATCGTAGACGGCGCCCCCGCCGCCGAGTTTCTGTCGCTCCTGAAGGGGATGCTGGAGAAGCCGGTGGTTGTGCCGGTGTAGGGGGGGGCGGGGGGGGG
>CAYRGS010000006.1:0-13470 GCA_964423875.1 uncultured bacterium
CGCGTCGGCTGCGGCCTTTGAGGAGGCGGGGGGGGCGCGGGGCCCTCAAGGCGCTCCTTCACTCCCTCGCCTTCGGCACCCTCAGGCTCTACATCGCCGACGACCCCTCCGGAACCATGACGCAGAAACAGATGGAGATGACGCTGGACGTGATGGCGCACAGCCTGGTGTACTGGACGCAGGACATCGTCCACCGGGGCCTCATGGGACCCGGCGGCCGGATCTTCGCCATGACGAGCGAGGGGGGACACCGGGTCATCCCGAACTACGGGGCCGTCTCGGCCGCCAAGGCCGCTCTGGAGTCCCACATCCGCCAGCTCGCCGCCGAGCTCGCTACCCGGGGGATCACGGCCAATGCCATCCGCGCAGGCGTGACGGACACCCCGGCCCTTCGGATGATCCCCGGCCACGAGATGATGATCGAAGTCACCCGGCAGAGAAACCCCGGGGGCCGCCTGACCACGCCGGAAGACATCGGCGCCGCCATCACCGTTTTCTGCAAAGAGGGGACGGACTGGATGACCGGCAACGTGATCGGCGTGGACGGCGGAGAGGACGTCGTCGGCTTCGGCGAGGCGCCGAAGGGATAGAACCGTTGCCTGAACGCTCAAAACCGGGAAACCGGGAGGTCTACGACGACCCCATCTCGTTCCCCGGCCGGGCCCGGGAAGGGGTGGCGCTTTTCAACGGCGGCGAATACTGGGAATCCCACGAAGCCTGGGAAGACCTTTGGCGGGAGGGAAACCCGACCGAGCGGCTTTTCTACCAGGGCCTGATTCAGGTCGCGGCCGGGTTCGTCAAGATTCAGAAGGTGTGGCACGCGCCGGCCGTCTTGAACCTTCAGAAAGGACTCTCCAAGCTGGAGGTTCTGGGAGACCCCGACGTCCCCATCGACCTGCCGGCCTTCGTTCGCGAGACCCGCGCCGTCCTGGAAAACCTGAAGTCCCTCGGCCGGGTCCGGTTCGAAGAGGAGCTGTGGACCCGGTGGCCCAAGATCACATACCGGCCGCAGGGGTCGCGAAGAACCTGACTCCGTGTCATTCCGGTGAGCCAGCCAACAGCCGAGCCGAACCTTGTGTGAGGAGGCAGGCAATGGGCTTCGCTACAGCGATGTCAGGTTCCCACACTTTTAGGCATACACAAACAGTGCCACGGGCATCGACAAACCCAAGCGTTCCGGCGTGATCGATTCACAGCCTCTATATCCCGTCGGGCAACCTGAACCGTGATAATCTGGATGGGCCGGCGGGATGCGGCCTTTGAGGAGGGGGGCAAGCGCCTGACCCCCATTGCTCACAAAGTGTGACGGGCCGGTACGGAAACCGGCCCCTACGGCACACGGCGTTTTTTAGCGTAGGGACCGGTCTCCGTACCGGCCCGAAAAACGACCGATTGGCGTATCCGTCAGCATCAACGGAAACGGACCACCGAGGGTGATTCCTCGTCCAATCACGATTCAGTGGATGGGTTGGTAAGAAATCCGGCCTAACGGCGAGACGAGGGCTTCGGCGGATTCGGCTTTGCCGGAATCCTGGGGATGAAAATGGAATATCGGGTCATCGGTCAGCGGATTCCCTCCGTGGAAGCCTGGGAGAAGTCCTCGGGCGGGGGCCAGTACGCCTCGGATGTCTCGGTCCTCGGGATGCTCTGGGCGAAGGTCCTCAGAAGCCCCCTCCCCCACGCCCGGGTCCTGTCCATCGACGCCTCCCGGGCGAAAAGCCTCAAGGGCGTTCGCGCCGTCCTGACCGCCGCCGACTGCCCGGAAGTCAAATGGGGCCACATGATCCACGACGAGACCGTCCTGGCTGTCGACAAGGTCCGATACGCGGGGGACGAGGTCGCCGCCGTCGCCGCAACCGACCCCGACGCCGCCGAAGAGGCCCTGGAGGGGATTCACGTCGAGTACGAGCCCCTGCCGGCCGTCGGAACGACCGGGGAGGCCTTGGCCGAAGGGGCGCCTCTCCTTCACGAGGAGGGGCCCGGAAACATTGCGATGCGGGGGGACATGGAGCGCGGCAAGTTCGACCAGGCCTATGAGCGCGCCGCCCACAAGGTCGAGGCCACGTTCGAGACCTCGTCCGCCCACCAGTGCTACATGGAGCCCATGGGGGCCGTCGCCGACTTCGCCCCCAATGGCCGCCTGACGCTTCACGTCGGCATCCAGGACCCCTGGATCGCGCGCCGCCACTACGCTGGGATTCTCGGGATGAAGGCGTCTGACATCCGGATGGTCCACTCTTTCGTGGGTGGCGGATTCGGCTCCAAGAAAATGGTCCGCCTTCACCTGATCGCCGCGCTTCTCTCGAAGAAGGCCGGGCGACCCGTCCGGCTGGACAACACCCGCACCGACGAGTTTCTGACCACCCACCCGCGGGTCCCCATGACCATCCACCTCAGGCTGGCGGCCGATTCTGAAGGGAGCCTCGTCGCGAAATCCTCCGACGTCATCGCCGACAACGGGGCGTACAGCAACGAGGCGCCGGCCATCACGGGCATCGCCTCTTACCGGATGGACAACCTCTACCGGATCCCCAACGTCAAGAACCAATATCGGCTCGTCTACACAAACAAGCTTCCGACGGGGGGATACCGGGGGTTCGGCAACCCGCAGGGGGCGTTCGCCCTGGAGTCCGGCGTCGACATCCTCGCCAAAGAGCTGGGCATGGACCCGGCCGCACTCCGGATGAAGAACTTCGTCCGTCCCGGGGACGTGACCATGCACGGCTTTCGAATCGGATCGGCCGAAATCCGGGAATGCGTCGAGAAAGCGAAATCCGAGACGGATTGGGACCGAAAACGCGCGGGGAGGGGGAATTTTGAGTCCCCGGCTTCTTCGCCGCATGGAAAGGGCGTCCGCCGAGGCGTCGGCATGGCCTGCTGCATCCACGGCTCCGGGTTCCGGGGGGCCTACGGGGACTTCGACGGAGGCGCCGCCGTCATCCAGGTCGACGAAGAGGGCCGCGCCTTCCTCCTGACGGGCGAAACGGACATCGGCCAGGGTGCCCGCACGGTGCTCGCCCAGATCACCGCGGAAGAGCTCGGCGTCGGCCTAGAGGACGTCCGGGTCTCCGGCGTGGACACCGATGTGACACCGGCCTGCCTGGGGGCGTACGCGAGCCGGGTAACGACGGTGGGCGGCCACGCGGTGGCCAGGGCCGCCCGGGACGCCCGGGAGAAGATCCTCGCCTTCGCGGCCGAGCGCCTGGAGTGCCGGCCGGAGGATCTCGAAACCGAGGACGGCGAGATCCGGGTCGAGGGCGCGCCCGGGCGGGGGATGGGCTTTTCTGACGCCGCGCGCGAAATGATCACGGCCGCGGGCGGAAAACCCATTGTCGGCGAGGGCGCGTTCGTCACGCCCCCCGAGGTGGTCATCCCGGACGCCTCCCGCTACGGCCACGCGACGCTCGCCTACGCCTTCGCCGCGCACGTCGCCGAGGTGGCAGTGGACATCGAGACCGGCCGGGTGGTGATCGAGCGCGTAACGGCCGTCCACGACTCGGGCCGGATCATCAATCCCCTCGCCGCCGAGGGCCAAGTAGAGGGCGGCGTCGTACAGGGGCTGGGCTGGGCGGTGTCGGAGGAGATGGTCTTCGATGGCGGGCAGGTGATGAACCCGAATTTCTACGATTACCGCATTCCCACCATCGTGGACGCGCCGGATGTCCGCGTCCGGTTCGTCGAGGGGGAGCCCGACGGGGACGGCCCAGGAGGCCCGTACGGCGCGAAAGGGCTGGGCGAGCCGGCCCTCGTCCCGACGGCTGCGGCCGTGGCCAACGCGGTCGCCCACGCTTTGGGCACGCGGATTCGGAGCCTGCCCATCACCCCCGAAAAGGTCGTCGAGGCGCTCGGGGGCTCCAGATCATAAAGACGGCCGGCGGCTGACGCCTTCCGTCGGGGCCAGGACGATACCCGCTTTCCCACATACAGGATAGGGAAGTACACCCTGAACTGGAAGTGCCTGTCCTGTCATGGCTTTGACGAAAACCATGTCTCCTTCAGCTGTTTGCCTTGGCCTACAACCTGGCCAACTTCCTGCGGAGGCCGGCATTGTCAAGAGTGGTGAAACACTGGTCGCTGACGATGCTTCGCGAGAAGCTGATTAAGGTCGGGGCGAAGGTGGTCACCCACGCCCGGTACATCACCTTCCAGATGGCCGAGGGGGCGGTGTCGCGTCAAGTGTTCAGGGCTATTCTTGAGCGAATCCGACGGTTGTGGTTGCCGCCTCCGGCGCCGGATACCGGAAAATGGAGCCGATGGCCTGGAAGCTTAGTGACGTGGTGGAGACGGGGGATCAGTCTGTGCCGAACTCCCCTGAGTGTGCCGGTAGAGCTGGGTTTTCAAGGGATTGCGGCTTTAAGATGGCCATAGCCTCTCAATTGAGCGGACGGTTCTGAAAAGAGATCCTGAATCTGTGATAAAACAAGGGACTTTCACGTCACACGAGAACAACAGGATGGCTAAAAGTGGTCATCGGGGAAATCCCGGATGTAGACAAGAACAAAGCCCCAATGAGGGTCAGGCCCATGGAAGAAATCAAGAGAAGTGTCTGCGCCCTAGATTGCCCTGACTGCTGTTCCCTGCTGGTAACCGTTCGGGACGGAAAAGTCGTCAAGGTCACTGGGGACCCCGACCACCCTTACACTCAAGGATTCATATGCAAGAAGGTTGAGCTTTATCCAAAAAGGCTTTACTCCCGTTTCCGCATCTCGTCGCCGATGCGAAGAATCGGGAAAAAGGGGGAGGGCCGGTTCAAGCCGATTACTTGGGATGAAGCGCTGGACGAGATCACCAGCCGGTTTCGTGAAATCATCCAATCATGGGGAGGCGAAGCTATTCTCCCTTACTCTCACACCGGGACGATGGGCCTGATCCACATGAACTTCCCCCAGCGGTTCTTTCACCGCATCGGGGCGAGCCGGCTCGATCGGACCATCTGCATCGGCTCGGCTTACGCGGGTTGGTCGGTGACCGTCGGAAAAGTGATCGGCAACGATACGGAGACCATTCCAGAGTCAGATTTTATCATCCTGTGGGGCTGCAACGCGGTATCCACCAATATCCACCTCATCCCAATGCTGAAGGAGGCGCGGCGCCGCGGTGCCCACATCCTCTACATCGACCCCTATGTTAATCGGACGGCCCGCTTCGCCGACGAGCATCTGATGATTCGTCCTGGAACTGACGCGGCCCTAGCCCTAGCGTTGATGCATGTCCTCGTTGAGGAAGGGCTCGTTGACCAAGATTTCATCGACCGCTACACCCTCGGCTTCGAAGCGTTGAAAGTGCGTCTCGGCGAGTATCCGCCCGAGCACGCCGCAAAAATTACTGGCATTCCCTCTGAGACCATCCGTGATCTCGCGGAACGGTATGGTAGGGCCCGTGCCCCCTTCATCCGGATAGGCATTGGTACATCACGACATACGAATGGCGGGATGGCCGTGAGGACTATGGCCTGCCTTCCCGGCCTTGTGGCGGCCTATCACAAGCGCGGGGGTGGAGCCTTCGTCTCAAGCGATAACGCCTTTCCATTGGACTGGGGAATTGTGGATAGACCGGATTTACAGCCAGGGGACTCGGGTGCCTGGATCCCTCACGAGGTGGTCTTGGGTGTCGTCGGCAAGTCTTACCCTGATTTTGAACCGAAGAGGACGAGCACAAGACTCTTGAACATGTGCAGGCTGGGAGAAGCCCTCCTGGAGGTTGAGGACCCGCCGGTGAAAGCGCTTTTCGTCTATTCCTCCAACCCCGCCGCGATCGCGCCCCAGTCGGCGAAGGTGATCGAAGGCCTCAAGCGGGAGGATCTTTTTACGGTGGTCCATGACGTGGTTTTGACCGACACGGTCGATTACGCCGACATTGTCCTGCCTGCACCTACGTTCCTCGAGACGGAGGACCTCTACTTCAGTTACGGCCAGTATTATCTCCAAAGGGCGACGCCCGCCGTTCAGCCTTTAGGTGAAGCGAAGAGTAATTGGGAGCTTTTCAGTCTCCTAGCCAAAAAAATGGGGTTCGAGGAAGCGGTCTTTCAAGAGGGTACGGAGAAAATCATCGAGGACCTGGTAGACAACGATCTGTGCCGAGAGATGGGTATTGGTAAGAATGAGCTGTCCGACTTTCGGAGCCATCGGGTCGGGTTCCCTCGTGATGAGAATCCATTCAAAGATGGCTTCTTCACCCCGTCGGGAAAGCTGGAGTTCTATTCTGAGACGTTGGCGCAAGCCGGCCTCGATCCCCTACCGGATCACGTACCCTTGGCAGAAGGCAGCGAGACACCCGCCCTTCTCAAGAAGTATTCTTTACAACTGATTGTCCCGCCCGCTCACCACTTTCTCAATTCTTGTTTCGGAGAGGTCGAGGACCTCATCTCCGCCGAACGAAAGCCGTACCTCTTCATCCATCCTGAGGATGCTGTTTCTCGTGGAATTGAAGAGGGAGATCTGGTCAGGGTTTTTAACGATCGGGGGGAGAACTTCCGCTTCGCCAAGTTAGGCGAAAGGACACTCCCCGGTGTTACTGTAACCGAAGGAATCTGGTGGGCAAAGCTCTCTCCTGGCCAGAAAAGCACAAATCAACTTACGTCCGAACGGCTGACGGATCTCGGGAGAGCGGCCACGCTCCACTCGAACCTAGTGGAAGTCGAAAAGGTGGAACCCGATGTTGCCGAAGCACTTCTAGAAGGTTTTCAGCAAGGCACAGTTTAAGCGAACCCATTCAAGCAAAAGAATTTTCAGCTTCAAGTTCTTCACAAGAGTGTTCTTTTCGACTGAAATAGGACCGAATCAAAAAACATCCCATCTCAAATGAAGTTGGGGTCAAGTCTTACATTCCAACATCCCATATTGAAACTTCTCATCGATTATATACAAACCCTAGTGGTTTTCGGAAAGGGTTATAATCCAAAAGCCTCTGGCTTTGCGAACCGAAACACCACCAGGGAGAGTTATCCATCTACGACTACGGAGACTCGCGTCTCGTAGTACCCCGGACATTCGCCGAAATTGGACATGACGTCTTCCGTGAGCACGTTGACCCCGCGGCCCTTTTTGACCCAGCCGCCCACCCGAACAACGCAAACATCGGTCCGAAGCCCCGAGTCCAAAGCGAACTGGACGTGGTATTCCCCCTGAGCTGAGAAAACCCGACCGGTTGCGTCCTGCTGGATGGCGAAACGGGCAGCCGTCTCCGGGTGGAGCCAAGCCTTCGGCACCCGCCCTTCCTGCTGGGATTCAAGCACCTGGGAGGCCTGAAACTTGGGATCCTTGAGGGAAAGAAGGCTGAGGGGGTAGCGCTCGTCCTTTGTAGACGGCTCGTTGGGCTCCCATTCTTCCAGAAACTCAAACTGGCCAGAGGAGGTGGGGAAGCTCCCATCCATGTAGGCCACCTCCGGCCAGTCAGGATTGCGGAAAACCTCACCCACAGCGCTGTCAGGGTCAAGGCCATGTTTCGCCATCGGCTTGAGGGCCGTGCCAAGAATCTTCTCAACGGGATGGCCGAGGTAGCGATCCTCGATGCCAAGCCGCTCGGCCAAAAGCCCCACTATCTCCCAGTCAGTCTTGACCCCTTCCGGGGGTTGCACAACGGGGACAACTGGGCCGACATAAGGGTTCCAGCTCGCCACCCGGACGTCCCTCTCCTCCAAAAACATAGCGCAAGGCAGGAAAACGTCCGCACATTCGGCTGTGTCTGTTAGGAACTGGTCGACGACGATAACGAAGTCAATGGACTGAAGGGCCTTTGCCATCTTGGTAGCATTGGGGCATTGGGCCACCGGGTTCCCGGCGTGGATGTAGGCCACCCGGAGGGGCGGATCCTTCATGTGAAGGATGGCTTCCCCCAAAAGGGCCTTGGGCGCCTTGCGGTGGCAGGTGGCGAATTCCTTTCCATCTGGAGACCGATCGAAATACCAAAATCCGTCCGCATCATAATCAAAACCGCCCCCCTTAACACCCAGGTTTCCGGACACCGCAGAAAGGGCCAGGATGAGACGGGTAAACTCGACTCCCTGCTGGTAGTGCTGCGGGCCTCGGCCCATACACACCTTGGCGGGCCGGTAGTTGGCAAAGAAGTCACCGATTTCCCAAAGGACCTCCACCGGGAGGCCCGAGCCCACCGAAAGCGTTTCCCATGAAAACTTCCCGGCTAATTGCTCAATAGCCTCGGGGTTAGCTGACCGGTTTTCCATAAAGTTCCGATCCACCCTACCCGTTTCTAAGAGATGCTTGCAGATGGCCAGGGCCAAGTGTCCATCTCCCCCCGCCCTCACTGCGTAATGATGGTCGCAAAACTTAGCTGATTCATTCCGGACCGGATCGATGAGAAGCACCTTCGCGCCCTGCTCTCTGACCTTCTTAATGAGTGGGACCATGTGGACAGAGTAGGACGCCGGGTTTCTCCCCCATATGACCACCATGCGGCTGTTCAACATGTCGGCTGGCTCACTCACTCTGCAATTGCCGAGGCTTTGTTGCATACCGACGAGGCCAGCGTCGTGGCAGAGAGTGCTCGACGCTACCGTGGGGCCGCCCAGGAGGTTAAAGAGGCGGATGTTGTACCAATTGGAGAGACCAAAGGAGCCTGCGCTCATGTAGTAGAGGATGGACAGGGGACCATACTCCTCCACCGCCACGCGGAGCTTTCTCGTGATTAGGTCCAGAGCTTCATCCCATGAAATCTTTTCCCAGCCACCTCCTGCCTTCCGTAGCGGGGACGTAACCCGCTCCGGACTGTACAAACGGTCCAGGAAGCGGTTCATGCGCAGGCAAAGAAATCCTTCTGTGTAGGGGTGATCCTTAGCACCCCGAAGCCGAATAATTCGCCCATCCTCCACTTCGGCGTCGATGCCGCAGGCGTCGTGACAGTCGAGCGCACACGTCGTCCGAACGGTCTTTTTCATGGCCCTCGTCCCCCAACGAATAAGAGGCAGCAAGAATGAGTCCGGTAAGCTGGGCGTCTTGTTATTTTAACCGGAATTTCTCTGAACACCAATTTTAGTCATCCTGTCGTTCTCGTTTGACGTGAACGTCTCTTTTTTTATCACAGATTCAGGGGCTCTTTTCAGAACCATCCGCTCAATTGAGAGGCTATGGTCGTCTTAAAGCCGCAATCCCTTGAAAACCCAGCTCTACCTGCACACTCAGGGGAGTCCGGCTGCGAGCCGCGCCCGTAGGGTGGCGTCTGGGGAGGAATAGGTAGACACGCGACGTCGACTCCCTCCACTCGCACCCGGCCTTGTCTGGTAGAATTGCGCACATGGACATCTTCGAGGCCATCGAAAGAGGGTTGGCCCCGCTCGACAATGCCGGCGAAGCTCCACCGGGCGGCGGCGCGCCGTCCGAAGAACAGATGAACAAGGTTCTGGAGGCCGCCCGCTGGGCCGCTTCGGCGTACAACACTCAACCCTGGTACTTTCAGGTCCTGCGCACGCCCAGTTGTCACCGAGAGGCAGCCCGGGCCTTTTCAGCCGTTCCTGAAGATAAGGATCTCGCGGATGGGTGGGCGTGGATCCTCTGTCACTTGGACCGAAACCGGATGCTGCCCGTCGCCGACCCGCTGGGCTCCGAATCCTACATCGCCCTCGGCACGGCGTGCCTCAACATCCAAGCGGCCTCGGCGGCATTGGGTCTGGCCTGCAACGTCTGGGGACCCTCCGATCAGAGCGTGAAATCCTGGCGTCCCGTGGGTTTCTCCTTCCCGGACAACCTGGAACCGTATCTCCTCTTCGGAATCAGGGGCGCCGGCGACCCCCGAAACGCATCGCGACCCGCCCCCGCCGTCTACCACATGGATTCGTTCAAGGCCAAGGCCGTACATATCCAGCCGCGGCCCCGACCCCCCGATGGAATGGAGGCCCTGGATTGCATCCGGTCGCGTCAAACCGACCGGACACCGATGTTGCGGGCCGATCCCTGGCCGGAAGACAGCGTGCGGATGCTTTCTGCGGCCCGCTGGGCCATCGATGCTCACGGGGCGAGGGAGGCGGCGCTCGTCCTGGTGGAGGATTCCGGAAAGACCATGGAGCTGACCCGGCTTCAAGAGCGTGCCTGGAGACAGGCAACCGGGAACCGGGGGCGGTTTCGGGAGACCTGCGGCTGGTTGCGCTTTCAGGAAAAGGAATGGAAGCGGCGGGGAGATGGGGAGTGGGTCGGTCACTTCGGGTTGACCGGGGTGAAAAGGACGCTCGCGCGGATCGGCCTGAAAACCGCCCTCGCCCCGCTGGCCATGGCCCTGGGCGCGCACCGGATCATGCTGCGCGAGGCCGAGACATCCCCCGAGACGACCGGCGCCTACCTGACGGGGGTCATTGAAAACTTCACGGGCCGGTTCGCGGCCGACGAACCCTTCCGGCGGCGGATCCTCAACAGCGTGGGGGCGGGGATCCAAGCGCTCTGGTTGACCGGCGCGGCCCTGGGCGCCGGCGTTCAGTTTCAGACCTCCATCATCGTCCAGGAAAGGCCCAAGGCCGCGCTTCGGGAAATTCTCGACATTCCGGACACCTACGAACCCCTGTTTCTCATCCGCATGGGCTATCCCCGGCGGGATCCCCATTACACCAACATCCGACGGGATTGGGCCGAGGTCATCAGCCGCACTGCCCCGACGTAGCCTCGCAGGGCGCCCCTGAATCCGTCATCGGGTGAGACTCAGGGAAGGGGACGCTCTCGGAGAACCTTCGGTTTCAGCACGCGCACCCCCGGGGAGATGGGCGAATTCGCCGCGGCGGAAAGGAACCGGAACCGCATCGTCCCCCACTGCTCGGGAACCCGGGCGCCGGGAGGAAGGGTGTTGAATTTCCATCGCTTGAGATTCCGGATGGCGGTCGTCTCGAGGGACGAGTCCCCCCGGACCAGGAGAACAATCCGCCCCACGTTTCCATCGGGAAGCACCCAGAATTTCAACTTGATCTCGCCTTCCGCCCCGCTCAAGGGAGTGGGGGGCGGAGGCCGGTAAACCAATTCACGCCCGGCGACGGGGCCCCGGATCTCCAAATCCTCCGGCTCGGCCTCCGAAGCCTTAAGAAGCTCCTGCCGAATCAATCGCTTCCGAAGCGATCGCAACCCGTCCGACCGCCTCCCCGCCACGCTGGACCGGACGGACGGGATCTTGAACCGGCCGCCCAGCGGCGATCCGCCCGGGGTCCCTCGCGGCAATTTCGCGTTACTGAGATACTTCGGTGCGACCACCGAGGTCTTCCCCAATCGGTCGGCAAACACAATGGCGGACGGGAGCGGAAGGGGGTCCTTGAAATCAGGCGGACGGGCCGCCCGGACCATCTCCTCCAGGTGCAACGCCGCGACAGGAGGCGAGGCGGCCGGCGGAAGAGGCGGGAGCGGAGGAGGCAACCCGACGCCCGGCTCCCGTTCGGGACGCTCCCGCGGGATCGAGAGGGGGTTCGGAATCGGGATCCGCATCCTCCGAAGCTCGACCACGTGCAGCGGCTCCCTCATCACCGCCTGGGGCTCAGGCGGCGGCACAATCACCATGAACCCAACATGGAGGGCAATCGAAGCCCCCACGCCGGCCCAAAATCCCCACCGGAATCTCACCGATCGGCTTCCTGCTTCTTGGGCCGCGTGGCGATGGCCAGCCGGCGGACACCCACCTGCTTGGCGATGTCCATTACCTCCACCACGCTTCCATGAGGGACCTGCCGATCCGCCTTGATGACCAGCATGAAGTCGGGCTGCCTTCGATACATGTCCACCAGCCGGCCCCACAACTCGGGCACGGTCACCCTGCGGTCATTCAAGTACAGGGCCTTCTCACGGGTCAGGATGAGCGTCACGCCCTCCGGCTCCCGGCGCTCGGCGATGGTGGATTTCGGGAGGTTGACCTGGATTCCCGGTTGTACGACAAACGTCGAAGAAATCATGAAGAATATTAACAGCAGGAGAACGACATCGATGAGGGGAAGAAGGTTCGGGAGCACCGCCGGACGTCTGTGAAGACGGAATTTCATGTCAATTCCCGAATGTGGATGGAGGCGCCTATCGTTTCAGGATGTCCAGGAGCCGAAGGGAGTGCTTCTCCATTTTCAGAACCAGACCATCCGCCTTGCTCACGAAGTAACCATGAAAAACCAAAGCCGGGATGGCAACGGTGAGTCCGGCGGCCGTGGTGATGAGGGCTTCGGAAATCCCGCCCGCCAGGGCGTTGGGCTGGCCGACGCCCGCCTTCGAGATGACATCGAACACCCGGATCATGCCCGCGACCGTTCCCAGCAACCCCAGCAGGGGGGTGATCCCCGCGATCGACCCCAGAAGGCCCAGGTAACGCTCCAGCGTCGGGATTTCCTGCCGGCCCGCGTCTTCAATCAACTCCTTGATCTCCGCCCGATCCTTCTCGTGATTGAGGATGGCCGTCAGCAGGATTCGGGAAATCGCCGAGGTGGAGCGGCGGCAGATCATGTTGGCCTCGGAGATCCGCTTCTCCCGGATCATAGACTCCACCTCATCCAGCTCCGCGGTCCGGATCACCCGCTTCGTTCTCAGGTTGAACAGGCGTTCGATGACAATGCCCAAGGTTAACACCGAGCAAAAGAGGATGGGGGCCATCAGAACACCACCCCGCAAAAGGAACTCAATCATCGGGCCTTCTCCGTGGGTTGGGACCGCCTTTCTTCGGACGCCCCCTTCAGCAACACCAGACGCGCACGCGCGCGCCGGCGGACGGACGGCTCGGGCGAACCCTTCAGAACCTTCCGGTAGAGGTCGATGGCTTGCACCTTCTTATCCTGCAACTCATAAATCCCCGCCACCCGCAAGAGCGCCCGGTGGACAAGGACCTTCTCCCGAGGATACAAGTAAATGACCTTCAGATATTCTACCACGGCGCGCGGATATCGCTTTCCGGCCTCCTGCAGCCTCCCCAGCTCGAACTGGATGCGCGGCCGCAACTCCCGGCTCACGTCGCCCTTCATCGCGGCTTCCAGGTGAGACAGGGCCGCCCCGAGACGCCGGTTCTTCCGCGCGATCCGGCCCAGGGCGTAGTGGCTGCCGGCGACCAGCGTGCCGGCCTCGCCGCTCTGCACGACTTGTGAAAAATATCGCTCCGCGGCGTCCTGGTCGTTCAGGCGCAGGGCGCAGTTCGCCGCCTCATAGCGCGCCTGCGTCAGCAGGCCATGCCTTGGGTGGTTCCGGACGAAGAGACCATACTCCCGCACGGCGCCCTCGCAATTGCCGAGCTCAGCCAGGGACGCGGCCAGGCGGTACCGGGCGTCTCCCCGGATGCGGCTGTCGGGGAACCGATCCAGCAGGTCGCGGAAATAATCCGCGGCCTCCGCCGGCTTGCCTTCCAGGCGCTTGATCTCACCGATCCGAAAGTGGACCACATCCGACTCCGGCCCCCCCCGGCGCAAGACCCGCACGTAGGCGGCCAGGGCGTCCTTGTATCGCTTCTGCGCCAGATAGATCTCGGCCACCTGGAATTCCATCGTCGTGACCAGCTTGTGGTCCGGCTCCTTCCGGATGAAGG
>CAYRGS010000006.1:13480-67189 GCA_964423875.1 uncultured bacterium
CAAACCGGTCCATGTCGCGGATGAACTTGTCCGTGTCGCCCGACCGCAGCTGGGTCAGCACGACTCCGTATCTGGCTTCTCTCGCCTCCTCCGAGGAGGGATTTTGGGCGAGAACACGGTTGTACGCGGCCATGGACTCCTTGAAATTGCCTTGGTTGTAGTAGGCGTGCCCGATCTGCAAAAGGGCCATGGTCCGGTAGCGGCTCTTGGGATAATCTCGCACGAGCCGGGACAGCGATACACGGGCCAGGGGAAACCACCCCAGCCGGATCCGGGTCAACCCCCTCCAAAAATAGGCCTCATCGCCGCGGGGGCTTTTGGGCCACCGACGAAAATACTCCGCAAACGTCCTCTCCGCCTCTTTGTAATTCGCCCGCCGGAACTGCATCTCCGCAAGTCGAAGAGCGGCGGTCTGCGCCATGCGGCCGTCCGGAGATTCTTTCAGGGTTTTCCGGTACATTTCCCCCGCGCGGGCGTAATTGCGCATGTTGTAGTGGGCCTCGGCCAGCCGAACCCGGGCCTCGGCCAGAAGCGCGGGACGCCCCCGAAACCGTTCTGCCGCCTCGCCGAAAGCGGCCAAGGCGTCCGGCCAGCGTCCTTCGTCATAAAAGGCATAGGCCCATCCCAACGCGGCTTCCGGACCTAGACGGTGACCGGGGGGGATTTTCTCCAACGCCTTGCGCGCATCGGCGGGCCGCTTGAGCCGCAAGAGCGCTTCGCCTCTCCAGAACCGGGCCTCCGGCAATCGCGGGTCGGTTGGAAACCGTTTCTCGAAGGAATCCGCGGCGCTCACCGCCCCCTCGAGAGCTCCGGCTCCCAGCCGCGCGAGGAGAAGCCCGTACGCCGCTTGGGTCCGAAGGACGTCTCCAACGCCTGCGGGGGCCTGCGACAAATCCCGGAAAACCTCCGAGGCCGATTGGTCTTTTCCGCCCGCGTTGTAGAGGGAAAGGGCCAACAGAAGCCTGGCCCGGCGGATGAGGTCCTCCTTCCCGGCGGCCTCGGCGCCCTTCAGACCGCGCAGGGCGTCTTCGAGAACCTCAACCGACGCTTGAAATCGGCCCGAGCGGTGGAGCCGCCGCGCCCAAGCCAACGCGCCCCACAAAGCGACCCGCCCGTCCGGCCGGGTCCCCTTCAAGCGGCTCCAGGCGCCTTGAACCTCGCCCTCCCGACCCAGTGCGAGCGCGCTCAACAGCCAGCCGAGCGAGACCTCTCCTGTCTCATCCGACTCGGCCTTCAGGGATTCCAGAAAGGCGTCCCGCGCCTTCAGATAAAGGCGGGCCTGATGGTAGGACCAGCCGAGGGCAAAGCGCGCCGAACGCGCATGGGCCGCCACGCCGGGGGTTTTGAGATAAGCATCCAGGGACTCGGTTGCGCGTTCATACCTTTCGAGATGGAACGCTGTCATCCCCTCGCGAAACAAGGCGAGCTTCAGGAGTCGCTCCCGTCCCTGCTCCGCGGCGGCTTGCCGCGCGCCGGCGTAATGCCAAGCGGCGCGGGCAAGGTCATTCCGGCGCAAAGAAATCTCTCCGGCGAGGAAATCGGCCACCACCGCCTGGGGATGTCCCGGAAATCGCTCGAGCACCCGCTCCATCCAGGCCCGGGCCTCCCGGTCCTCCCCCCGGCGGTAGGCCATCAAACCGAGCCGGTAGGCGGCCGTTCCTGCGTAGAGCCCCGCGGGATCGTTCGCGACCCGCTCCCACGCCCGCCGGGCCTCCGTCCGCTGTCCGCGGCGAAGAAGTACCTCGCCAAGCCAGTACCCGAGAAAGGAGACCGAGAGGGGATCGGGGTTCTCCTTGAGACCGGCCCGAAAGTGTTCCTCCGCCCGGGGAAGCCGGTTCTCCAGGAATGACAGATAGCCGATTCGAAAGCGGGCCGCCGCTCCCTCACGCTCGATGAGCAACCCGGTCGAAAATGAGCTTCCGTAACAATCAGCCGGACGCGCGACGGGCGGAACGAACGCCGGCTTGGGATCAAATGCGATCGGCCCCATCGGACGCCGCATCTCCCCGGCAACGGGCAGAACGGCCACGCCGCGGGGTGTGAGGTTACGCGGCACGGGGCGGATGGGCCGCCGGGTGCGTATCAGCGGGACACCCCTTCCCACAACGACGACCTCAGGGATATCGAGCTGGATCTTCCCCTCTTGCGAGAACCCAGTTCCCGAAGACACCACCAGGATGAGGGAGACCGTGAACAGGGCCGCCCACGGCCGGCCCCCAAAAACGCTCGGGGTCAATTTTTCCATTTGGCGGACTCTATCCTGCCGATTCGGTCCAGGGCCGCACGGGCGACGGATGGACTGGACGTTTGACGGGCGGCCACGCGATACGCCTTCACCGCCTTCTCCCACTGTTTCTCGCCCTCATAGAGCACCCCGCGAAGGTACTCGGCGTCCGCCCTCCAATCCGCGGATTCCTCGACCGCCCTCGGGATTTTCTCGATGGCCTGAAGCGCTTCCCGCTGGTTCCCTCGTCGCACGTTCGCGCTCGCCAGGCGGAAAAGACCCTCCGCTCTCACGAGGGGGTCTTCCGACTGTGCGGCCACCTGGAGGTACTCGGCGGCCCGCTTCAATTGCCTGCGGCGGAGCCGTTCCTTTCCCAGTCGAAGAAAAAGCTTCCCCTTCCTGAATTCCGGCGCATGCGTGTTCACCCAACCGAGCACCGCGTCCAACCCGTCCACTTCGGCTATCCGGTCGTAGACCACTCCCAATTTGAGGAGGACCGCCTCTCTTCGCCTGTCCTTCGGGTAGCCCTTCAGGATTCGGTGATAAGCGGCCGCCGCCGATTTCCACTCCGCCAACTCAAACCGGGCGGCGGCGAGCAGATACCAAGCCTCCTTCAGCCGCCCGGCGTCCCTCTCCTCCTCCGCTCCCACCAGCCAGTTCGCCAGCCGCCGGGCCGAAGAGGCATAATCCTTCATGCGCATCGCGCCCAGGGCGGAAGCGTACAAGGCGTCGCGGACGCGGGGGTGGGACGGGTTTTCTTTCAGGAAGGCGTCCAGGTGCGAAATGGCATCGGTGAATTTTCCGGTCCGGATCTCGGCCAGGCCGAGATGAAGCAGGATCAGCGGACGCCGCTTGTCCCGCGGATGGCGGGCCAGCCAATTCCGCAATGCCCGCTCGGCAGACGCATACTCCTTCAACCGGAACAGGACAAACCCGCGGTTCGCGGAAAATTCAGTCTGACCGTCGGCCGTTCCGCCTTCGTTCCCACGAACGGCCTCGGCCTCCAACCGGGTCCACGTATCGGCCACTTCCCGCAAGAGGCCCAACCGGGTCTGAACCGCGGCCAAGACCTTGAGGACCTCGTACCGGCGGGTCGGCCAGGGCTCCCGCCTCTGATCCGGGCGGCCTTTCTCCTCCCCCCGCAACCAGCCGCCGAGGTGCTCAAGAGCCGCCCGGTCTTTCTTGATCCGGAACGCGGACAGGCCAAGCTTCCGAATCATCTCTCGCCGGATGGCTTTATCCTGAACCTTGGGGAGGACCTCCCGAAAAGACTCGTAGGCCTCCCCAAAGCGACCGAGCGCAAACTGCGCCTCCCCCGTCATTCGAACGGCCCAAGCGGCCTGGAGGCCGTCCGGGGTGCTCTTCAGCACGGAGAGGATCTCGACGGCCCGTTCATACTCCTTCCGGCGTAACCGAATGGCCGCCGCCTTGGCCGCGGCGTCATAGGTCGCCGATCCGTCCGGAAAGGACCGGATGAACTCTTCGTAGCCCCGCAAAGCGGCGTCCGGGTCGCCCGACAGGTCCAAGGATCTGGCGGTCCAGTACATGACCCATTGCCGATATTGGGGCGGGACATTTTTCTTGGCGAGCTTCCGAAAATATCCGAGCGCATCCTGATACCGTCCGGCGAGGAAGTGACTGTGACCGGCGCGGATCCGGGCCAGCGTAATCTGGGGGGATTTGGCATCGGTTTCCAGGTAGGCCGCGTATTTTTTCGCCGCGGAATGATAATCCTTTTTCTCATAAAGACATTCAGCCAAGCCCCAGGCGGCGCTCCCCCTGGGGGGAAATCGAGGATCCGCCTGGAGCACCACCTCGAAGTGGCGGATCGCGGGATCACAGTTCCCTTGCCGCTTGCGAATCATCCCGGCGACCGCATGCGCCCACAAAGACTCGACCTTTCCGGGCCGCGGCGACTTCAGGTAGGCCTGAAGGTTTTTCAGGGCCTGGGTGTCCTGCCCACCTTTGTAGTGGGCGATCCCGAGAACATACCGAACGCCGGTGCTGAAGGGGCTGGAGGAAAATCGGCCGAGCAGGTTCGAGAACGCACGGATTGCGGCGGCCCAATCCTCGAGACGAAAATGGATATATCCCAGGTGATACAACGCCTGGTCGATCAGCGGGCCGTCGCGGACTTTGGAGAACTGGCCGGCCGCGGCCTTGAGGCGGCCGTTGCCCAACTCGATTTTGCCAATCCGGAAGTGCGCCGTGGACCGGAAGGGGTGCTCGGGATTCTCGGCCACGAAGGTCCGGTATTCTCTCAGGGCCTCGGCGATGACCCCTTTCTCATGCCGGGTCTCGGCCAAAAAGAACCTGGCTTCCGCCCGCCGGGCGCCCTTCGGGTTGTTCTTCAGATAAGACTCGAAGGCCAGGATGGCGGCGTCCAGGTGACCGTCTTCCAGGAGGCGAAGGCCGAAGGCGTAATCTTCGATCTTCGCCGCGGCCGGAACTCTTTGAACCGCCATAACGGCGACCGCGATGGACACCGCTATTGATATGGGCTTGAATCTCATATTCTCCAATATATCCCTAGAAATTCAGCGCGTCTCGGCTCGATCACCCCAGGGCCGCCGACATCACAGCGATCCGGTTTCAGTCAAGTCCCGCTTAGCGGAAAGCCAATCACCGGCCTCGCTCCCCTCCCCTCCCCTCCCCCGTTGTCCGTCAAACCCTTGTATCTTTTGGCCTTTGGAAAAGGGCGCGTACATCCATCCTTGATATCACCGCCATGAGCTGCCGGGATTCTTCTCATTTCCGGGAATCCCCTTCCGGGAAGGATGAAATGCGTTTAACCATCAGAATATTTACATTCATTCCGACATGTCAATATTCCCGCGGCCTCAGTGAGTCCTCGTTTTCATAGGCTGTGCGGCGGCGTCGATCGTGAGAACAAGCGGCGTCACGGACGCGCCGATTCAGTCCAACTCCAGGTTATCGATCAACCGGGCCTTCCCGCACCAAACCGCGCCCAAGACCACGGCCTCACCCGTTATCTCGTCCAAACTTACAAGCGTCTCAGGATGGACGATGACCAGGTAATCTCGGCGGAGGCCGTGTTCTTCCAGGATTTTTGAAGCGATCTCCACCAAAGCAAGTACATCCCCGTCCCCCCCTCGAAAACCCTCCGAGACGGACAGCAGGGCGCGCCGCAGGCCGACTGCGCGCGCGCGATCTTCATCATCGAGATAGATATTTCGGGATGAAAGGGCGAGACCGTTTCGCTCCCGCGTGGTTGGACAACCGACGACCTCGACATCCATCCGCAAGTCGGAAACCATCCGCCGGATGATGACCCACTGCTGAAAGTCTTTCTTCCCGAAATACGCCCGGTGGGGAAGACAGAGGGCGAAAAGCTTGGCCACGACCGTCGTCACGCCCCGAAAGTGTCCGGGCCGCCTCTCTCCGCAGAGAACGTCCGAGAGCCCCTCGACCTCGATGAAGGTCCTGTCACCCGGGGGATAGATCTCCTCGACGCCCGGCATGAACACCAGGTCCACCCCCTCGTTCTCCGCCTTCCGGAGGTCCATCTCCTGATTCCTGGGATAGGATTCGAAATCTTCCCCGGGACCGAATTGGGCCGGGTTTACAAAGAGGGAGACCGTAAGGACGTCATTCTCTTTCCGCGCGCGCCGCATGAGAGCCAGGTGGCCCTCGTGGAACATCCCCATCGTGGAGACAAACCCGAGGCGCTTTCCCTCCGCGCGCAAGCCGCGCGCTTTCTCATTCATGGCACCAGTCGAGGTCAGGACCTGCATTTCAACTCCCGAGGCTCTTGGCCCCTGCGGACAAGCCCCCGCGGTCCCCCCCGGGCCTCCGGGCTCCCTAACGGGGGACGTAAATGTGGGTCCCCTGCTTCAGATTGACTATCTCTCGGACCAGGGGGTCGAAATCCTCTTTTCGGTGAACGAAATCCATGGAATCGGTGTTCACGATCAGGAGAGGGGTTTCGGAATAACGGAAGAAGTAGCGGTTATAAGCCTCGTTGATGAGCTCCAGGTATTCGGGCTTGATGGACCGCTCGAAATCGCGCCGCCGGTTTTGGATGCGATCGATGAGGACGTCCGTGCCGGCCTGAAGGAAAACCACGAGATCCGGCGAAGGGATCCGGGTCCGCAGGAGGGAGTATATCTCCTCATAGAGAACAATTTCGTCCGGGTCCAGGTTCACGTAGGCGAAGATTCGATCTTTCGCGAAGATGTAATCGCTCACGATGCCGCCGTGAAACAGGTCCAGCTGAGTCAGATCAAGCTGTTGCCGGTACCGGCTGAGGAGGAAAAAGAGCTGCGTCTGAAAGGCGTGCCGGTCGGAGTCGGTGTAGAAGTTCGCCAGAAAGGGGTTCTCTTCGGTGACTTCGCGGAGGACCGACGCGCCAATCACCTCTGCGAGGCGCTCCGCCAGACTCGTCTTTCCCACCCCGATGGGGCCTTCGATCGCGATATAGCGCGCCTGATCCATACAATGCGCGGCCCTTACTCGGGGATCGGAACCACCCGCTCTCCTTCCCCCAGGTCATCCAGCATCTGACGGAACGTCTTCCGCGAGATCGGATGGATTCCGTCCGGGGCGAGGTCGCAGAGGGGGGCGAGGACAAACCGGCGCTCGCCGATTTCCGGGTGTGGAATCGTCAAATCCGGCCCTGCGCTCACCCGGTTGCCGAACAGCAGCAGGTCCAAGTCGATCACGCGAGGTCCCCACCGCAAACCGTCGCGCCGGCCCATGGCGGCCTCAATCGCCTTCAATTTCCCGAGCAGGTCCGCCGGGTCGAGACGGGTCTCCGCGCGGAGAACGCCGTTGACGAAATCCGGCTGGTCCACCGGCCCCACCGGAGCGGTCGCATACCACCGGGAGCGCCCGATGACCTGGACGCCCTCCGCATTTCCAAGGCGCTTCATCGCCTCGGCGCATCGCTCTTTGGGGCGATTCAGATTGGAGCCTACGCTGATGAACGCCTCCACCTTCTCTCTCAATGGCCGAGCCGACCCGCCTTTTCCCGGCCTCTGAAAAGGCCGGAACCCCTCGGTCAAAATCCCGCATTGCGGATTCGCTCCAACCCTTCCAGGATGCGCTCCTCGCTTTGCGTCAGGGCCAGGCGGAAGAAACCCTCGCCGTTCACGCCGAATCCGTTCCCCGGGGTCACGACCACGCCGGTCTCCCGCAACAAGTGGGCAGTGAACTCCATCGAGGTGTACTTCTCCGGGACGGGAACCCACACATAGAAGGTCGCGGACGGCTGGTTGGGCGCCAGCCCCAAGCCGCGCAGCCCCTCGACCATGACATCCCGCCTGCGCTCATAGACCGACCGCATCTCATCGACACACGACTGATCGCCCGTCAACGCGGCGACGGCGGCCTCCTGCACGGCCTGGAAGGCCCCGGAATCCACATTGGTCTTCACCGCGCCGAGACCGGAGAGAACGTCCGCGTTGCCCACGACGAACCCGATTCGCCATCCCGTCATGTTGTACGTCTTCGAGACGCTGTGAAACTCTACGGCCACGGCCTTGGCGCCGGGGGTCTGCAGGATGCTGGGTGTCGTCACGCCGTCGAAATACATCTCCGAGTAGGCCGCGTCGTGGACCAGGACGACATCGTGCTCGCGGGCGAACTCCACGGCCTGGGCGAAAAAGGCTTCGGTCGCCACCGCGGCCGTGGGGTTGTTGGGATAGTTCAGAAACAGCAGTTGGGTCCTTTTCAGGACGCCGCGCTTGAGGTCTTCCAGATCCGGCAGGAAATCATTCTCCGGAAGGAGCGGCATCGCGACCACTTCGCCGCCAGCAAAAACGGCCCCGGCCTCGTAGACCGGATAGGCGGGATCCGGAATCACTGCGACATCACCCGGATTGATGAACGCCAACGAGATGTGGGCGAGGCCTTCCTTCGATCCGATGAGGGAAAGGACTTCACGCTCCGGGTCCAGGTCCACGTCGAAGCGCCCCTTGTACCAGTCCGCCACCGCCTGACGGAACGACGGCATCCCTTCATAGGAAGGATACTGGTGGTTCACCGGGTTCCGGCCGCCCGCTTCCAGCGCCTCGATGATGGGGGGGGGGGTGGGCAGATCGGGGTCCCCGACCCCAAAGCTGATGATATCCAGCCCTGTCTTCCCGGCCTCGGTCTTCATCCGATCCAGCTCGGCGAAAAGGTAGGGCGGTAGCCGTTTCAGTCTGTCCGCGCGTTCCAGTGTCATCGTTCCGTCCATTCCAGTGTGAGCCGGACAACGTGCCCGGGGTCTTGAAGAATGCCTTCGAAACCTGGGATTTTCCCTGGCTCCACCGCCGCCATTCCCGCGACCCCGCCGGGTGCGGACGCACCGCACGCCTTGCCCAGCCGGCCACCGAGACTCCAAACGGTCATTCTTAGGAAAAGAAAATCAACTGGGTCAATGTTAGCCTAAGGCCCAAGAGGTCCGCAACCGGATTCAAGGAAGGGCGGGAGAGATTATGCCGCAGAGGGGAATAAGAAAAAAGGCTATCGCAGCAGACCTTGCAGACGGCGCTTCCGATGTCCGCTCTTCCGGGGCGGGTATTCCTTTCGACGGCGGCTTTCAGCCCCAGTCCAGCAGGCTTCCCCTGCCCAACCGCTCCGCCTCCCTCAAAACATGAAAACCCGTGACGATGTCCTGGATAGCGACTCCCAGGCTCTTGAACAGGGTGATTTCTTTCGGGTCCCGACGTCCCGGGCGCTCCCCGAGCACGACCTGTCCGATCTCGTCCTGCAAGTGCTCCTCCACGACGATCCCTTCCTTGATCGGGAGATAAATATCCCGGGCATAGGCAAGACATCCTTCGCGGCTGTCCATCAGAACGCGGGCCCGGCGGACCGTTTCGCTGTCCAGCTCTCGTCCGTTTACGTTGCCGACGGAGTTGATATGAGTTCCAGGCCGGAGGTCGCGGCCGTCAAAGACCGGCTCCTTTGCGTTGGTCGCCGCTACAACGATGTCGGCCTCCCGGACGGCCCTGTTCCTGTCCTTCGTCAACTCGATATCTCGCGGGATTCGCCCCCCCAGCGTCTTCATGTCCTCGACAAATCGTTTCGCGCGCAATTCCGACCGGCCGACCACCCACACTTTTTCGATGTCCCGGACGTGGCACACCGCCTCCAGGCAAGGCCTCGCCGTATCGCCTGCGCCGAAGACCGTCACAACGCTGGAATCTTCCCGGGCAAGGAGTTGAGTGGACAAGCCGGCGCAAGCCCCGGTCCGATGGTCCGTCAGATACGCCCCTTCCAGCAATGCCCTCGGCTGACCGGTCTCCCCGTCCATCAGGAGAAGCGCCGACATCCGGGCGGGAAGGCCCTTTTTTAAGTTTTCCGGAAAGCGGCCCGTGAACTTCATCCCGAACCCTCGCGCATTCTCCAGAACGGCCGGCATGAAAAGCATGTGGGCCTTCGGCCGCTCTGTGAGCAGAAGCGTTTTGACGGGCATGTCGATCCGGTTCGAGGACAAAAGCGCGAACGCCTCCCCCTGGATGGGGATCGTCTCGTCCCACCTCAAGAGATCTTCAACCTCCCGGCCGGAGAGGAATCGAATCTGGCTCACTGCGCCGAAATCCCGATCGGGCTAAGTCCTCCGGATAGCGGACACAAACCACGGTGACCGCCCGTCCAACGTCAAATTCTCATCAACCGTTCGTTGTAAGGGGTGGCGGTGGGGTCGAATTCCAATAGGGGGTCCACCCAATCGCGAAAGCGGTGTAGCGCGGAGTCTGAAGCCCCGCTGGTTTATGATTCGGCGTGGCGTTCGGGCGGGGACGGGGACCCGCCCCTACGGGTAAACAGGGTTCTTTCTTCGTAGGGGCCGGTCCCCGTCCCGGCCCGTCCCACTCCCATGGGAAATAGAATGCCGGGACCTAATCAGCATCCGTCCGCTGGGTCAATGATTGAAAACCAACCAGTTCAATCAACCTACCTCGTTCGGGCGTTTCAGTTGGTGAGAAACCCTCGCTACCCCCCCCTCCTGGGTCTTGACGACGTAAAGCTCGCGCGAGGCCGTGGAAATGACGTCGGGTCCGCCTTCGGTGATGATCACGGTCTGCTCGTCGCCGAACTTCTCCCGATCCGTGAGATAGGCCTCCACGGAGAAATACATCCCCACCTCCAGGGGCTCGTCGTTGTCCATCTGGAGGAAGGGCCGCTCGCTCCCGCTCAGACCCACGCCGTGACCGATGTGGGCGTAAGGCGCCCGTTCGTAGACGGGGCGCTTTTCGTCCGGAACACCTAGATCGCGGTAGGCGGCGACGGTCTCCTTCAAAACCTCGGACACCCGCACGCCGGGCTTCATCACCGCGACGGTGCGATCCACAACCTCCCTCACGATCCGGTGGTTCTCCAGCGCCCGGCCGTCGGGCGCTCCCACGACGCCCATCCGGTTGTACTCGTTCCAGTAGCCCCGATAAACACAGCCGGCGTCCATGAAGATCAAGTCGCCGCGGCGGAGGGGTTTCTTCGTCGGGGGGAGAAATTTAAGCCTCCAGTCCCCGCCCGTGGTGATGACGATGTTCTGGTACAAGGGTGGACGAAAGGCCCCGCCGTCGACGATGAGGTGGACGAGGCGCCGGCTCACCTCCTCCTCGGTCATCCCCTCCTCCAGGGACCGGAAACAGGCCTCGATGGCGCCGCTGAAAATCCGGGCCGACTCCTTGATTCGCTCGATCTCGCGAGGGGACTTGATGGCCCGCATCCTAAGCAGCAAGGAGGAGGCATCCACGAAGGCGGCCCGGGGAAGGGAATCCCGCAATGCCTCGAATGTCAACTGGGGCATCATCAGCCGCTGATCCAGTCCCAACTCCGCCCCGATCCCCCCCTCGCCAAGGCCGGCGTCCACAACGGCCTGCCGGACGACCTCCAGAGGCAGAGGCTCATGGTACACCCGGATGTCATCGATCCAGGTGGACCTTGGAGCGTCCCCCGCGCTTAGGGAAACCGCAACGAGGACGGGATCGCCCTCCCGCGGCAGCAGGAAGATGTGCGGACGGGAATGGTTCTGCTGATAGTCCCGCGGCAGGTGGCCGGTGAAGTAGCGGTAGTTCATGGCCGAGCAGAAATCCCCAGTGACCATGAGGCCGTCCAGGCCCTGCTTAGCCATTAGGTCCCGCGCGCGTCCCCAACGGAGGTCGTATTCCTCCCTCGGGAAATCGTGGAAATCGATTCTGTATTCGGGGGCAATGCTTTCCTGCATCGGTTTTCCTTCCGGAAGAGGGTTGGCTCCGGTGACCCGGACAGAACCCAGCGTGAGAATTGAAATCCCGCACCCCACGAAACTCAGCGTCTACATGGAGACCGAAGAAAGGGGGCTTCGTCGGTTCAACGCCTGCCTTCGCCGACGCGCCGGGAGTCTCACGGACCCGTGGGCTTCGGCCCTCCCCTGCGTGCCTCGAGGGCGGCCGCGGACTCGGATGTGTCCAGACGGTCCAGGATGCGCTCGGCGGTCTCTTGGGCCTCCGCGCGAACCGCGTTGCCGTCCACCCGGACGAGCTTGCCCTCCCGCACGGCCGGCCGTCCGTTCACAATGACGGTCTCGACGTCGGCCGCCGCGGCCGACCAGACGAGGAGCGCCATCAGGTTATCGTGCGTCCCGCGGACCCTGGGCGTCAGGTGGAGGCGCCTCGCGTCAAGCACGGTCACATCGGCCTTCAGGCCCGGGACCAGCCTTCCGGCGTCGATCCCCAGGGCGCGCGCCCCGTGAATCGTCGCCATCTCCAGGGCCTTCCCGGTGGATAGGGCGGCCACGTCCTCGGCCACAAACCTGTGAAGCGTCAGCGCATGGCGCATCGTCTCGAAGGGGCCCAGGCGGTAAGTCGAAAGCATGCCGTCCGTGCCGAGGGCCACCGTAACCCCGGCTTCAAGGAGCGAAGGCACGGGCGAAGCCCCGTTCGCGAATCTCAGGTTGCTGATGGGGTTATGGACAGCGTGGCTGCCGGTCCGAGCGAACAGGTCGATATCCTCCCGGTCGAACCAGACGCAATGCGCCGCGACGAAGTCGGGGCCGAGGAGACCCAGATCGTGAAGGGCCCCGGGGGGCCGATTGCCCCACCGCTCGACGCCGTAGGTCACCTCCCCCCGGTGTTCACAGAGGTGGCCGTGGATGCGCCGGCCCGTGGTATCGGCCTCCTGCCGCAAAGCCCGGAGCAGCCGGTCGCTCGAGCCCGACAGGTTGTCGTAGCCCAGCCAGGAAAGAACCCGTCCATCCGCGGAGGTCCCGCAATCCCGAATCAGGGCGAGGTTGTCCTCGAAGGTGTCGCTCGTGCCGGCGAAATCGGCGTTGTCGGCCGCGTGCGGGGCGATGCACGCGCGGATACCCACCTCGACCGCCCCCCGGAAGCACCCCTGGGGCTTGACCGGCATGGCCAGCGCCGAAGTGTAGCCCGCCAAGAGACATTCGCCGAAAGCCAGGCGCGCGCCGATGCGGGAATCTTCGTCGTCGATCAGGCGGCTCACGCCGTCGGCGTACCGGACGTGCCACTCGGGAACCGGAAGGCCGTCGCCCAAGGCGCGGGCGGGCCGGGTATGAACGTGCGCGTTCACCAGCCCCGGCAGCACAACGCGCCCGCGTCCATCCAGAAACTCGTCGGCGTCCGGGTCGCGGCCGGGGTCAGGCATCACTTCCCGGATTCGGTCGCCCTCCAGGACGAGGAGACCTTCATCGATGACCCCCATCTCCGGGTCCATCGTCACAAGCGTCGCCCCCCGGATGGCCAGGGAACGGACCATTGGTTTACCCCCCGGGCCTCGTTTTTCCTCATTGCGGCGCTGGACTTTCTCCGCATTCCGGCTGCAGTCCACTCTACTTCATTCCGGCGGGGAAGATCGAACCACCCGGCCTCGTCCGGGCGTGTGCCGCGGAGTTTTCGCCGGGCGGGCGCCGCGCATCTGCGACAGTAGGCGCGGTCCGCGCGGTTCCGTGAATCTCAATCAAGGAGCGATCCATGGTTCAGGTTTTTCAATCGGCCCATGAGGCGATCTTCGACCTTCAGGACCGTGCCAGCATCATGGCGGGCGGGTTCGGGGTTTGCGGCGTCGTCGAAGCGTTGATCGACGCCGTCCACCAGACCGGCGTCAAGGACCTCACGGTCATCAGCAACGGGGCCAGCATGGAAGACTGGTTTCTGGGGAAATGGATTTCCGGCCGCCGGGTCCGGAAGATGGTATGCAGCCGAATCGGCTCCAACAAGGAGCTGGAGCGGCAGTACCTGGCGGGGGAGATCGAGGTGGAGTTCGTTCCCCAAGGCACCTTCGCCGAGCGCATTCGCGCGGCGGGGGTGGGCACGGGCGGCTTCTACACGCGGACCGGCGTCGGCACCATCGTGGCCGAGGGAAAAGAGACCCAGGTCTTCGACGGCGAGACCTACCTGCTTGAAAGACCCCTTGGGGGGGATTTCGCGTTCGTGAAAGCGTGGAAAGGCGACACCGCGGGCAACCTCATCTACCGGATGACGGCGCTGAACTTCAACCCCGTCATGGCCATGGCGGGCAAAGTCACCATCGCCGAAGTGGAGGAGCTCGTCCCGGCGGGAGAGTTGGACCCGAACCACATCCACACACCGGGGATCTTTGTCCAGCGCATCTTTCAGGGTAAACGGTTTGAAAAGCGGATCGAGATTCTGTCGGTTCAGGATTAAAGGGGGGGGGGTGAGAAATTGGGTCTGAGCCGGGAGCAGATCGCCGCGCGCGCGGCCCTGGAGCTTCAAGACGGGGACCACATCAACCTAGGCGTCGGGATTCCGACGCTCGTCGGCAACTACATCCCCCCCGACAGGCGGGTCATCCTTCACTCGGAGAACGGCATCCTGGCCATGGGCCCCTTCCCGCGCCGGGGAGAGGAGGACGCCGACCTCATTAACGCCAGCAAGCAGACCGTCACCGTTCTTCCGGGCGCGTCTTTCTTCGACAGCGCGACCGCCTTCGGGATGATCCGCGGCGGGCACGTGGACGCGACCATCCTGGGGGCGATGCAAGTGGCGGAAAACGGAGACCTCGCCAACTGGATGATCCCCGGACAGATGGCCGCCGGAATGGGCGGGGCCATGGACCTGGTGGCGGGGGCCAAACGGGTCCTCATCCTGATGGAGCACGTGACGAGGAAAGGCAAGCCGAAGATCGTCTCCCGCTGCGACCTGCCCTTGACCGGGGCCGGCGTCGTGGACCGGATCTTCACCGACCTTTGCGTCATGGACGTCGCGTCGGAGGGACTCGTGCTGTTGGAGCTGGCGCCGGGCGTCACGGAGGAGGAGGTCCGCGAGAAGACGGAGGCGTCCTTCTTCACGTCTCCTTCCTTGAAAGAAATCCCCATCGCCTGAGCCATCGAGCGCCGGCGGTCCCGCCGATCCTCAGGGAGCCAACTCCAGACCGGGGAGACGGGCGAAGCTTGAAGTCTCCCGCTCAACCCGGTACGGTTTAATCAGCGCAAAGTCTTTTACGCCTCGGCAGAAAAAGGAGAAACTAAGAGATGGCCAGCAAGAACCTTTGGGTCACCTGGCTCGGACACGGCAGCTTCAAGATCCAAACCCCCGGCGGCAAGGCCCTCTACCTGGACCCTTGGCTTACGTCGAACCCTTCCTGTCCGGACGACTGCAAAACGGTGGACGCATGCGACATCATCCTCCTCACACACGGCCATTTCGACCACGTCGGCGACACAGCGGACATCGCCCGGGCGCACAAACCGACCGTCGTCGCCCAGGTCGAGCTGGCGAACTGGCTGGGAAAAAAGGGCGTCGAGAACACGAGCGGGATGAACAAGGGCGGCACCCAGACGGTCGAGGGGATCAAGTTCACCATGACCCACGCCCAACACAGCTCATCCGCCGAGGAGAACGGCAACCCGGTCTATCTGGGGGAGCCCGCCGGCTACGTCGTCGAGTTCGAAAACGGATTCAAAGCGTACTTCGCCGGGGACACGAACGTTTTCGGGGACATGCGGATCATTCACGAGCTCTACGGTCCGACCATGGCCGTCCTGCCCATCGGAAGCCACTTCACGATGGACCCGAAGGAGGCCGAGTACGCATGCAGGCTGCTGGACGCCCGCATCGTCATTCCCTGCCATTACGGGACGTTCCCGCTTCTCACCGGAACCGTCGAGGAGTTCAAGAAGCTGACGATGGAGATCGCCGACCTCGAGGTTGTCGACTTTCAACCCGGCGAGACCAAAAACTTCTAACTCTTTCCGTACAGGGACACGGGAAGAAAGGACGATTTCCCGCAAAACAGACTCATCAGCAGCAGTAGCCGGGACGGGATCGGAAACTTCCTAGTGGAGAGGGCCACCTTCTCTCGGGCGAACAGTTCACTGACCCGATGTGGCTGAATCAGTGCGATCCTCTTTTGAGCTCCCTCGTATGAAAGGATGTC
The DNA here is from genome assembly GCA_964423875.1 of uncultured bacterium. Lineage (GTDB taxonomy): Bacteria > UBA8248 > UBA8248 > JACPRG01 > CAYRGS01. The sequence goes on from CAYRGS010000006.1 coordinate 29,052, forward strand.
GTTCCAGCCACCGGCGGCGTTCACCGCCTGCGCGCGCTCTGCCTGGGCGCTCCCCAAGCAGAGCTTGACCGCCCCTTTGTGTCCGGGCCGTCCCGGTGGCGGGGTTATCGGAACAATCAAAGGGGTCCCTTCGTTTTTCAGGCAGGTGGAAAGGTTCGCGAAAAGGCACAGAACGTGGTGCTCGAAATCATTGGACTCGTCAAGAAGGCCGCACAAAGGCTTCGGTTGGGCGCCATCGCAAACTCCCTGTTTGTCCCCACCACCTTGGTTTGGCTCACGGGCGGCTGGACTTACCGGGGAGAGATCGCGGTCCGAAGGGTTGGGTTTGAAGTTTCCCAGCTGGACTTATGGGTCCTTGGATTTCTTGGCGTATTGCTCATTTGGCGGGAAGAATCAAGTAAAAATTTAACTCATTAAATACATCTACTTGAAAAAATGGAATAGATCGATAGAGTAATATTAACATCCTTCATCGCCGAAAACCCCCAACGGCCCAACAGGACCACGCACCGTCACGACCCCTTGGGCGCCCTGATCCTTTCCACCCATTCGGCGACCGCTTCGTAAACCGCGGCCGCTAGGGCACGGCGGCCCCGCTCGGTCAGGTGGACGTGGTCGCGGAGGAAATCCAGCGTGGAGGGCACGCGCTCGTTCGCGGCGACGCAGTGGACGCCGTCCAGACGGCAGAACTCGTCGTTGACCGCCCATCCCGCGCGGATGGCCTCCACAAGCGTCGCGTGGTTGAACCCGGTGTATTCGTAGGCGATCCGCTTTCGCTCCCTCGGGGAGTTGTCCGGACGAATGAGCGTCGCCTGCTTCACGATGAGAAGAGGGAGATTCCGCTCGGCCAGGAGGATCGGATGGTCAGGAGGCTCCGCCGATAAAACCCGACGCCGTTCGCATGAATCCGCTCATCCAGGGCGTCCCGCTTCCGTCCCTCCCCCCCCCCTTATTGAAGTGACGCACCCCTTTGATGAGGGCGAAGCGCAGCCGGGCGCAAGCTGAGACCACCGGGTCAGCTCGTCAAAGATCGGGATTCGACCCGTCAGGATGTTCAACGTGGACCGCTCGTTGAACCGCCCGTGGGCCTCCAGGTCCCGGATGAGGCGAGGAATGTCCGACTTTCCGAAGTATTTGACGTCGTTCCAAAGATGCTAGACCAGCACCAAGTCGGGCGACAGGCGAAGAAGCTGGCACTTGAGCCGCACGGCGGACTGGTGCGTGGTGAATCCCGGCGTCGCCGCGTTGACGACGCGGACCGAGGGGCCGAACCGCCCCTGAAGCCGTTTCTCCAACAGGCGCGGCCAAGTGTTTCCGCCCGGGGAATTGCTGTTGAACGCCGAAGAGCCGCCCAGAACGAAGATGCGGATCTCCCGCGGCCCCTTCCTCTCGGGAACCATCCGCCCCCGGAACCCCAGTCGGTTGATCCGGATGGTCTCCAACGAGCGAACGTATTCTCCCTGGGCCACCTTCCACCCGAAACAAGGGTCGGCGCGATAGCGGAGAACCGCCGCCCGGCAGGCCCTCCAAGGGCGTTTGGATTTCAGCGATCAAAAAGATGCGCGGGTCTCGAACGGAGGGAGGGTTCAAACGCCGCCTTTCGGGGGCTTCCCGAAGGCCTTGTCGGGGAAAAGTCGAGAGGAAGGAGCGGGAGGGAAGGGGGGGGGGACGTTCGCTCAGCCGCTCAGGCCGAGAACGTCGGCCATGGAATAAATCCCCGCCGGGCGGTCCACGACCCAGCGGGCGGCGCGAATCGCCCCGCGGGCGAAATTGTCCCGGCTGTGGGCGCGATGAATGAGCTCGATCCGCTCCCCGACACCGCCGAACATTACCGTGTGCTCGCCCACCAGATCGCCGGCGCGAAGGGTCATGATGCCGATCTCCTCATGGGTCCGCTCCCCCACCTGCCCTTCCCTACCGTAGACGCCGACCCGGGACAGGTCTCTGCCAAGCGCCGCCGCCGCGGCCTCCGCCAGCGCCAGGGCCGTTCCGCTTGGGGCGTCTTTCTTGAAATGGTGGTGGGCTTCGACCAGCTCCACGTCGAAATCCTCGCCCAGAAGGCCGGCGGCCTGCTGAACGAGAGCAATCAGCACGTTTACGCCCACGCTCATGTTGGGGGCGATGACCACGCGCACCCGGCCGGCCAACTCGGAGACGGCCTCCTTCTGGGCCGGGTCGAACCCCGTCGTGCCGATCACGGCGGCGAGGTCCAGCGAGGCCGCTTGCCTCAGATGGTCCAGGCTCGCGGCCGGCGACGAGAAATCGATGAGAACGTGCCCCCCACGCATCGCATCTTCCGCTCGGTCGACGACGGGGACGCCCATCTCCCCGACACCCGCGACCGCGCCGGCGTCTTTCCCCACGGCGGCATGCCCGGCGACTTCAAACGCGCCGCACAGCTCGAAGTCATCGGCCTCCCGCACCGCACGGAGGTTGCATCCCCCCATCCGTCCGGCCGCCCCCGCGACAACCGCGCGGATCATGGCCGCGTCCCCCTCCCTTTCGGATTATCCCCCCTCCCCCCGGCCGGCTTTTGAGCGAGCAACGCCAGAACGCGGCGCGCGCGAACCATCAACTGGGCCACTCTACGATCGGGAGATTCGTCCAGAATCCGCCGGGCGACCTTCAACTGATAGTCCTCCTCGGACCCCAACCGAAATGGTTTGGCCGGACCCGCTTGGGGCTTGGGGGCCGTTTTGGGCTTTTCCGGTTTCGTAACAGCGCCGCGGCCGGCCTTGTTTCTCTCCCTGTGCCTGCGAAGCAGCTCCTTTTCCAGGACCACGTCCCCTTTCCGAGTGTCTCCCGGTTGGCGGACCACCGCGTCCGGCGGAATGCCCTTCGCGTGAATTTCCCGCCCCCTCGGCGTGTAATAAAGCGCCGTCGTGATTCGAAGGCCCGACCCGTCACTCAGGGGGATGATGGTCTGCACCGAGCCTTTCCCGAACGTCCGCGTACCCATGATCAGGGCGCGGTGGAGGTCCTGAAGGGCCCCGGTGACGATCTCCGACGCGCTGGCGCTTCCGGAGTTGACGAGGATGATCATCGGGACCCGGGCGAAGGGGCCGGGTCGTCGGTCCACGAACTCGAGATTGTGTTCCGTGCGCTTTCCCCGCGTGGAGACGATGGGAGAGCCTTTCCCCAGGAACAGATCGGCCACCTGGACGGCCTGCCTCAGAAGCCCCCCCGGATTGTTTCTCAGGTCCAGGACGAGGCCCCGGATCTTCTCCTTCTTGAGCTTCCGCATGGCCTTCAGGAGGTCCCGGCTCGAGGACTCGACAAAGCTGCGGAGCCGAACGTAGCCGATCTTTCCGCGGAGCACCTTGGACTTCACGCTCCGGACCCGGATGACGTCCCGGATAATCGTGAAAACGAGGGGTTTCCCGATGTTCTCCCTCTGAACGTGGATGGTCACCGGGGTCCCCTTCGGGCCGCGCATGCGCCGGACCGCTTCCCTGAGGGTGATCCCCTTGGTGTTGAAGTCTTCAATCCTGACGATACGATCCTCGGCCTTGACCCCGAGCCGATAGGCGGGCGTCCCATCAATCGGGGAAACAACGGTGAGCTTGCCATCCCGGATGGTGATCTCGATGCCGATGCCGCCGAATTCCCCCCGGGTCTCGACCTGCAACTCACGGAAGGCCTCCGGCGGCATGAGGGTGCTGTGGGGATCGAGACCCTTTATCATCCCCCGGATCGCCGCATAGGCTAGATCCCGCGCCTCTTTTTCCTTGGAATAATAAGCGGCGCGCACGAAATGAAATGCCCGGGACAGGGGTCTCAAATCGCCATCGACATTGTCCTGGACGAGGATGGCGACCTCCTTGGGCCCGATTCGCCAGCGGACGCCTTCGGTCTCCTCCGTTTCACTGAGCCCGTCCTTCCCTTCATCGGAGGACACCTTGGCGCGGATTCCATCGAGTGCCGCCAGAATGAGCTTCCGGTCGCGGGGATCGGAGTAGTGGTTTTTCCGGATGACGTTGAAGGCCTCCTCGATCACCCGGAAGGAGGGGCCGTCCGATCCCCAGGCCAGAGGGGGGAACGCCGCTGGACGGGAACGATGCGGACCGTTCGGAAACCCCATCCAGAGTCCGGCCACAAGCAAGAGCAGGGCAAGCGCAAGCCTATTGTCTGCCCATTTTTTCAGCCTGCATTTCACAGACACGGTTCCTTTCTTCAGCATTTCGTCCGGTGAATCGCCGTCAACGCGTCAAAAGCGCCTTCGGGTTGAAACCCGCCGGCCGGGACGCTCGCCGCCGCTCTCAGTTCAGCAAACCGTAATCCTTCATGGCCTGGATGAGGGCCGCGCGGTTCAACTCACTCATCGGGCAAAGGGGCAGGCGGAATTCCTCGGAAACCCTGCCCATCAGGCTCAGCGCCGTCTTGACCGGGATCGGGTTGGTCTCGAGGAACATCGCCCCGTTCAGGGGCCGGAGCCGATAATGAAGCTCCCGGGCCCGGAGCCAATCACCCTCTTCGGCGGCGTTGCAAAGCTCGGCCATGTCCTTGGGCGCCACGTTCGCGGTGACGGAGATCACCCCGCGGCCGCCCACCGAATACAGGGGGAGGTTGACAAAATCATCGCCCGACAGAACCGCAAATTCCTCCGGGCACAAACCCAACACGTCGCTCGCCTGCTGGAGGGAACCGGTCGCTTCCTTGAGCGCCACGATGTTGGGGATCACCGCCAGACGCGCCACGGTCTCGGGCTTCATGCCGGCCGCGGTCCGGCCGGGAACATCATACAGGACAATGGGGATATCCACGGCCTCGGCAACGGCCTGGAAATGGCGGAACATACCTTCCTGGGTGGGCTTGTTGTAGTAGGGAGTGACCAGGAGCGCCCCGTCGGCCCCCGCCTCTTTGGCGTACTGGGTCCGGTGGATGGCCTCCTGCGTGGAGTTGGAGCCCGAGCCGGCGATCACCGGCACCCTTCCGCCCACAACCTCCAGCGTAAAATCCACAACGCGGTCATGCTCCTCATGCGACAGCGTGGGGGACTCCCCGGTCGTGCCGCAGGAAACGATCCCGTGTGTCCCGCTGTCGATGTGCCACTCGATCAAGCCGCGAAGGGCCGCTTCATCCACGTCGCCGTTCTTGAACGGCGTAACGATGGCGACAATCGATCCATGGAACATGTCCAATCCCCTTTTCCCGGGGGCCGGGGATTATCCCCAGGCCTCCTCATTCAGCGACCCTTCGTAGACCAGGGCCGTCTCGCCCTCCAGACACACGTCCGTGTACCGCTCCCCTTCCTTTTTGAAACTGATTTCCAGGATCTCGCCACTACGCGTGAGGACGTCGACCGGAGAGTCGGCGTATCCCATCTCCGCCGAGACCAGCGCCGACGCCACCGCGCCCGTGCCGCACGCCAGGGTCTCCTCCTCGACGCCCCGCTCGTAGGTCCGGACGGCGACGCGATGGCGATCCTCCGGCCGGACAAAGTTGACGTTCGTCCCCGCCGGCTGGAAGCGGTCGTGGTTCCGCACGAACCTCCCCACCCCGACCACGTCGCGGCCTTCCAGTTCTTCGACGAATTCCACCGCGTGCGGAACGCCGGTATTGACGAATTGAAGGCGAAGATCAGACTCGTTCATTGCGAGCTGAATGTCCTTCTCGACGGGGGAAGGATCGGTCATCCTGACCCTGACCCGTCGCCCGCTCACCTGCGCGGCGATGAGGCCCGCGTCCGTCTCGAAGGTCAGGCTCGCCGGGGCCATCCCGAGACGGTGGGCCCAGCGGGCGGCGCATCGGCTGCCGTTCCCGCACATCTCCGCCCGGCTTCCGTCCGCGTTAAAGAAGTGCCAGCGGAAATCGGCCAGGTCGCTCGCTTCCAGGAGAATGAGACCGTCCGCCCCGACCGACCGGGAGCGCCGGCAGACCCCCCGGATGAAATCGCCCAGATTCTCGGGGTCCAGAATTCCGGGACGGTTGTCGATGAGGACGAAGTCGTTGCCGCTTCCCTGCATCTTGACGAAAGGCACAGGGTTCATGGCCTCGCCACTCCGTCGCGCGCTTCGGCGGCCCACCCCGCGTCGGCGGGTTTCGGCGCTTCGAGGAAGTCCGGAATCGTCTCTCCGCGGATCAAGTCCTGGAAGGTCTCCCGCTTGCGGATGACGGTGAACTCGCTCCCGTGAACCAACACCTCGGGGACCCTCGGCCGGGCGTTGTAGTTGGACGCCATCACGAAGCCGTAAGCCCCGGCGCTCATCACGGCGAACCGGTCGCCCGGCTCGAAAGCGGGGAGATCCCGCGCCTCGGCCAGAAAGTCGCCGCTCTCGCAGATCGGCCCCACCACATCCGCCACCGACCGCGACCTAGAAGCGACCGCTTCGGACAGGGGCCGAATCTCATGATGGCTCCCGTACAGGCTGGGGCGGATGAGGTCGTTCATGGCGGCGTCGGCGACATAGAACGTCTTGGCCGGCGTCGTCTTGGTGTAAATCACGCTACTGAGGAGTGCGCCCGCGTTGCCCACCAAGTTCCGCCCCGGCTCGAACAGGAGCGTGCAGCCGCTTTCTTTGATCGCCGGCAAGATGGATTGGGCCAGATCGTGCGGCGTGGGGGGGGGGGGCGTCTCGTCCTCATACGAGATGCCCAGCCCCCCGCCGAGGTTGATGTACCGGACGTCGATGCCCTCGCCCCGCAGCCGGCCCGCCAGGTCGGCCACCTTGCCCGCGGCGTCTTCAAAGGGTCCGGTGGTCGTAATCTGGGAACCTATGTGCGAATGGATCCCCACGACTTCAATCCAGGGCATGGCCGCGGCCCGCCGGTATTCATCCATGGCCCCGGAGATGTCGATGCCGAACTTGCTCTTCTTCATCCCCGTCGAGATGTAGGGGTGGGTCTGCGGGTCCACGTCCGGATTCACCCGGAGGGCGATCGGGGCCTTTCGCCCGTAACTCTCGGCGACCCGGTTGATCTCGTCCAGCTCCCCGGCGGACTCGACGTTGAACATCAGGATGCCCCGTTTCATGGCCATGATGATCTCTTCCACCGTCTTCCCGACGCCCGCGAAAACAATCCGGTCGGCCGGAACCCCGGCCTCGACGGCGCGGAAGAGCTCTCCGGCTGAAACGACATCGACCCCGCTTCCCAGGTTGCCCAGGAGCCGCAGGACGGCCAGGTTGCTGTTGGCCTTCATGGCGAAGCAGACAAGGTGCGGAAGCCCCGAAAACACCTCATCGAATTCCCGGAACCTGCGGGTGATGTGATCGGCGCTGTAGACGTAGCAGGGTGTTCCCACCCGCTCGGCCACCTTCCGGAGGGAGACCTCCTCACAGGCCAATTCACCCGCCCTGTAGACGAAAATATCCATCGAAACACCGTCCGGAATAAGGATGCGAAAAACCCTCGTCAAGCTAACACAGGAGCCGATTTGCCGTCAACGAACTGTATGAATTCAATGCGGAAGACCGGGTCACCCGCCGATTTGGTGAATTCTACTTCTTCATGGGCCTTACTTGAATAAAGTGCTTGAAGCTCTTCACCTCTTCGGTTTCACGGATGACGCGCAGGACGGTGTCCCGCTCCCATACGCTTCGGGCGCGGCCGATGGTGAAAACCCTGAACCTGACCGATCTCCCCCGGAAATTGACCTAGGTCACTCCTTTCGTCGTCAAAAGCCGGGCTTTGATCTTGGTTCCGATCCAGAAGTCGCTAACCGCACCGCCTTCCTCTTTGCCTTTCCGGTTCTCCCGTTGCTTTCTTATTCGTTCTTTCTCCGCCTTTGTAACAATCCAGACCTCATCGTAGAACTTGCGGATCCGTTTGTCCCGGCGGACCAGACTCAACACCTCCCTGCGGGTTTTGCGACTGTCGAGCGTTCCCGTGAGCAGCACACGGCCCTCCCAAACATCGGCCGACACATCCAGAAGAAGGTTCTTGTCTTTATCCGACAAACGGCTCAGGATCCCCACCATAGATCTTGGCATCCGTCACCTGGTCTTCGGTCGATCGGTCCTCCCAGGCCTTTTTCGCCGCCTCTATCGCCACCGGAATGCATCCCGCGGACAAAAAGGCCACGAGAGCCAGCGCGGTCAGGTTGCTCATATTCAGTCCGGTTGATTTCATCCTTCCGTCCTTGGCCGTATCGAACAATGACAAAGGAGAATTCCAGAAGACGGAATTCTCCAATGAATCCAGGATGCGTTTCGAGCGGGGGAACAGCGCTCCAGGGAGCGCCCGGGGCTCAACGGATGGCTGGAAAGATTGGTTTCTTGGGAGCTTCGGGGCCACCCTTCTTCCCGCACCCGGCCAGTCCGCCCGAAAGGCTCAGCCCGAGGATGAGAACCGCGATAAGGAATCGCCGCACTTTTTCTTCTCCCTTCGAATCGCCCTCTTCACATTAGTCGGCGAGGTCCCTCCCGGCAAGTCCCTCGCGCAGACGGCCCGGTCCGCCGACAGCCCGGCCAAGGCGTCCCTTTCAAAAACCGGCGAGAACCGTTGAAGCTCGGCGATGTCCAGGTCGGTGAGGGTCTTTCCATGGTCTTCGCAATACCGGACGACCCGGCCCGCCGCCTCATGGCTCTGCCGGAAGGGGACCCCCCGCATCGCGAGGTAGTCGGCCAATTCCGTCGCTAGGGAGAAATCCGCTTCCGCCGCCGCCCGCATGCGTGCCTCCTGCTCAGCGGAGATGGTGATCCCCGCCACCAGCCCGGCCAAAACCCGCAGACTGGCCAGGACCGTGTCGGCCGCATCGAAAACCGGCTCTTTGTCCTCCTGAAAATCCCGGTTATACGTCATGGGCTGCGCCTTGAGGAGGGTCAACAGGCTGATCAGCGACCCATAGACCCGGCCGGTCTTTCCGCGAACCAGCTCCAGGACGTCCGGATTTCGCTTCTGGGGCATCATGGAGCTGCCGGTGAGGTAGGCCTCGGGCAACGTGATGTAGCCGAACTCCCCCCCGGACCAGAGAATCATCTCCTCAGCCATCCGGCTCAGATGCATCATGACCAGCGCGCAGGCGCCCGCGAACTCCACGGCGAAGTCCCGGTCTGAGACGGCATCCAGGCTGTTCCGCGAGATTTTCCCGAACCCCAACAATTCCGCGACGTACGCGCGATCCACGGGAAACCCCGTTCCGCTGAGCGCCCCGCTTCCCAGGGGAAGCACGTCCACACGCCCAAGACAGTCGAACATCCGTTCCTCATCCCGGTTCAACATCTCGACGTACGCGAGAAGGTGGTGGGCGAACAGCACCGGCTGCGCCCTGCGCATATGGGTGTACCCGGGCATCACGACGTCCTCGTATCGCTCCGCCCTGTCAAGCAGGGCCCCCTTCAGGCGCAGGAGGCCCTCCCGCACATCCGCCAGAATGTCTTTCAAGTAGAGACGCAGATCCAATGCCACCTGATCGTTGCGGCTCCGCGCCGTATGGAGCTTTCCACCGACCGGCCCGATGTCCCGAACGAGCCTCGCCTCGATGTTCATGTGCACGTCTTCCAGGCCGGGGTCGAAGCGGAACCGTCCCGCTTCGATCTCCCGGCCGATGGTCTCCAGCCCTTTGACGATCTTGCGGCCTTCGGCCTTCGTGATGATTCCGCACTTGGCCAGCATCCGGGCGTGGGCGACGCTCCCTTCGATATCGTACCGGGCCAACCGGTGATCGAAGGAGACCGATTCGGTGAAGGCCTCCACGGCCGGCGCCGTCCGCTCCAAAAACCTGCCGCCCCAGGGTTTTCGACTCTGTTTTCGGCCCATGACCGTCATCCCTTGTTCCATCCGGAATCCGCGGACACCCTCCGCGGCGACGCACGGCGGTGAAACCCAATCGCGCCACACATAAATGCGCACCGATCCACGGCCGCGCAAATTCCGGGGACCGGGGGAAGGTTCCGCGGCGGGACGTACGAACCCGCCGGTGTTCTAAAAGTGATAGTCGGGAACGGAGTGCTCTTTGAATTCGGGGTCAGGCTCGTATTTTTTGATTTCGATCTCGTTGCCGTCCGGGTCATAGAAATACGCCGCAAAGCCCAATCCCCGGGCCCCCTGATTGGACTCCAGCCGCCGGACCGTCACGCCGCCCGTACCGCATCGATCGAGGACGGCGTTGAATTCCGGGGCGTCCATCCCGAAGGCCAAGTGGTGCATGCCGGAGCGAGGCTTCTTGACCTTCCCGGCATACCGGTCGTCCGGGTGATGGAAGATCACCAGGATTTCATCGCCGATGTGGAACACCGCCTGCTCCCGGCCGTCGTCCAGGAACTTGCGACTCGAGAACTCGAATCCCATGACGTCCCGGTAAAAACCTACCGACCGATCCAGATCCGTGGAGGCCAGAGCCACATGATCGTAATAGATCCCCACTTTGCGCCTCCCTTCAACTCGCCGGGAAACCGTGATCCCCGTCAGACCGCCCCCGGAGGCCGCCTGCCTGATACATCGAGCGTCTTCATATGCTCCCAGAACGCGTGCTTGATCTGGTAGGGAAAATAGGGGAACCGGGGTGCTTTCTCGGTCATGAGGTCGAGACGCGACCAGAGGAAGGCGAATGTCCCCCCGCCCAAGGCCCTCCGGAAGGCTTCGGACAATTCCGCCGGGGCGGAGACAGCATGGGTCTCGGCGATTCCGAATCCCTGAGCGATCTTCACAAAGTCCGTTCGCCCCTGATTTACCATGGGCTGCTTCCCGGTGAGCTCGTAACTCAGGTTGTCCATGATGACGACCACCAGGTTCTTCGGCTGGTGCTCGGCCACGGCGGCGAGCGCGCCCAGATTCATCAACAAACCGCCGTCCCCTTCAACGGCGACAATCCGCTCTTTCGGCCGGGCCAGGGCCAGGCCAAGACCGAAGGTCAAGGCATGTCCCATGGGACCGCTCAGGTAAAAATTCCCGGGCCGGTGGAGCACGGAGTGCCAGAGCTGGGTCTGGGTGCCGATTGCGGTCACGACCAGCTCATCGCTGACGTGCTCGGCCAGGGTCTCGAATGCCTCCCGCTGATTCATGCTCCAGCTCCGAAGGTTTCTTTGGTGATGAGCAGCGCAATGGGTTTCTGGCTCGCATCCGCGAGGGTATAGGCGTCGGCCACGCATCCGCGCTCAACGAAATCGGCGGGAAGAGGAAAACACTGGACTCCGACTTGCTCCAGGATCGGGACCGTGCACCGGCCCTTCTCCACGTCGTAAAAGGCCCAGTCTCCCAGGCGCCCGCGGTGTGAGAGAATCATCACGAACGGGATCGCGTAAGCGATGGGCAACGTCGCGATAGCCCCCGTGCAGTTCATCACGCCCACGTTCTGTATCACCATGGCCGAGCGCATCCCGCCCGCCGACGCCCCGCAGCAGATCCCAACGGCCTCTTCCTCACGCGTGACGGGGACGTGAATCATGTCCGGGTCGTCCTGCATTTGAGTAATGAGGTCGTGGAGCCAGGAGTCCGGCAAAGAGGTGCAAAGACGCACTTCGCTCGCCTTCAGCTCGTTGTAAAGCTTCCGCGACCAGTCCACAACCGTCCCTTTCCCCCCGAAGGCCACTTCCGGCCGTATGATAGTACGAAGCACGCCTGATTGGCTGCGAAGGTTTTAAGAAAAGCGCGGCTCCCTGCGCGTCCGAACAGCAGGCTAGCGTACAATCCGATTCCTGACCAGGACTTTCAGAATCCGTTCCACCAGGTAACGGTTCCCCCCCGCCGTGAGGTGAACCGCGTCATAGAACATATCCAGCGAAAACCCCCCCGTGAGCGTGGAAGCATCCACGACGAGCGCGCCTTCGGACCCGGCCGTATCATCCACCAAGAGGAGAACCTTTTCATAAAACCGCCGCTCCCAACCCTGTTCGGACGCGTTCGAGGCGGGAAGCAGGTTCTTTCCGGTCATTCCGCGGGGCAGGATCGGCTGCTTCACCAAAAGGACGCGCGCGCCCACCGAGCGTGCTAGTCCGATCATCTCTTCCAGATAGCCGCGGAAGTCCGAAAACCGCACGAAGAGTTTGCCCAACAGGGTGTCCTGATCGGTGAAAAACGTGACCTTTTCGGAGAAGGTGAGAAAGAGGACGCTTCGCTCCTCCAACATCTTTCTCAAACGGATGAGGGGACGCCGCCTATCCTTCTCGGTTGTGACGAAGTAGTGGTTGAACATGTTCATGATGATCAACAGGTCGGGCTTGAGGGGGAGAATCTCCCGCCGAATAAGCGGAACAAGATGCGCTGGGGCATGGCCGGGCATCCCCGCGTTGATCACTTCAAACCGGCCGGGGGCCCGCCGGTTGAGCAAGGCTTGGAGCCGCGCCGGGTAGGCGTCCTCATCGGAGTTCAGCGCGCCGAAGGTCGAAGACCCGCCCAGGGCGACGATGCGATAAACCCCTGGCGATTTTTCGCGCCGGAAATCCGGACCCCGGAAACCAAAACGGTTCACCGTGACCACCCTGGGACTCGGCTCTTCGAATCTGCGGACACCGCCCTTCAGCAGGTGATAAGGCCCCTTGGGGCGGGTTTCATAGGCCAGGACGTTGGGGGGCCCCTCTTTCGGACCCCAACGCAGACCGTAGAGCAGCCACTCCGCCGGCCGGCCCACCAAAGCCAGACGGACCCGCTGTATCCCCTCGGCCAGGAAGATCAGGATCAGCAAAACGATCAGCGAAAAGAAAAGATTCTTTGAAACCCGTCTCAGCGTCAGTAGCTCTCCTTTCGTCCCGCCGCGAACCAGAAACCGATGAGTAGTCCGACGCCCACGATCCCCAGGCAGATCCAAAATACGGGAGAGATGGATTCGGCCAGTGTTCCTTTGAGAACAGCGGCCGTCCCGTCGGAAAAACGCCCCATCACCTCGGGCCGCATCAGGTCCCGGGGACCGGATATGGCATCGGCGATCCCGCTGTGAAGCGGGTCCGCGCTCAGGGCCGCCAGACGACTCATCAACCCCCGGCTCATCACACCGCCCAGGACTCCGACCGCAACGGCCCCGCCAATTTGCCGGAAAAAAAACGTCGAGGAGGTCACGACCCCCAACTGGGTCTTCGGCACACTCGTCTGGACAAGCGTCAGAATCATCGTGAATATAAACCCCATCCCCACGCCGAGGATGGTCATCGCCGCGCCGACCACCCAGTAGGGGGTTCCGATCCCTATCTGTACAATAATCCCATACGCCGCGCACTGAAACCCGATGCCCAGGGCGAGCAGCTTCTGTTGTCCCAATCTGTTGAGCAACAGGCTCACGCCGAACGAGCTGGACAGACACCACCCGAGGCTCATGGGCATCAAGACGGCCCCGGCGCCGATGGCGGAAGCCCCGATGACGCCCTGATAAAACAACGGAACGAACGCCACCGCCACAAAAAAACCCGCGCCCGTCAAAAAACCCAGGATGCTGGCCGCCGAGAAGTTCCGAATTCGGAACAAAGACAGAGGAAGGATGGGCTCCTCGGCCCTCGATTCGTTCCAGACAAAGAAAGCAAGCAGGAGAACGCCGGCGCAGAGAAGGGCGGCATCCAGCGCACCAAACGGCCGCGGCCTCCCCTGGCCCGCCACCAGCAATATGGCTATCACACCGCAGAGCAAACTGATCCCGCCGAGAAAATCCGCACGGCCGCCCCTGCGCCTCTCTCGCATCCCTCCAATCCCGGCCATCACACAAGCCGCCGCGACGAATCCCGTAGGCAGGTTGATATAGAAAATCCACCGCCAAGAGATCTTCGCCACCAGGATGCCGCCGATCAATGGTCCCATAATGGACGCGATGCCCCACACCGCGTTCATCACCCCCATCGATTTGGCCAGCCTTTGGCCGGAGTAGAGGGTCCCCATAATCATGTAGCTGAGAGCCATCAGCGATCCGCCGCCCACCCCTTGAAGCCCCCGGAAGACAATGAGCTGCGGCATGTTCCGGGACATCCCGCAAAGGGCGGACGCAACCATGAAAGTTCCGATGGCGATGAGGTAAAGCCGGCGGACCCCGTACAGGTCGGCCAGCTTGCCGAAGATCGGCGTCGCAACGACCGAGGCCAGGAAAAAACTGGTGAAGGCCCAGTGATAGATCTGGATCCCACCCATCAACCCCACGATGGTCGGCATCGCCGTCCCCATGACGGTGATGTCCAGGGCGGCCAGAAACATCCCCAGGGCCACGCCCAGGACCGCCAGCCGCACGCGGGCCTTAGAGAATGCCGGCGCACCTCCCCGCTCTCCACCCGCCTCCATCGCGGGATTCCATTGGGATTCAGTCAAAACTCGGATCCAGGCATCATCGAGGTGGGTGAAAGGGGAAAGGAGCGGGCACGGCCTCCGAACTGTGATCCGGACGAACCCTCGGACGCCCGGTCCCCTTCCTGATCCACATCATAGTCCGCGGCGACAAGGCGTCCAAAATTATACACAGATTTTAACATCGGCGCGGCATGTGTCTTGAATCGTGGCTGCGGGGGGATGGGGGGTCGGAGGAAAGGAGAAAGCCATGAGTCATCCAGAAACCGTGATCGTCGCCATCCTCGCGCTGTCGATCGTTTACGTCATGATTCCGGTCATGATGACCGCCATCCGACGTTTTCGAGGCGTCCGGAGGTTGAGGCATCCTAAAGCCGGACGGACCGCGAAGGTGGCCATCGACCGCCGGCACGCGGCCCTCACCTCCGTCCTCGGCAAACCTCGACTCCGGGTGATCCGCAGCACGCTTTGGCCGGAGAGGGAGGACTGCACGCACACCTGCATGAGGAGGCTGCAAAGCCGGTTCAGCAAGGTGTAGCGGACCTCGAATCGGGGGGGAGGGGGCGAGAGTCTTCCCGGGGCTTCGCCGGCAAAACGCCAATCGCTCGATCAGCCGGGCTCTTGCGCCGCAGGCGCGTCAATATCCCGCAAATCAAACAGGTCTTTCGCGTTCCCGCTCAGGACGGCTTCCGACTCCGAAGCCGACAGGATACCAACCTTCCGCACCAATCCGACCGGGTCCGGATCCTCCATGTCGTAGGGATAATCGCTCCCCAGGCAGACGTGGTCCGCCCCCACGGAACGAATCACAAACTCCAGCGTCGTGGGCGAGAAGACCACCGTCCCGAACCAGATGCGGTCGAAATATGCGCTGGGTGGCTTGGGGATGTCCGCCCGGGTGTCCTCGCGGATTCCGTAGGCGTGGTCCCAGCGTCCCCGCAGGAAAAGCGTCGGCCCTCCGCCGTGGGTGAAAAACGCCCGCAGCCGCGGGTACCGCTCGAAGACCCCCGACAGGACCATTCGCGCTAGGTTCAGCGCGTGGTCGAACTGGAACCCGCAGAGGTTGAAGAGGTGGTAGCCCTCCATGCCCTGGCGGGAGGCGGGCGTGATGGGATGAACGATGATCGGCACCCCCAGGTCCTGGACGGTCTCATAGAGGGGATCGAAACGCCGGTCGTCCAGGTGGACCCCGTCGACGTTGGAATTCATGAAGATCGCCCGGGCGTTCAGGTCCCGGACCGCGCGCCGCGCCTCTTTGACGCCGGCGGCGACGTCCAGCAGGGGTACTGCGGCCGTCGGGTAAAACTTCCCCGGATGCGCCGCGGCCATCCGGGCGCCGTCCTCGTTGACGGCGGTCAGGTGCTCGGCCACAAACCCGGCGTCCTGCCCATAAAACGCGTGGGTGGCGGAAATCGTCAGGAGCTGGGCGTCGATCCCGCGTTGCTTCATCGCCTCCAGCCGGAGCTCGGGCTCGAACATCTCCGGTCCGACCGAAAGCGTCCGGAACCCGAAGTTGATGGCTAGGTTCCCCGCAGCATCCTCCGAGGCGTCGATCCCCCGGGCCTTGCCCTCTTTCAGAATAAACTGCTTGGCCGCCTCGCCGATGAAGTGGTTGTGTACGTCGATAATCATGCTCTCCTCCGGCGGTCGCCTTGTGACCCCGCGAAACCGACGCGGGTCATGAATGCAACTCGAACAGGACCTTGGCATTGTCGCCCAAAACGGCGTTCACCTCGGGACCCGACAGGCTTCCGACTTTGCGCACCGTGCCGGCCGGGTCCGGGTCCGCCATGTCATAGGGATAATCGCTGCCCAGGCAGACGTGATCCACGCCGACCGAGCGGATCACGAATTCCAGCGTCGGGGGATAGAACACCATCGACCCCAGCCAGATCTGGGACAGGTAGGCGCTGGGCGGTTTGGGGATGGCCGCGCTGGTGTCCTCCCGGGCGCCGTAGGCATGGTCCCACCGGCCGCGCAGGAACGGGGCCGTCCCCCCGCCGTGGGTGTAAAACGCCTGGAGCCGGGGGAAGCGCTCGAAGACCCCGCTCAGGACCATGCGCCCGAGGTTGAGGGTCTGGTCGAACGGGAACCCGCAGATGTTGGACAGGTGGTAGTCCCCCATCGCGTCCAGGGCGGCCGGGAAGGCGGGATGGATGAACAGCGGAACCCCAAGGTCCTGCACCGCTTCATAGAGCGGATCGAACCGGGCGTCGTCCAGGTAGACCCCGTTGACGTTGGACACCATGAAGACCGCCCGGGCACCCAGTTGATTGACGGCCCGGTCGGCTTCGGCGATGGATTTGGGAACATCCTGGAGCGGGACCATGGCGGCCGGGAAAAACTTTCCCGGATGCGCCTTCTCCAATCCGGCGATGTGGTCGTTCACCACGCCGAGATACTCGGCGGTGAAGGAGGGGTCTTTGCCGAAGAGGCAGTGGCTCGGGGCGATGGTCACGAGCTGGGCGTCGATTCCCATGTCGTCCAGCCATTGCAGGCGGAGGTCCAGATCGAAGAACCCCCGGTCGGCCTCGAGCGTCCGCCCTCCCCCGAAGTCAAGAACCAAGCCCCCCTCGGCATCCTCAGAAGCGTCGATCCCCTGGGCCTTGCCCTCCTTGATGAGGAACGCCTTCGGCGCTTCTCCGATAAAGTGATTGTGGACATCGATGATCATCGGTCGGTTCCTTTCCACCGCCGGAAAAATCCGGGCTCCACCCCGAAGGGACCTTGATGTGACGGATTGCTTGCCGGAAGAAGTTTAACCCGGAATTCTCACCCGCCGAAAACAAAAAGGGACCCTCGGCCAATCGTTTTCGAGGGGAGGGGGGAGGGGGGGGGAGCGGGTCCGGCGAGGATCCTCAGAAAGGATACGGACCGCTCAATCGTCCGCCGGGATCTCGCGGGCGAACACTTCCCTGGGCTTAACACCGTCCGACGGACCGACGACGCCGTCGCGCTCCATCATCTCGATCATCCGGGCCGCGCGGTTGTATCCCACGCGAAGACGCCGCTGGACCTTCGAGATGCTGGCCTGGCCCGTCCGGGCCACAAGCTCGACCGCCTCGTCGTACTTCTCATCGAACTCCGCTTCCTCCTGCTCGTCTCCGCCCGAGCCGTCTCCCGTGGAGACGAACAGCGAGTGGTCGTATTCGGGATCTCCCTGTCTTTTCCAGGACTGGACAACCCGCCCGATCTCCCGCTCGGAAACGTACGCGCCGTGGATGCGGACAAGGTTAGAGGTCCCGGGCGGCAGGAAGAGCATGTCCCCCTGACCCAGCAGCCGCTCCGCGCCGTTGGCGTCGAGAATGGTCCGGGAGTCGGTCCGCGAGCTCACCTGGAAAGACAGCCGCGCCGGGAAGTTCGCCTTGATGAGTCCGGTCAACACGTCCACCGAGGGGCGCTGCGTCGCCACCATGAGGTGGATCCCCGCCGCCCGGGCCATCTGGGCCAGGCGGACGATTGAATCCTCGACGTCTTTGGACGTCACCATCATCAGGTCGGCCAGCTCGTCGATCACGACGACGATCGAGGGCAGCGGCTCGGGAGCCCCGGCGTCCTCGAACGGGGCCTTGTCGCGGCCGTTCGCGCCTCCCTCCGAGGCCGTCACCTTCTCGTTATATCCCTGAATGTTCCGCACCCCCGCTTCGGACAGCAGGTGATAGCGTCTTTCCATCTCCGCCACCAGGCCCTTGAGAACAACGGCGGCCCTCTTGGAATCGGTCACGACCGGCGTCAAGAGGTGGGGAATGCCGTCATAGACCGACAACTCGAGCATTTTCGGATCGATCATGACGAAGCGCACCTCGCCCGGCGTCCGGCGAAGCAACAGGGAGCAGATCATGGCGTTCAACCCGACGCTCTTCCCGGACCCGGTGGCCCCGGCGATCAGCAGATGGGGGATTTTCGCCAAGTCCGTGACGGCCGGCCGGCCAAGGATGTCCTTGCCCAGGGCGATGGAAAGGCGGCCATCGTGGTCCTGAAAATCGCGGCTCGTCAGGATCTCCTTGAGGTTCACCGGCATGCGGACCTCATTGGGGATCTCAATCCCCACCGCCCCCTTGCCGGGAAGGGGCGCAACGATTCGAACCGAAAACGCCTTCATCCCGAGCGCCAGGTCGTCGGAGAGGTTCGCGATCTTGCTCACCTTGACGCCCGAGGCCGGGGCGTATTCGAACATTGTCACAACGGGACCATGCAGGACCTGAACGACGCGTCCCTCGACGCCGAAATCCCGAAGCTTCTCCTCCAGACGGGCGGACCGTTCGGTCAACACCTCCCGGTCGGCCGGCGCCACGGAGGGCAGCGGATCGTCCAACAGCGACAAGGCCGGCAGGGCGTGCGCGCGCCGCCTCCCGCGCCTGACCCGCTCGATGGGGGAGGCGATCTCAATCGCAGGGGCCGAGGAGGCGGGGGAAGCGACGTCCTTTTCGGATTTCGCTTCGAAGCCGACCTTATCCACGTCCATGGATTCGGAGGACCCCTCGACCTCCCCAGGGCGGTTCATGACGATATCCCGCAACGGAATCGGCGCGCCGACGGGAATGGGATCCAACTGGAGCGGGACCTTCTGATCGCCCGGGACGGGGCTTGGAACGGTCCGGGGTTTCTCCGCTCTTTGCGGCCGGAACCGCCTGTAGGTCTCGGCCCAGGGGATCCGCATGGGGTTGACCAGGGCCGCCGACCTCACGGCAAACCGGCCGAAACCGATGCTCAACCGCTTCAGAAATTTCGCCGACGCGACGGTGCCCCGCCAAACCCGCCCCCCCAGCCACCTTGAGCCATTGAACAAGGAGACGCCGCTGAATCGAATCCCCCCCGCGCACAGCGTCGATGCCTTCGAGAGTCCTTTCAACAGGTCGGACAATCCGAGGGCGGCGACCTGAAGGCAGGCGAACACACCGGCCGCAGCCAGGATCAGATACCCGCCTACGCCCCCGAGAAACCGGAAGAGGAGGGGTCTCAGAAACCCGCCCAGGAGACCGCCGGTGTGAATCCGGGCGCCGAAGAGGGGGTCCGCGTGACCCGCCCAGTCATGCAGCGAAACCGCCGCGACGGTGGCCCCCGCCAAAAGCCCCCCGGCGAGGAGCCACCTCCCCTCCACCCGCCGGCCCCTGATCCAGCGGAACCCGATCAGCAGCCCGGCCAAGGGCAAGACCAGCGCCGCCGCGCCGAGAAGCTGCCCCGCCGCATCGGCGACGTAAGCGCCGGCGAATCCGGCGCTGTTCCTCACCTGCCAGGTCTTCGGCGTCACCCGGTTCAGCGAGGGATCGCGCGGATCGTAGGTGAAAAACGCGACCGCCAGAAAAACGGACAACCCGAACAGCAGGACCGCGAGACCTTCGAGCACCCGGGGATTCACCGAGAGGAGGGCCTTTTGTCCTTGCTTCGGTTTGCGCGAGGCGGGTTTGGAAGCGGCAACTGAGGCCAAGAAGGGGCTCCATCAAGTACTGACAATCCGCTATAACAACAACTTGTCGATGGAATTATAAACTAAAACATTCAAAAATCAATGTGAATTGTATGATTCTCGATAAATTCCGGCGTGTCACAAAACATCCGCCCGCAGAGCTATCCCGGGAATTCTCGCCACAAAAGATAAGCCATTTCATCTTCATAGAGGTCCTTCAGAGAGGAATGATGCATTGTCATCCCCCCCTCTCCCTCTTCCCTACTTTCAACCGATGGCATTTTTCAAAGCCCGGACAAACCCGCCCGCGGCGCGGAGTTTGGCCTCGGGGTCAGTCTCGGCGTCCAGGACGTTGATCAGCGCGCTTCCGACGATGATGCCGTCGCAGTGGCGGCTGACCTCGCGGGCCTGCTCGGGCGTCCTAATCCCGAACCCGGCGGCCACCGGAAGGCCGGTCAGGGCCTTGACGTTCTCGAGACTGTCCTTCAGATCCCCGGCCAGCCCTTCCCGCGCGCCCGTGACGCCGAGTTGGGCGACGTAATAAATGAAACCCCGGGCTCTCGCGCAAATCATCGTCCGCCGCTTGGGCGTGCTGGTCGGGGCGAGCATCGCAATGGTGTCCAACGGCGTCCCGTCCGTCAAGCCCATCAGGGGGGCCGATTCTTCGAAGGGGAGGTCCGGGATGATCACGCCGTCCACGCCCGCGCGGACGGCGGCCTCGACGAACCCGCCCTCGCCCATCGCGAAAATCGGGTTGTAGTAGGTCATCAGGACAAGAGGGAGGCGGACGTCCTTGCGGATCTCCCCCACCATCCCCAGGATCGCCCGCAGGCTCGTCCCGTTCTTCAGGGACCTGAAGGAGGCCCGCTGAATGGTCGGGCCGTCGGCCATGGGGTCTGAGAACGGGACGCCCAACTCCACCAGGTCCGCCCCCGTCTCCTCCAGCCGGAAGATGAGGTCTTTCGTAAATTCGAGGTCCGGGTCCCCCGTCGTCACGAATGGGATCAGGGCCTTGCCACCTCCCTCGCCGGCTCCGCCCAAGGCTTCGAAACATTCGGCAATCCGGCCCATTCAGTCCCGACTCCGGTCCGGCCCCGCGCCGCCTTGCTGGGACACCTTCTCCCCTTCTTCCCGCAATCGCATCACGTGGTCCATGTCCTTATCGCCCCGCCCCGAGAGGCAGAGAACGACAACCGCCCCGGGGGCAAGGGTCTTGACGAGCTTGGGCAGGTGGGCGACGGCGTGAGCGGTTTCCAGCGCGGGGATGATCCCCTCCATCCGAGCCAGGAGTCCGAAGCCCTCCAGGGCCTCCTCGTCCGTCACGGCGACGTACTCCGCCCTTTGCGAATCCCGGTAGAAGCTGTGCTCAGGACCGACGCCCGGGTAATCGAGGCCCGCCGAGATCGAGTGGGCCGGGATGATCTGACCGTCCTCGTCGTACAGCAGGTAGCTCTTGCTGCCGTGCAACACGCCGGGCTTGCCCATGCCCAGGGGAGCGCCGTGCCGGCCAGTCGCCAACCCCAGCCCCCCCGCCTCGACGCCCACCATCCGGACGCCGCGCTCGCCGTAGAAGGGGTGAAATAGGCCGATGGCGTTGCTTCCCCCGCCCACGCAGGCGATCAGCGCGTCGGGCATCCGCCCCGTCGCCGCTAGGCATTGGGCGCGCGCCTCCCGGCCGATGACCGACTGGAAGTCCCGGATCATCATGGGAAAAGGATGCGGCCCCACCACCGAACCCAGGAGGTAGTGCGTGTCGCGGACCGAGGCCGTCCAGTCCCGAAGGCACTCGCTCGTGGCGTCCTTCAGCGTGCCCGTCCCCGAATCGACGGGGTGGACCTCGGTCCCCATCAGCTCCATCCGGTAGACGTTGAGCTTCTGGCGCTCGATGTCCTCGGTCCCCATGTAGACCCGGCACGCGAGACCCAGCAGGGCGGCGGCCGTCGCGGCGGCCACCCCGTGCTGTCCGGCGCCGGTCTCGGCGATGACCCGCTTCTTCCCCAGCCTTCGGGCGAGGAGCGCCTGGGCGAGGGTGTTGTTGAGCTTGTGCGCGCCGGTGTGCAGCAGGTCCTCCCGCTTGAGGAACAGCCGCCCTCCCTCCCCCTCCCCGAGATGGGCCGAGAGGCCCTTGGCCTCATAGAGCGGCGTCGGCCGGCCGGCGAATTTCTCCAGGAGAGCGTTCAACTCATTTTGAAACGCCCCGTCGCCGCGGAGCTGCCCGTAAGCCGCCTCCAGCTCCTCGAGGGCGGGCATGAGCGTCTCGGGGACGAACCTCCCCCCAAAGACGCCGAAGTGCCCCTGGGCGTCGGGGAGGGCGTCCGCATTCGTGAGAGCGGGAGCGGCCTCGGGATTCACGGGCGATTTTCCTCCGGTCAGGCCGAAGCGGCAGCCTTGGCGTTCTCGATGAAGGCCCGCACTTTCTCCGGGTCTTTCTTGCAAAGCTCCGCCTCGACTCCGCTGGAGGAGTCCACGGCATAGGGCTTCAGGGTCTTGACCGCCTCAGCGACGTTGTCGGGATTGAGTCCGCCTGAGAGGATGAAGGGGTGAAGCCCTTCGGCGTCCGCGACCAGGTCCCACTCGAACGTCTTTCCCACCCCGCCGATCTCTTTGGGATCGTAGGCGTCGAGAAGGGGCGTCACGCGGCCGACCCCCCGGTAGGCGGGGATCGCCTCCAGCGTTTCTGGACCCTTGACCCGGAACGCCTTGATAACGGGGGTGGGGTTATCGGCCGTATCCGCCAACTGGTGACAGTCGTAAGGCGGCTCTTCGCCGTGAAGCTGGACGGTGTCGAGCCGGCAGATTCGGACGGCCGTTCGAACCTCGCGGACCTCGATATCAGCGAAGACCCCTACGACGGTCAGAAGGGGGGGGAGGTTCCGCGTAATCTCATTGGCCGTTTCCCAGGAGATGCAGCGGGCATAGCCCTCCACGAAGTTCAGCCCGATGGCGTCCGCCCCCGCTTCGAAGGCCGCCACCGCGTCATCGACATTCGTGATTCCGCAGATCTTGACCTTGACCACAGGGTGACCTCTCTTTATCCACAGGTTCCGCGGATTACACTGAAGGTTCAAAAAAAACCAGGAAGAAACCAAATCACGATGGCCAACGACGATGCAACGGGCGGCGCTCGAGACGCAGATTCTCGTTTCATTCACAGATTACACAGATTACACAGCAAGGTTCAAGGAAAAGAGGATTTGGGATCGGACTCGATCACCTTGCTCCCGCTTTTCACCGCAACCAAATCAACCTACATTGAGATCGCCGTTTCACCGATTCACCGAGGAGGTCGGCCCAATGACGATGACGCACTCCGCACCCGATACGGGCCGCCCCGTCTTCGACGCCGTCATCTTCGACCAGGACGGGACCCTCGTGGACACCATGGACGTCATCTTCGAAGCGTTCGTCAACACCCTACTTCGATTTGCCGACCGGCGGGTCTCGCGGGAAGAGCTTTTCCGGGGCATGGGGCCGCCCGAAGAAGAGATGCTGCGCGGATACATCCCAAAGCCTTTATTCCCCGAGGCCATAGAGTTCTTCTTCGGCCACTACCACCGGGCGGCGGACAGGATTCGCCTGTTTCCGGGGGTTCAAGAGGCACTGGCGCGTCTTGACGGGGCGGGCGTGAAGCTCGGCCTCTTTACGGGCAAAGGAAGACGGGGCACCCGGTGGACGCTCGACCTGTTGGACCTCGCAGGATGGTTCACCTCCCCGGTGACCGGCGACGATGTGGAACGATACAAACCGGACCCGGAAGGGGTCCTGCGGGCGATGTCCGCGGCCGGCGTTTCGGCGGAGAGGTCCGGCCGGGCGCTGGTCGTCGGGGACTCCCCCTACGACATTCAGGCCGGCCGGGCAGCGGGGGTGAAGACGGGCGTCGCCCTCTGGGGGGTCGGCGATATCGCCCGCTTCGACGGGGTCGAGGCCGATTTCCGGTTCGAGACGCCGGCCGACCTCGTCCGGGCCGTCCTTCCGGCGTCTTCGGGGGCCGCATAGCACGCACGGCGGGATACCCGCCCTACCCTCAATATGGGATATCGATGTCCGGGACGATTCGTCAGGTCAAAGCGTACGCGTCCTCAGCCAACCGCTTCACCCGGCCCTCGGCATAGAGCTTGACGAGGTGCGCCTCCACCGTTTTCTCCGCGAACCCCTGAAGCCCCGGACTCAAACCTCGGCCGTGGTAGATCCGGCGAGTCAGGTCCGGAACAGCGGCCTCCCCGTTTTCCAGAAGCCGGAGGATATCGCCCTCCCGCTCCAGCCGCCGCTGAATGTAAGCTTCGATCTTCTCCGCCGGATTTTCAACGGGAAGGCCGTGACCGGAGAGAAGGAGCCGGAGGGGCAAACCCGCTATCCGGCGCAAAGATGCCAGATAATCAGCCATGTCGCCATCCGGCGTCCCGACCCAGGAGGAAGGCTCGCCGGTGACCAGGTCCCCCGAGAACAGGATCCCCTCCCCTTCCCAGTGGAAACAGAGATGCCCCCGGGCATGTCCGGGCGTGTGAAGCGCAACGAGCGGTCCCAGCGGGGATTCCACGCTCTCTCCATCCCGGAGATACCGGACGCCGCTCAGGCCGTTGATCCGATCCGCGTAGAGCAGGGTCTCCGCCCGGTGAAGGCGGACCCCAAACCCCGCGCGGGAGAGCGCGCCCGCCCCGCCTGCGTGGTCGCGATGCAGATGCGTAAGAAGCAGGGTTCCGACGCCGAAGGCGGAAAGATTTCTCTCCATTCCCCCGGCCTTTCCGGAGAACCCGGCGTCGATCAGGACGGGCCGCTCACCTTCCAGGAGGTAGGCGTTGACGCTGCTGGACAAACTGCCCTTTGCGCCGGAAAAAGAGGAAATCCGCAAGCCCCGGGGAAGCGGAGGCGTCGCCGGATCAGGCGGCATGGGTCGACTTCAATCTGTATCGGGTCCTTGGGTCGAGGGCGAGCGCGCGGGAAGCGGACGACGGCCCCCTGCCGCGCCTATTCCGGCCGAAGGGGGGGGCTCGCTCAGAGGTTCTGATCGACGATCTTCTGAAGGTCTTTCTTCGAGCGGACGCCCACGATTTGCTCGACCACTTCGCCGCCCTTGAATACGAGAAGCGTGGGAATTCCGCGGATTCCGAACCGGGTTGCCGTCTTGGGATTTTCATCCACGTTGAGCTTTCCGACGCGCAGGCGTCCGGCATTCTCTTCGGCCAGCGCCTTGACGACCGGAGCGATCATCTTGCAGGGCGCGCACCAGTCGGCCCAGAAGTCCACCATCGTGGGAAGATCGGCATTCACCACCTGCGTGTCGAACTCGTCATCGGTGAACTCAAGCATGTGCTCCGACATCTCGGATTTCCTCCCAACTCTTGGAAATTGGGCCGCACGCGGCCGAAGACCGATCTTTCCGCTCAAGACGGGCTTGTCCACAACCCAGGACGGCCCAACGGTTCCACACATCAATTTACTCCCCGCCGGACCGCTCAGCAAGTCCGTTCGGCCCGGCCGGCCGGGCCGAACGGACGCGATCGCCGTTGACACGCCGGAAGGCCTGAACTATCTTTGTTCGACGTCCGAAAATTTCCGGCCGCGGGACCGCATTCAGGCAGCCTGCGGCGGAACGTTTTCAACCACCTTTCAGACCGGACCCGGCGGCAGGAATCGGTTGCCGGGCATGGGCGGACCTCGCCGGACGGGGCGATGATCGCGGCCACCGGCAAGGACCTCGGTAGGGAGTCACGAACATGCAGATCGCGAACACCATTGTCATCGAAGCCTCCATTCAGAACACCTGGGACTTTCTCCTGGACGCCTCCAAGGTCGCGGCGTGCGTTCCGGGGGTGGAGAACGTCGAGAAGATCGATGAAGACAACTACGTCGTGGACATCATGGCGAAGGTTGGGTTCATCAAGGCCAAATTCAAAGTGAAACTGGCTATCGTCGAGAGGCAGCCGCCCACGTACATGAAGTCCGAGGGCTCGGGCGACGAAACGGGGAAGATGAGCAGCCTGAAGACGGCCACTGAGCTGAACCTGAAAGAGCTCGGTCCCAGCCAGACCGAGCTAAGCGCCACGACCGAAGTGAACGTATTCGGCAAGCTCGGGACCTTCGGACACAGCGTGATCAAGGGCAAGGCCGACAAGATGTGGCAGGAGTTCGTCGACGACCTGAAAGGGCAGTTGGAGGGCTGATTCCGCCGGGGTCCGGTGAGGCATCAAATCGTCAAGCAAGAAGAGCGGCCTCTTCGGGGGCCGCTCTTTTATTTGTCGTGGGGAAGGAAAGACACGGTTTCGCCGGCGATAGGCCGGAAGGGGTTACAGGTCGTACTCTTTCAACTCCTGATCCAACCTCCGGACGTACTTCTGGTACTCGGGGTCTTTCGGGAATTCAACCGCCGGGGCTCCCCCCGCCGCCGCCCCGCCTTCGTATCTGGACCAGATCCGAAGGAGAAGGAAAATGACCCCGCCGCCCGAGAGCATGAGCGCCAGGGGCAGATACCAGGCCGTCAGGAAAAAGCCCCGATGCGGGGGCGCGGGCCGCACACTCGGACCGTACACCTCGACAAAGTAGTCGATGATCTCCTGCTTCGATTTTCCCTGCTTCACCTGGCGGCGGATCACCTCCCGGAGCTGCTCGGCCTCCGGGCTCGGACAGTCGGCGATGAGGCGGCCCGGACAGACGGGGCTCATGATCGATTTGGCGATGTCCACCGGATCGGGCGGCGGCTCGGCCCCCGCCGCCGGTAGGACCCCCACCCAAAGGCCCGCCGCGGCGACCGTCACGCCAAGAGCCCGCCGCAGGCGGCTCCCTTTTCTTCTCCCGGCCCGACTCATTCGTCCCCTTCCCGCTCTCCCAACCGCTCTTGCAGGCGGGTCATGTCCACGCGGAGTGCCCGGCCCTGCTTCGCCAGCCGGAAAACGTACGCGCACAAAATGATCCAGACAATTGTATATGCGGCGAACAAATAGCTCATCTCAACCCTTTCTTCTTATCTTCCGTCGTCCAGCCGGAAGCGCAGCCGCTCGGCCTCGTCCCGCAGCTCTTCCAGGACCACGCGCTGTCGGGCGAGGGTGGCGAACGCGGCCAGGAGCGCCAGGAACGTCAGGCCCAGGGCCACCAGGAACATCGGGTCGCTCAGACCCGTTCCGATACCCTGCTCCGTGAGCACGACGGGTTTGGGATGAATCGTCCGCCAGATCATCACGGAGAAATGGTTGACGGGGATGGAGATCGCCCCGACGATGCCCAGGACAGCCGAGTAGCGGGCCTTCTTCTCCGGCTCAAGGTCCTGCGCGCGGATCATCAGGTACGCCAGGTAGATGAACCACAGGATGAGCGTCAGCGTAAGGCGGGCGTCCCAGGACCACCACACACCCCAAATTGGCTTGGCCCAGATGGGACCCGTGATCAGAACCATGCTGCAGAACAGGAAGCCGACCTCGGCGCAGGCGTGGGCGTAAATGTCCCACCTCCGCTTCCGGGTCGCCAAGTAAGCGATGCTGGCAAGCATAACGAGACCGAAGGCCAGAAAAGCAACCCAGGCGGCCGGAACGTGGATGTAGAAGATCCGCATGACGGGCAGTGCCAGGGTCTCGCTCCCGACCTGGATGGTGATGTTCGGCGTGAGAACAAAGTCGAACGCCAGCGCCGCCACCATGAGGACCAGCGCGGCCGCGACGCTCAGATTGTCATAGGCCGCAACGCCAAACCGCAGCCACTGATCCTTCAGCGGCGTCGCCGGGGGGGCCGATTCCCGGACTTTGGCGTAAGTCACAATCATTCCTCCAGTGCGTAATCCACGACCCAGATTGATATTACCAGAAAGACCACATCGTAGACACCCAGCAAACGATACCAGACCGCTTGGTCCGCCAGACTCCCTCCGGCCAGGATTCCCGTCGTGGCGCCGGCGGCGCCGATCACCATCGGGATCGCCACGGGAAACAGGAGCAGGGGCAGCATCACCTCCCGGGCCTTGGTGTTGACGGCGATGGAGGCGAACAGCGTTCCCACGGTCGCCAGCCCGATCGTCGCCAGAATCACCACGGGTCCCAGCACGAGGAACAGCCGGTCCAGCGGAAAGTCATACAGCACCCCGAACACCGGTAGGCTCACGGCCTCGACGATCCACAGGAACACCAGATTGCCAGCCAGTTTCCCCAGAAAGACCGACCCCCGGTCCGCCGGCGAAAGAAGGATTCCCTGGATGCACTCCCCTTCCTTTTCCATGGCGAACGCCCGGTTCATGCCCAGCACAGACGAGAACAGAAACGCTGTCCACAGAATCCCCGAGCCCACCGACGCCTTCCACTGCTCCCCCAGCTCGAAGGCGAAATTGAACAGGACCATCACTAGGAGGGCGAAGACCGCCATCGTGACGATCGCCTCCCGGGAGCGGCGCTCGGACAGGAGGTCTTTCCACAGGATGACGGCCGCGTGGGTGAAATGCTCGCGAAAGCCGCCGGCCGCCGCGTCCGCCGATCCGGTCCGGCGCGGTCCCTCACGCATCCCCCTCATCCCGTCCACCGCGACTGTCCGCCGCCCCTTCCCCCCTCCTCCCCCTCCCGTACGGGATTCGTAGAGCTCGGCGAAGCCCTCCGCGTCCACCCCAGACCGCGCAGACGCGAACCGGACCTTTCCCCGGTCGAGAATCGCGACCTCGTCGCACAGCGCGAGACCGATTTCCAAATTATGCGTGGTCAGAACCAACGTCTTCCCTTCATCGCGCAGCCGCCCGAGGGTGTCCATCAGCATCCGCGCGCCCGGCCGGTCGAGGCCCGCAAACGGCTCGTCCAGAAAGAGGATGTCGGGGTCGTGAATCAGCGCCCGAGCGATGGACGCCCGCTGCGCCATCCCCCTGGAAAAACCCCGGACCGGATCGTCCGCCCGGTCGGCCAGACCCACAAAGGCCAAGACCTCCTCCGCCCTCTCCCGAACCCTGGGGACACCATAAAGCCGCCCGTAGAAGGATAGGTTCTCCCGGGGACTGAGATGGCCGTAGAGAAGGGGTTGATGGGAAAGAAACCCCATGCGCCGGCGCAGCGTCCGGGCCGCGGCCCCCCGGACCGCCTCCTCCCCGTCCACCCAAATCCGGCCCGCCGTCGGGCGGGAGAGGAGGGAGAGCATCTTCAGCAGAGTCGTCTTCCCCGCGCCGTTGGGACCGAACACCGAGAGGAAGCACCCGGCGGGCAGGGAGATGTCCACGTCTTCGACCGCCACGAGCGGGCCGAACCTGCGCGTCAGGCCCCGGGCGGAGAGGCGGGCGTCGGGAAGGAGAGAACCGTCCCGGGCGGATCGATTCTCTCCCCCGGCCGCTTCGGCGGGCCGCGACGAAAGACTCAATTCCCCGCAATCCGTTTGGAGAGATCCAGGGCGCGCCGCTTCAGCGCCGCCCTTTTGGCTTCGTATTCCCCATTGGGAATCTTCCCCCTCTGCCGGTCGTCATCCAGCGCGGCAATCAGCCGGAGGACCTCGGTTCGCTCCCGGTCCGAAGCGGCCGGGCTCAAGCTCGGAACGGATCCTTCCCGAGCGGATCTCGCGGGCGGGGGGGGAGGGCGGGGCGAGGCTTTCGGCTTCACCCCTCCCCCCTCCTTCTTTCCGGCGTTATCGGCCGCGATGCGGGCGACACGGCGGCGGCGGAGGGCGAAGGGTACAGCAATGCCCAGAACGACCAGCGCGGCGACGCCTAAAAAGACGGTCTCGGCGAACGCGCTCTCCACGTCCCGGCTGATCGTGTACCGGATCCAAGCCGCCGGAGAAACGTCCGTCTTCGAAGCAACGTGGAAACGGTCGCCCAGGTTCTC
This sequence comes from uncultured bacterium, assembly GCA_964423875.1. Taxonomy (GTDB): domain Bacteria; phylum UBA8248; class UBA8248; order JACPRG01; genus CAYRGS01. The sequence continues at coordinate 58,368 of CAYRGS010000006.1, forward strand.
GCCGAAGACGCCTTCGTACTTCAGGTCCGAGGAGAGCGGCTGGCGCATCCCGAACTCCATCGTCATGACCTGGAACCGGCGGGTCCGGAACTGAAACCTCTTCTCGACCGGAAGCTGGGCAGGGGGCTCGCGCACGGCGTACACAAGGTTCACCTGCTTGATCCCCGGCCGGACCGGTTCGGCGGATATCACCCGGCGGCCACTCATCTTGACCGAACCAGGGTTCAACCCCTCCGGAGACCGAAGCAATTCCGCACCGTCCGGCAGGGTGAAGGCCAGGGTCTCGCCATTTTTCCCCTGATACGTGGCCGCACCCGTGTTGGCGAGGCGGACGGTCTCGCGGAAGACCAACCGCTCCTGTTCGTACCGGACCAATACCCGGTGACTCTCGACGACGATTTTCGAGGGGTCCCGCGTCAGGTCGAAAATGAGCAGTCGGGTCTCCTTCCCCCCGGTCAGGGCGAGGGCGAAATAAGGAACGCCTAGGTGTTCGGTCACGGCCAGCAGATGGCCTTTCCCCGCCGCGGGAGGCTTCACGCCGGAAAAAACGAACCGGCCGGAGGCGTCCGATTTCGTGATGCCCAGCGGGGTGACGCCCTTCTCACCGAGGGATATCAAACGCACTTCCACGCCCTTCGGGGGCGGCCGTTTCAGCGTTCCATTGAATACCCGGCCGTGAACGCGGCCGGTTTCGGAGACAGCCTTCGGGGAGGGACCCGGATGGGCGGGCGGCTTCTCGTCATGCGCGGCCCAGACCGCCGCGGGCCGGACCGGGGCGGCCAACGCCGCCGCAACGCACAGGACAAACAGGACGGATCGCAATTCGAGCCGCGGCGCCGGCCAAGGCCCGCGCGGCATCCCGCGAAGCGGCTCCGCTTCAGGACGTTTCACGCAACGGGGTTCCGCAGGAAAAGCAGAATTTGTCTGTCGAGCTGACGGCCGCGCCGCAGTCGCAGCAAAAGCGAGGCTCGGGCGGGTCGTCCCGGGCATCCGACGCGGTCTCGGCCGCCTCGGGCGAAGGGTCCTCCACCCGAACCGCCTTGCGAAGGTCCAGGATTTCCCGCTCCAGGGCTTCGGAGAGGTCCGCCTCGGGATCCCCTGTCTCCACCAGCGCGTCGATCTCCCGCAGGACGCCGATGGCCCGCTCCCGGTACTGGGCCTCGATCCGGAGAAAATCGGGATCCGAGAGCTTCCCGCCCGCGCGGTCGAAATCCAGCTCTTTCAGGGCGCCGTAGAGTACATCCTTCCTCTCGAGCAACTCCTCAAGGCGCGACTCGGCGTCATCGGCATTCTCGCCGTTTTCCCCGCGAACAAAGGGAAGGACCACGGCCGCCGCCGCGAACACCGCCATGAGACCGACAACGATGGGGATCACAGAGACTTCTCCGGCTCCCCCCGCGGACGGCGGGGGTTTCGGATCACGAGCCCGCGGGGGCGGAGGCGTCCTCCCGACGGACCCGCCCCTTCCGGGCGGCGGCGCCTCGGGCGCGCTTTGTCCCCGGTTCATACCACAGGCAAATCAGCGTGCCGAGAACGAAAATGCCCCCGCCGATCCATATCCAGGAAACCAGCGGGTTGATGTAAAAGCGGAAGGTGGCCGAGCCGTCCTCATTTTCCGCGGCGAGGATGACGTACAGGTCCTCGGCCAACGTCGATCGGATCGCCACCTCGGTGGTCGGCTGCTCGGGGTTGCGGTAGAGGCGGCGCTCAGGCTGGAGGACGCCAATCTCCCGGCCCCGCTTGCGCAAACGCAGGTCCGCCGAGGTGGCCTGAAGATGGGCGTCTTGGCGGGAGCCCAGGCGCTCGAACTCGACCCAGTAATCCTTCACCTGGGTGAGCTCGCCGGGACGCAGGGTGGACTCCACCTGGGTCTGAAAAGCGGAAGAGCCCGTGATGCCCGCGAAGATGGCCATCATCCCGAGGTGGACGACGTAGCCGCCGTACCGCCGGGAGTTGCGCCGGGTCAGGTTCACCAGGGCCACGGCGGCCGACTCCTCGGCGATGCGCTGTCGGGCCCGCGTCCCCCGGTAGAACTCACCCACAATCGTGACCAGGACGAACGCGATCAGGCTGAAGGACAACAGCGCGTAAAAACTCCGCATCCCCAAGGCGAACAGGATCAGCCCCGTCCCGAAGCCAAGGGCCAAGGGGGTAAGGAAATGCTTCTTGAGCTGCGCGGGGGACGCCCGCCTCCAGGCGATCAGCGGTCCAATGCCGACCAGCAGGATCAGCGCCAGGCCGATGGGGACGTTGACACGGTTGAAGAAAGGCGGCCCGATGGTGATGCGCGTTCCGGTCACCGCCTCGGAGACCAGGGGAAAGATCGTCCCCCACCAGATGGAAAAGGCCGCGCCCACCAGGATGAGGTTGTTGATCAGAAACGCGCTCTCTCTGGAGAGCATGGAGTCCAGTTGATTGTGGGCCTGAAGCTTGTCCAGCCGCCAGAAGACCAGGGCCAGACTGGAGGCGATGACCAGGAACAGAAAGAACCCGAAGTAGTAACCCAGGGCGGACTGGGCGAAGGCGTGAACACTGGAGATGACGCCGCTGCGGACGACGAACGTCCCAAAGATGGTCAGAGTGAACGTCATGATTATGAGGATCAGGTTCCAGACCTTCAGCATGCCCTTCTTTTCCTGGATCATGACTGAATGCAGGAAGGCCGTCCCGGTGATCCAAGGCAGGATGGCGGCGTTCTCCACCGGGTCCCACCCCCAGTACCCCCCCCAGCCGAGCTCCCGGTAAGCCCACCAGGAACCCAGTAGATTCCCGACCCCCAGGAAGCCCCACGCGATCAGGCACCACCGCCGCGTCGCGCGGATCCACTCCTCTCCCAGCCGGCCCGTCACCAGGGCCCCGATGGCGAAGGCGAACGGCACCGTCCATCCCACGTACCCCAGGTAGAGGTTGGGCGGATGGATGACCATCCCCGGATCCTGAAGAAGCGGGTTCAACCCCCGTCCATCCGCGGGAATCGTCGCGAGGCGCGAGAAGGGGTTGTCAAAGAAGATGAGCAGCGCGAAGAAGAAGGCCGAGGTGGCCGTCAGCGTGGTGACGACGTAGGGGATCAACTCCCGGTTTCTGTCCCGGTTGGTGTAGAGCGCGACCGCCGAGTAGAGGCTCAGGAGCCAGGCCCAGAACAAGAGGGAGCCCGCCTGTCCGCCCCAAAAAGAGGTCACTTTGTAGAAAATCGGGAGGCTTCGGCTGCTGGTGGCGGCGACGGCGTTGAGGCTGAAATCATCGGTGAGAAGGCCGACCTCTAGGGCGAGGACGGCGATGGTCGTAATCACGGCGAGTGCGAACACGCCGTTCTTCGCGCTCTCCACCCACAGGGGCCGGTTACGCAGACCTCCCCAAAGAGAGGCGGCCATGGAATATCCGGCCAAGGCCCCTCCCAGCCAGACGGCAAAGTAGCCGATGTCGCCCATAGGAGAAAAACCCGGTTCCAGGAAGGCGGGCGGAATGCCGCGCCCGGGTGAAGGATAGGGTGTCAGTACAAGCTGGACTTGACCGCCTTCTTTTTCGCGTCGCCCTCGGCATCATACTTGGACGGACAGGAGGTCATCACCTTGCTGGCCACAAGCACGCCGTCCCGTCCGTACTTGCCCTCGACGATCACTTCGGCCCCGTCTCTGAACAAATCGGGGACGATGCCCTTGAAGTGAACGGCCAAGGCGGCCTTTCCATCGGTCACTTTGAAGTCATAGACGCGGTGGTCGACGGATTTTCGGATCGTGCCCGGCTTCACTTTCCCGGAAACGCGAAGCCCCTTCCCATACAATTTTTCCGCGCGCGCCTCAATCTCGTTCACCTCGTGGAAGTAACTCATCCCCCGCGACATTCCGGTGATGGAGAGATAGAGGATCGACCCGAAGATGACCACCCCGCCGACGACGAATTGAAGTTTCTTCCGATTCACGCGATTATCTCCGTTGGGTCCTCAGCCGCCTCGACACAACCCCGGAAACCCTTCCGGTGAACAGGGGGCTGTCTCAATCTCACCTTCTGCCGGATTGAAACCCGGAATCAGCCCCGCCAATTCCCCGCAATCCCTGAAAGTATTCCCCTTTCCCCCAATTTTCGCCGCCAGACCGCCCTTTCGCGACAGTCCAGGTTGGACGACGCCCTCTCCTTAGAAAGAAGTTATTCCCTGCTCAAATGGGTGTCAATGCTTCTCGCGCGGCCCCGTGGAGATGCTCAGTCTTTCAATTCCTTGGTCCAGCTCATCATCGAGCGCAGCCCTTCGCCGACCTCCTCGATCAACAAGGCGTTGTCCTCAGCGTTGCGGCGGTTGAAGACCGGCCTTCCCGACTGATTTTCGAGGATCCATTCCCGGGCGAACTCGCCCGACTGGATCTCCCGGAGAATCTTTCTCATGCTCTTGCGGACGTGCCCGTCGATGACCCGGGGGCCGCGCGTCAGGTCGCCGTATTGGGCGGTGTCCGACACCGAATAGCGCATGAGCTGAATGCCGCCCTCGAAGATGAGGTCCACGATCAGCTTGAGCTCATTGAGACACTCGAAGTAGGCGATCTCCGGCTCATACCCCCCCTCGATCAGCGTATCGAACGAGGCGTGAATCAGCGCCGTCACGCCGCCGCACAGGATGGCCTGCTCGCCGAACAGGTCGCTCTCGGTTTCGTCCTTGAACGTGGTCTCGATGATCCCCGCACGGGCGCAGCCCACCCCCTTGCCATAGGCCAGGCAAAGCGCGCGGGCATTGCCGGTGGCGTCCTGCTCCACTGCGAGCAGCCCGGGAACGCCCCTTCCCTGGGTGAACATCCGCCGGAAGATGTGGCCGGGGCACTTGGGGGCCATCATGATGACATCGATGTCGAGCGGGGGGATGATCTGGCCGTAGAGGATGTTGAAGCCGTGCGCGACCACCAGGGCGTCACCCGCTTTCATGTTCGGCGCCAAGTCATTTTCCCATAGATCTTTCTGGACGTGCTCCTGTGTCAGGACGACCACCAAGTCGCCGGCCTGAGCCGCTTCGGCGGAGGTCATCACCTCCAGGCCGTCGTCCTTCGCCTTGTCCCGGGATTTCGAGTCTTCGCGCAAGCCGACCACAACTTGAACCCCGCTGTCCGCCAGGTTGAGGGCATGGGCGTGTCCCTGGCTCCCATAACCGATAACGGCCACCGTCTTGTCCTTCAATAGATTGAGGTCGCAATCCTCTTCGTACAGGACTTTCATCTTCGACATTTCCACCTCTCCTTCATCCATCCGTCCCGATGGCGCACGCTCGCACCCGCGGCCGTCCCCGACCGGGCGGGGGCCCAAAACAAAAAGAGCCCGGCCCCTCGTAAAACACAACAACGCGGCCAGGCAAATCCGACTTCCGAGAACTGTCGGCTTTCTAGCAGAAGCCCGATGGGGTGTCAAGACAGCCGAAACAACACGGCGCGTGAAAAACCAGCGCCAACTTCTTCCTTGACATGCTCTCAAGGCAATGATAGCTTCCCAGGTTAAATAATTAGGGTTCAGTGGAGAGGGGGAGGCGCGCTCTCTAATCAGGATGTCTATTCCCTCATCGAGAGGGAGAATGCCCTGGTGGCTGGAGGTTTCCATTGAGCAGCAAAAATGTAATCGAAATCCGAGATCTCAACAAGGTTTACGTCACCAAAAGCGGAGACGTAAACGCGCTCGAGAACGTCGACCTAGATGTGTATGAAGAAGAGTTCATGACCGTCGTCGGACAGAGCGGCTGCGGCAAAACAACGATCCTGAAGATCATCTCCGGCCTGCTTCCGAAGACGTCAGGACAAATGAGGGTCAACGGCCATGATGTCATAGGTCCCCTTTCTGACGTCGGAATGGTCTTTCAGGCCCCGGTCCTCCCCAAGTGGCGGAACGTCATCGACAACGTCATGCTGCCGGTGGAGATTCTCGGCCTGGATGAAGAGGAGTACAGGAACCGCGCCATGGAACTGCTCAAGCTCACGGGCTTGACCGGCTTCGAAACCAAATTCCCGAGGGAGCTTTCCGGCGGCATGCAACAGCGGGTTTCCATCAGCCGCGCGCTCATCCACGATCCGCCCCTCCTCCTGATGGACGAGCCGTTCGGTGCCTTGGACGCCCTGACGCGTGAGGCCATGAACCTGGAGCTCCTGCGAATCTGGCAGGAGAACAAGAAGACCTGCATGTTGATTACGCACAGCATCGGCGAAGCGGTCTTCCTGGCCGACCGGGTCGTCGTCATGACGCCCCGTCCGGGCAAGATCAACAAGATCATCCCCATCGATTTGCCCCGTCCCCGGAAGGCGGACATGAGGCTCGATCCGAAATTCATCGAATACGTCAAAGATATTCAAGAACGGATCGGTCTGGTCCGAATCTGACGTCCGGCGCAGGGGCTCGCGCCCTGGGCTGTTTTCTCTTTTTGCTCTTCTTCGGAGCCGGCTGGCCTTGCGGCGGCGCCCACGCCGCCCAAAGCGTCACGCTTGTCCTCAACAGCCCGCCCAACGGCCTGCACACAGGCATCATCTACACCCAGCGTAAGGGTTTCTATACGCGTGCGGGTCTGCTCGTCACGATTGAAAGGGGAAAGGGGTCGGGCCATACGGTCCGGACGCTGCACAAGCGGCAAATGGCGTTCGGCGTGGCGGAAATGGCCGCCGTCGTCGAGTCCAGGGCGGAAGGCCTGGACCTTGCCGGCTTGGCCCTCCTCATGGAGCGATATCCGGGCAGTCTGATCGCCCTGGAAAGCTCCGGAATCCGGTCGCCGGCCGACCTGTCGGGCAAAAGGCTCGCGGGTTCGGTTTCTTCTTTCTCCCGCATCCTGTTCCCTTCGTTCGCCGAGCGCGCCGGCCTCCGCCTGGATCGGGTGCGGTGGGCGAATATCGGACCCCGATCAGAAATCCGGGCCCTGCTCACAGGGAAAGCCGACGCCATCGTCACCTCGGAAGTGTCCCGCTGGCGTTATGACCGGGCGGCCGGACGCCGGAAGAAAACCGTCACTTCTCTTTTGTACACGGACCAGGGGATGGAGGTCTATGGGCTCAGTCTCCTGGTGCCGGTCCGGCTCATCGAAGAACAGGAGAACATCGTCCGACGCATGGTGGAAGCCACCGTTCGCGGACAGGCCGAAGCCATGTCGCGCCCGGCGGAAGCCCTCGAGCTCTTCCGGCGAAGTTTTCCCGATTATCCGCCGGGGGGCGCAAAAGCGGAGTGGAGGGTTTTCGTGAAGAGTTGGTCGGCCCAGGGGCTGAAGAACCCCGGCCTGGGATTTTATGACAAGCTCAAGGTGGGGATGCTTCAGTCCCTGCTGATTCGCGGCCGACAGCTCACCAAGGAATTCGCGGTGGAGAGCTTTTTCACCAACCGGTTCGTCCCGAAGGTTTCCGTCCGGCCGGTCTCTTTCTGAGTCCCCGGCGGTTGGCCATCCTCCGTCACGTCCGCTTCCGGGCTCACCGGTAGAATTCGGCCCGGCTTTTGCTGGTCACCTGAACGGTCCGGAAGCTCTTCTCCCGGTAAAGCGTCAAGGTGAATTCATCGCCCGCCGCTCCTTCCCAGAGCCTCTGATAGAAGGCGCGGCGCGAAATCACTTCTTCGCCATTGAGAGACAGGACGACATCGCCGGTCTGAATTCCTGAGTCCTCAGCCGGTCCTCCCGGGACCACGCCCGCCACCAAGACACCCTTTTCCAAGGCCTGCGGAAACAACCCGAGCCAGGGACGGTGCGGTTTCTCATCACCCTCCTGATGACCAAGGAACCTGCCGCGTTGGGCGAGGTAGAGGTCGATGGGGATGCTCAGGGAACAGGTTCCAATCAGGTGGAGGTTGAGGGAGACGGTGCCGCGGACCTTCCCGTCCATTGAAATGAGCGCTCCGCCGCCGAGACCCGGATTCAACGCCGTGCTCTTGATGGCCCGGTCCAGCATATATTCCCAGTGCGCGTCAAACGGCCCCACGTCCGTGATGAAGCCCGAGTTGCCTCGGATCTCTCCCTCCCCTTTGCTGGCCAAGAGGACAACCGGATCACCGGTTCCCATTTCCGCCGAAGGCCCGACCGAGACGGCGGGGCCATTCAGCCCCGGGGAGTGAATCATCGCAAGCCCGCTCTCGTGGTCCATGTGGACAATCCTGCCCTCAAAGTTCTCGCCCTTCGCGGAGACGACGTTCAGGTCCCCCGCCCCCAAGACCACGTAACCCACGGTCAGGACATACCCGCCGGTTTCGACTATCACCCCGGACCCGCTGCGTTCCGTTCCGAGGATGACCGCCGATGGGTGTTCGTCCGGAACCGTGCAATTGATGTGGACGAGGGAAGCAACCGGCTCAGTCAGAAATCCCAGGTGCCTTCCCATCCATACGGTTTCCTATTTGGCAGGATCGAATTGGCGGATAATCGACTAAATCCGTATTTTACCACGCTATCACCGGGCCTGGGAGGGTGTCAATGCGCCGGCCGGCCGGCCCGCCAAATTGGTCTTGACAGTCCGCCGGATCACGAATATATCCATGAAACTGATTCGACCGATCGGACGGGAGGGCCTTATGGAGAATGAGGCCATTTAGACCCCGCGTGGGAGGGAGAGAGCCGCATCCCGAAGCGTGTCCGCGGCGGTCCCCCGGCATCCCAGGGGGATCATTCCATTCAACCGGAGCCGGATTGGCCCCAAGAGGTCTCGGGAAATCGCATTGCGTATTTCGGAATTCCCGGGTCGGGCTCATCCATCGCGGGCCGTGATTATGCTTTGGGTCTGAGCCCACCCGCTTTTACCGACAGCAAGCCTGGGCGGGCTCGGCTCGATGGCGCCTATCAATCCAAGGGCGACCCTTCAAAACCAAGCAGATCTGAGGCCTTGCTCCCACCGTTG
>CAYRGS010000007.1:0-2394 GCA_964423875.1 uncultured bacterium
GGGTTCCCGCCGCGGCGGCCTCTCGGCGGCCCCCCGAGCCTTTCATGCCCCGCGGCCCGGGCCCCCCCCGCCCCCCCCCCCCGCTCGACCCCCCGTCCCGTCCCCGGGACGCCCGTGATCGAGACCATCGCCGCCATCGCGACGGCGCCGGGCGAAGGGGCCGTCGGGATTATCCGTCTCAGCGGACCCCGGGCTCTCGAGCTCGCGCGCGAAATTTTCCGCACGCCGCAAGGCGACCCCTTCCCGGGGTTCTCACCCAGAAAACTGCTCCACGGCCGCGTGACGAACCCTGAGACGGGCGAAGTCCTCGACGAGTGTCTCCTGGTGGCCATGCCCGATCCGCACTCCTACACGGGCGAGGACGTTGCTGAGATTCACGGCCACGGCGGCCCCTTCTCACTCCGCGCGATCCTGCGGCTCCTGATCGATCGCGGCGCTTCGCCGGCCGGGCCGGGCGAGTTCACGCGGCGCGCTTTTCTGAACGGCCGGATGGACCTCATTCAGGCCGAAGCGGTTGCGGACCTGATCGCGGCGCGCTCCGAGGCGGGTCTCCGGGCGGCGCTGGGACACCTCTCTGGGAGACTCTCGCGAGAGCTGGAGGGGGTGTGGACGGAGCTGATCGGGATTGCCGCCCAACTCGAGGCGGCCATCGATTTTCCCGATGAGGACCTCGAGATCCAGGCCTCGGCCCGTTTGGTCGAACGAGCGGGCGGAGCGAACGAGCGGCTGGAGTTTTTGCTGCGGAGTTTTCACGCGGGGCGGGCCATCCGCGAGGGGACGCCGGCGGCCATCGTCGGCCGGCCGAACGTCGGCAAGTCCTCACTCCTGAATCTGCTCTTGCGAGAGGACCGCGCCCTCACGAGCCCCATCCCCGGCACGACGCGCGACACCATCGAGGAGACGGCCGTCATCGGCGGGACTCCATTTTGCTTCATCGACACGGCCGGCCTGCGAAAATCGGAGGACCCGGTTGAGCGCGCGGGCGTCGAGCGGGCCCGGAGGATGGCGGGGTCGGCCTCGCTGATTCTCTTCGTCCTGGACGCCTCGGTCCCCCTGACGGATGAAGACAGGACCATCCTGAACGAGCTTGCCGCCCCGTCCGGTCCGGCGATCATCGGTGTCCTGAACAAGGCCGACCTGCCGCCGGCCGTCAGTCCGGAGGAGGCCGGGCGGTTTTTTCCAGACGGCCGGTGCGCGCGGGTCTCGACCCTGCGGGGGGACGGCTTGGAGGCCCTGGAGGCCCTCATGGTCGAGACCGTTCTGGGGGGCGGCTTGGCCGACGGGGAGCTTTTGCTCACGCGCGAGCGCCACCGCGAGCGCGTCCAAGCGGCCGCGGAATTCGTCGGCGCGGGAATCGAGGCCATGAAGGCGAGCCTCTCGCCCGAGCTTGTCGCGATCGAGCTCACCGAGGCCATGAACGCCCTGGGAGGCCTTTTGGGAAAAGACCTTACCGAGGATCTTCTGGATGGAATCTTCCGGGAGTTTTGTATAGGGAAATAGGGTCCGGGGGCGGACGGGCGAGCACCCTCTGCATCCGCAGAGGGCAGGCTTGGACTCACCCCTACACCCAGACGAAGTTATTCGCCGTAGGGACGGGTCCCCGTCCCCGCCCGGTTTTCGAAGCATCGAAGGCCGCAGACGGACGGACCCCTTGAGACACGATGATGGGCTGAGACCTTGAATCATCGGTTCTTCCCTCTCCTTTCCCGGGAGAGGACCGTGAAGTCAACGCAAAATAAGAGGAACGGATTGGAGGCGTTCTAAATTCCTTCTTTTATGTGTTCGGCCAATCTGAGGGCGGAGCTGATTTTTTCCTGTAGGTCTTCAATCGTGAAAGGTTTCAGGAGGCACTCCGTCGCGCCCGCCTGAATGGACCTGATGATCTCGTCCTTCTCGGCGACGGCCGTCAGCATGATGACCGGAATGTCCCTCAGGTTCTCCTTTTCGTGGATTTCCTTGAGCATCTCCAGCCCGCCCATCTCAGGCATCCGCCAATCCGACAAGATAACGTCCACGGGCCTCATGCCAAGAAACGACAAGGCCTTCCTGCCGTTATCCGCCACAATCGGGTTTACGGGCCGGCCGAGTTCAAGATTGCGAAGGATTCCACAGACGAGTCTGCGTGCCTCGCTGGAATCTTCCACCACAAGGATGTCGAGTTGTCGGACGCGCCGCCTTACCTCCTGGATTCGGGCCGTGTACTCACCCTTTTGGAGCCGGGCCTCCTCCTCCTGGAATTTCGCCGCGGACCCTTCGAAGGAATCCTGGGTCGTGAAAACATTCTGGTATTTTACGTTCATGCGAGCTCCCGCTGGACGAGCGTCTCGCCTGCCTGGCCTCAGTTTTGTAGATCACCCTTGTATATGTCATCGGCAAACTACCCGCTGTTCATTA
>CAYRGS010000007.1:2404-12656 GCA_964423875.1 uncultured bacterium
TCATTAGGCCGCCTCCGTTTGCGTCGTCATATTTACGGGATGCCCCTGCTCAGGGGGGGGCCTTGGGCCCCCCCCGCTCCGCTCCTTGGTCTCATTTTCTTCTTCCGTGCAATCCTAGTGTTTTGTCTGATAAATTCGTTGAATAATACCGGCGATGATCCGTGCTCAGGAGCACATGAGATGAGCAGGGGGGCTCAATGCGTCCGGTCGCCAAACGCCGAAGCTGGGCGGCCAAGATGCCCGCCCTACCCGCTTGCAAATGGCCCCACCGCTCGGTAGGCCGGGCTTCCAACCCGGCCTCAATGGGCAGACGAATTTCCTTGAGCTCATCAACGAATTTCTCAATGAGGACACTAGTGATTTATCGTTGACCTGAGATTCAGGACATAGCGGAGGATCTCGCAATTCGTTGTATAGAATGTCGGAGGGTGATTCGGCAAGGGCCGCGGCGAGCACCACCGGGCTGGTAAACCGTCCGGAGGGGGATAAAATAGGAGGGGATCGATTCGGCGAAAACCTTCTCGGTTGAGCCGGGGCTGGCGAATCCCCGGGGCCGGGGAAAGGAAATCGGCGCATGCGAAATTTCGACGTCATCGTTGTCGGCGCGGGGCACGCGGGAATCGAGGCCTGCCTGGCCGCGGCGCGGATGGGCGCCGATACGCTCATGCTTACGGGCGACCTCGAGCGGATCGGCCAGATGTCTTGCAACCCGGCCATCGGCGGGATTGCCAAGGGGCACCTGGTCCGGGAGATCGACGCCTTGGGCGGGGCGATGGCGAAGATGATCGACGCCACCGGGATCCAGTTCCGGATGCTCAACACGCGGAAAGGCCCGGCCGTCCGCGCCCTCCGCGCCCAGGCGGATCGCAACCTCTACCGTTCGCACGCCGTCCGGGTTTTGAGTGAAGAGCCGGGTCTTGCCCTCAAGCGGGGAATGGTCGTAGATGTCCTGGTTGAAGGGGGGGGGGATGAAGTCCGGGGTGTCCTGACGGACGCGGGCGAGGAGGTCTACGGCAGAACGGTCGTTCTGACGCCCGGAACCTTCCTGAACGGCCTGATCCACATCGGCTTCGAGCAGGTCCGCGCGGGACGGATGGGGGAGCAGCCGGCGTTGGGGCTTTCGGACGCCTTGAAGGAGAAGGGTTTCGAGATCGGCCGCCTCAAGACCGGGACGCCGCCGCGGCTGGATGGGAAAACCATTGATTTTGAACAGCTTGAGGTTCAGCCGGGAGACGAGCCGCCGCCGCCGTTCTCCTATTCCACCCGGCGGATCGACAGGGAGCAAGTCCCCTGCTACCTCACGTACACCAATGAGCGGACGCACGCGGTTATCCGGAAAAACATGGAGAACTCGCCGCTCTACGCGGGCGTCATCGTAGGAATCGGACCCCGGTATTGCCCCTCCATCGAGGACAAGGTCGTCCGGTTCGCGGAGAAAACCGCCCACCAGATATTCCTGGAGCCCGAGGGCCTGGACACCGACGAGATTTATCCAAACGGCGTCTCGACCAGCCTGCCCGAGGAAGCCCAGCACGAGTTCATCAGGACGATCCCCGGACTGGAGCGGGCCGAGATGACCAAGCCCGGCTATGCCGTGGAATACGATTTCGTCCCGCCGACACAACTCCGCCCCACGCTTGAAACCAAACGGGTCCGGGGTCTCTACCACGCCGGGCAGCTGAACGGGACGACGGGCTACGAAGAGGCGGCGGCCCAGGGGCTCATGGCGGGAATCAACGCCGCGCTGTCCGTTCAGGGAAGAGAGCCGCTTGTCCTCCGCAGAGACCAGGCATACATCGGTGTCCTCATCGACGACCTCGTGACCAAGGGGACGAATGAGCCTTACCGGATGTTCACCTCCCGCGCCGAATTCCGGCTCCTCCTCCGAAACGATAACGCCGACGCGCGCCTGTGCGACGTGGGCCACTCGGCCGGCCTGGTGTGCGATGAAGACCACGAGCGGTTTTGCCGAAAGCGCGAGGCCGTCGAGAAGGAAACCAAACGGCTCAAGAGGACCCGCGTGACGCCCACGCCGGAGCTGAATCTCGCGCTGGAGGGCCTCGGGACATCGCCCATCCACACCCCCTCGTCGCTTGCCGACCTATTGAAGCGGCCCGAGCTGAATTACGAAGCCGTCAGGGCGCTCGGGCCGCCGGACCCGCTCGGGTCCCTGAGCCCGGGAACGGTGGGTGAAGGCCCTTGCGAAGGAGATGAGTCACTGATTGGTGACATTGGTGAGCGGGTCGAGATTGCCGTAATGTATGAGGGATACATCGCTAGGCAGGAGCGGCAAGTTGAGCGCGCGCGAGCCCTCGAAGACCGGGAAATCCCAGAAACATTTGATTATAAAGAAGTTCTCGGGTTGTCGGTCGAGGTGAAGGAGAAACTGGACAGGATTCGCCCCCGGACGCTCGGACAGGCCGGCCGCATCTCCGGCGTCACGCCTTCCGCCATCGGTCTTTTGATGGTTCACCTCGAGCGACTCCGCCGGTCAGCGGCTTGAAGGCCGGCATTCCGTACCCGCCCCTGAAGCATTGGCCAACAATCCAATGGCCGATCAAACACGGGCCCGTAACGGAATGGTTGGTGAGAAACCCAGGTTAGGCCCCCGAAACGCAAGGCATTGACGAGACATGACCATGACGGCTTATCACTTCGATGAGTCCGCGCTTCGCCTTATCCGGGTTTCATGAACCCTGAGGTCCGCGAGGCCCTGGCGTTCTCCTTCGCCCGCCGGGGTTTCCCTCTTGATGATTCTCAAGCGGTAGCTTTGTCGGCCTACGTCGCGCTCTTGAACAAATGGAATCGGGCGGTGCGCCTGACCGGCGTCCTCGATCCTGTTGGGATAGCCGGCCGTCTCCTGCCCGAGTCTCTCGATTTCCTGGGCCTTTGGGACCCGCTGGACGGGGAGGAGGCCCTGGATGTCGGCGCGGGGGCCGGCGTTGCTGGAATCCCGATCGGCGTGATGTTTCCCGGAATCCGGATGACGCTTGTGGAATCGGGGGGCCGGAAGGCGGCGTTTTTGAAACAGGCGATTCGGGAGGTGGGCGTTGGGGACTTTCAGGTGATTCACGGGCGGTTCGAGCGTCTGGGCTTGGCCCGCGCGGCCGGAGCGCCGAAGGAAGGGCGGGGTGGACATCTCGGCGGATATGATGCAATCTTATCCAGGGCGGTCGCGCCGGTGGGGGCTTTGACGCCGTTGGTGTGGCGTTTGTTGGCCCCTGGGGGGAGACTCCTGGTTCGTCAGGGAAGGGACGCCGCCGCGGAGCTCGAGGCCGCCCGGGGCGCGCTGGATGAATGCGGCGCTTTTCTGCGGGGTCGCGTTGAGCTTGAAGGCGGCCGGATCATCTCTTTGGGACACGGGGCCGATGGTTTCACGTGAAACAGGGCCAAGCCCCGTCCCCGAAGAGGTTTCACGTGAAACAATCGGGAACCTTGGACGGCAATGGCCAAGACAGTAGCCATCGTTAACCAGAAGGGCGGGGTCGGAAAGACCACGACGGCCGTGAACCTCGCCGCCTGTCTCGCCGCCACCGAGCGAAAGACCCTCCTCGTTGACTTCGACCCCCAGGGGAACGCGACCAGCGGCCTGGGGTGCGAAGACCCGGGGACGGATGGCGGCTCGTACGCCCTGGTGATCGGTGGGCGATCCCCGGAATCCGTAATCCGGCCCACGGCCCTCGAACACCTCCACCTCATCCCGTCGGGAATCGACCTGACCGGTGCGGAGATGGAGCTCGTGCAAACCTCGGGCCGCGAGTTCCGCCTCCTCGAAGCTATCAAGCCCCTGAATGAGTATTACCGTTACATCCTCATCGATTGCCCGCCCTCCCTCGGCCTGCTTACGCTGAACGCACTGGTCGCGGCGAATTCCCTCATCATCCCCCTCCAGTGCGAATATTACGCCCTCGAGGGCCTCTCAAAGCTCAGCCATACCGTAACGCTTGTCCAGCAGGGCTTCAATCCCGGGCTCACGATGGAAGGTGTTCTCCTGACGATGTTCGACGGGCGCACTTCGCTCGCCAGACAGGTTGCCGATGACGTGCGGCAAAACTTTCACGGGCGCATCTTCGACACCGTTGTTCCCCGAAACGTCAGGCTGAGCGAGGCCCCAAGCCATGGAAAGCCCATTATCCTTTACGATATCAACTCCACCGGCGCGGCCGCCTATCTGCGGCTCGCGGGGGAGGTTATCGCCAATGGTTGATGGGGCGCTCTCCAGCCCGGCGAAACCGCCGGCCGCCTGAATTCCGTCACGCCCCCCGACGAGGAGGGGGAGGGAAGGGAAACCATGGAAAAAAAACGATTGGGGAAGGGCTTGGCCGTCCTGATTCCCGCCGCTTCGCCGCCGGTCCCGGAAGCGGTCGCGGCTGAGACCCCCGGCGGGCGGAGAATCGCCGATGTTCCCCTGGCGCAAGTCCGCCCGGGCGCGCATCAGCCCCGCCGCCGGTTCGATAAAGACGCCCTCGCCCAGCTTGCGGATTCCATCAAGGCGGGAGGCGTCCTCCAACCCTTGATTCTGCGCCCTTTGCCCGGTTCCGGATATGAGATCATCGCGGGTGAGCGGCGCTGGAGGGCGGCGAATTTGGCCGGCCTCGAGACCGTCCCGGCCATCATCAAAGACGTTGACGACCGTACGGTCATGGAGGTTGCCATCATCGAAAACCTTCAACGGGAGGATCTCAACTCCATCGAAGAGGCCGAGGCATATCTCTGTCTCACCGACGAATTCCATCTCTCGCAGGAAGAGGTGGCGCGAAAGGTCGGGAAGGATCGGTCTACGATATCTAACGCATTGAGATTGTTGAAGTTACCGAAATCCATTCAGGGGGATATCATCGTCGGAGCCCTGTCGGCCGGCCACGCTCGCGCGATCCTCACTCTTGCGACGCCCAAAGCCCAGATGGCTCTCGCCGAGCGTATCAAGTCCAGGGGTCTCTCGGTGAGGGAGGCGGAGGCCCTGGTGACCGCCCCCCAAAGACCCGCGAAGAAGAAACCGACTTCCCCGCGTGATGTCCATCTGAGCCGTGCGGTGGAGGGGCTTAAGCGGAAGTATGGAACAAAGGTCTCGATCACCGGGACAGAGAAATTCGGACGAATTATATTCGAATATTATACAAATGATGACCTGATAAGACTCGTTGACATCCTGGACCCCTGATTTGGGTGCCCTATAGTTTAGGGGTTTGTCTACTGCATCCTCGAATCCACTGGAAAACCGCAACCAGCCTAAATGCACCAAAATTTTCTGCCGAATCATCGTCTAGCCTGAATCTGCAAGAAGATTTGCAAGGCGCTTGAGCTTTGACGCATTTGGGTTAAAGGATTCCATGGGACTTGCAAAAATTTCCAATCTGTCAAAATTTTACGAAATACCGGAATTATTTTTAGGAAGGCTACGCTATTTTGTGGTTCGGGTCCGAAACTTTGGGGTCGTCATGGACTTTAGACTGTGAAGGACTTACGATCATTATGAGGGAGCAAAAGAAAAGCCGGGCTGCCACCCGGCTTCGTGTAACACGACAAACCACCAATAGGAAGAACGAGACTACAAAACTAAACTCATACCTCGAAGAAAAAATTGCAAGTAGTTTTTTGAGCATAGGTGCGTCTAAATTCGTCTAGCGTCTCATGCTCGAGCAATGAGAACGGCCCACCGTAGCGCAAGTGGGGAAATGTGGCCCTAATCAAGATATTGTGAATCAATTCACAGTATGGGCCGAGAATTTAGAAAAGAAATGAGGGTTTAGTGTTTCGGAACGTTCCGAAACTCAGAGATCCCCAGTTTTCACCGGCCGTGCGGTGCCGGCAATCGTGAGAACAGGCGCTGTCATACGTTCACCCCGAGCCGTCATTCCCGCGCAGGCGGGAATCCAGGGTTCTGAGCTGCGGGACCACCCTCCTGCCCCCGTGGTCATTGAGTTGAGAAGTATGCGAGAGGGCGAAGTGCCTTCGGGGAGGCGGGGGTCGGATTGATTGGGCCCAATCTGAAACACTTCTGGATTCCCGCCTGCGCGGGAATGACGACTGATCCTTCGGGGCTTCGTTTCTTCAAGTGCCGAAAACTGGGGAGAACTGAGGTTCCGAAAGCGTTGACATGAGTGAAAAAAAACCTTATTTAATAGAGTTGCTTTGACAGGATTGTCCGGCCTTCGATTCCTTTGACCATCTCTTACACTCATACTCTCTATGTCCAAAGTCGGCGACGTAATTCGGGATATTTCCGGTTGGGAGGAGGAGGCTTGGGCCGCTGTTGAGCGCTCCGAGGCCGAAGCGTTAGCCCTCCTCGAGCGGGCCCGGAATGACTCCCGCGGCCGGTTGGAGGCCGTTCGTGAGAAATGCGCGGTCGAGCGGGACGCTCTCTTGGAGGCCGCCGAAGCGGAGGGCCGGCGGGAGGCCGATGAGATCGCCTCTCAGACCCGGAAGGCCCTTGAGCGGATGAAAGAATCTTTCCCTTCCCGGCGGCAGGCGGCGATCGACTCGATCATCGAAGAAATAAGGGCGGCCTATGGCGGTTGTTAAGGCGCAGCGGGCCTTCCTGGCGGTCCACGCCGAAGAAGCCCCGGCGCTCCTGACGGCCTTGCAGGAGAACGGGCTTTTTGAGCCCATCCCTCCCGAAGCGTGGCCCGTCGAGGACGCGGAGCTCGTCGGCGCAGCCCCATACGGTGATCGTCCCTTCGACCTGGAACGGGAGGCGGAGGTCCTTCGCCGCACCCTTTCCTTCCTCGACGCCCACGCCCCTGAAGCGGGTGGCCTCCAAAGCCTTTTTTCACCGAAGCCCGCCTTCAGCATTCAGGGTCTCGCGGACGGCTTCGGGAAGTTTCCGCTGGACGAAGTCTCTGGAAAGGTTCGCGCCGCCGAGGCCGACCTTCAGCGGATCGCGGCGGAAGAAACCGAGATCGCGCAGCGCCGGGAGGGCGTTGGCGAATGGCGGGACGTGGATGTCCGGATGGATCGGCTCAGTGGGCTTCGGGAGACGGAGGTCCTCCTGGCCGCCGGGCCCCCGGGGTCGCGGGAATCGCTGATGCGAGCCCTCGGCGACGCCTCCGCTCGGGTGCATACAGAGGAGGTTTCGTCCGGCAAGGAGGGCGAACGGCTCATCGCGATATCTCTGAGCGAGGATGGGGCCATCCTGGAGGCCGCGCTGCGGGAAGCCGGCCTCACTGTGATCGAGGAGCCGGACCCCCCTCCCCCGCCTTTGGACTCCCCCGGGAGCAATGGGAAGCCGCTGTCCGATGACGAAAAAATCGGTTGGGGGGCGAGCCCCTCGGAGATCCTGACCCGCCTCGATCAGCGCCGCTCGGTCCTGGAGAATTCAAAGCACGCGGTCCTGACCGGCGTCCGCGAGCTGGCGGGTTACCGGGCCGGGCTTCAGGCCGCGTCGGATTACGTGGACATCCTGAAGGCCCGCAAGGACGCGGTGGGCTGGCTCGTCAAAACAGGCGACGTCGCCCTGGCCATGGGCTGGGTCCTGGAAGATCGGACGGAGGCGCTTCGCAAGGGTCTCGCCGAAGTGATCCCGGAAATCCATCTAGCCTTTCTCGACAATCGTCCTGAGGACACCCCTCCGATTCAACTCGAGAGCACGGCGGCCACTCGGCCCTTTACGGTCCTCACACATCTCTACGGTCTGCCCAAGCACACCGAAGCCGATCCGACGCCCCTTCTCATGCCGTTCTTTTTCGTTTTTTTCGGACTGTGTCTGACGGATTCGGGTTACGGTCTGGTGATTGCCCTGCTCTTCGGGTGGGGCCTCCACAAGATGGTTCTCGGGCCGTCGGCGCGGAATTTTTTCCGGCTCCTCCTTTTGGGGGGGATCTCGGCGTTTGTCTTCGGCGCGCTTGTCGGGGGCTGGTTCGGCAATACGCTGAAGATCCTCCCGGCGAGCCTGGTTTTCTTGGATCGGTGGGCGAACGCGGTTCTCGTTCTCGACCCCATCCGGAATCCGGTGCCGTTTCTGATCCTCTCCCTCATCCTCGGAGTCATCCAGATTTACGTGGGTATCATCTCCAAGCTCGTCGCCACGTGGAGGAAGGCCGGCTGGGGGGAGGCCCTGGCGAGCGATGGCGCAGAAATTTTTCTGCTGAGCGGATTCCTGTTCTTGGGCCTGGCCAAAGCGGGGGTGCTGGACAAATCCCTCGGGCCGGCGGCGACGTGGACGGCGGTCGCGGCGGCGGGGACGACGGTTCTGGTGCGGGGCAGGGGGTATAAGAACATTTTCGCGAAGCTCGGCGGCGGGGTGCTCGGGATTTATGCGCTTGTCAATTATCTGGGCGACATCCTTTCCTATTCCCGCCTGTTCGCGCTGGGGTTGGCGACGGGCGTGATCGCAGTCGTCGTGAACACCTTTACCGAGATCCTGGGTCAGGTTCCCGTGGTGGGTGTGGTGCTGATCCCTCTGGTTTTTGTCATCGGCCATTCGTTCAATCTGGTGATCAGCGCATTGGGGGCTTTCATCCACTCGGCGCGTCTCCAGTATGTGGAGTTTTTCTCCAAGTTCTACGAGGGGGGAGGCCGCGCGTTCGCTCCGTTCCGGGCCGCGCCCCGATACGTCGATTTGGAGACCTGATTCACGCCATGATTTTGAGCCGCTCCCTTTGCGGGAAATGGGTTTTTTTGACGGGACGGCCGGCACGGAGGACAGGAGAAGAAGCGGAATGATTGACGGCGTGGTTTGGGCGCTCCTGGGCGCCGCGGTGGCCATCGGTCTGGCAGGCTCGGGTTCGGGTCTCGGCGTCGGAATCGCCGGGACCGCCGGCGCCGGCGTCTTGACCGAAGATCCGGGGAAGTTCGGCCTGGTCCTCCTTTTTCAGGCCCTCCCGGGGACCCAGGGGATCTACGGCCTTTTGGTGGGTTTCCTGGTCCTGATCAAGATCGGGTTTCTGGCCGGGACGGTGGCGGCAGTGACGGCTACTCAGGGGCTGGAGATTTTTTCGGCCTGTGTGCCCATCGGCATTGTGGGATTCTTCAGCGGAATCGGCCAGGGCCGGGCGGCCGCCGGATCGATTTTTCTCATCGCCCGAAGGCCCGAGGAGACCGGCAAGGCCATCGTGCTGCCGGCCATGGTGGAGACCTATGCGGTCTTCGCGCTGCTGGCCAGCATCCTCATGCTGAATGGAATCGAGATTAAGCTTCCCTGACGAGAGGGTGGGCGCGGAGGAAAGCGGGTTCGCCGGCGTGTTTGAGGTGTTGCTGTGGGTCTGGATGAGATCAAATCACGGGTTCTGGATGGAGCGAAGGCGAAGGCCGAAGCCCGCCTCGCGGAGGCCGGGCGCGAGGCCGAGGCCATCCGCTCCAGGGGGGGGCGTGACGCGGAGGAAACGGAGCGCCGCCTGCTTCGCAAGGCGCGCCTCGATTCGGACGCGCGAAAAAACCGGCTCGTGACGGATGCCCGCCTCGCCGCGCGAAAGGCCGTCCTCGCCGAAAAGCGGAAGGCCCTGGACAATGTGTTCCAAGCTGCGATGGACACCTTCACCGCCTCGGAAAAGGATTTCCGCGTCGCCCTGCGTCGCGCCCTCCTGAGTGTTGTCGAGACGGGAGAAGAAAGCCTCCTCCTCCCCCCCGCGGACCGGGAGGCGTGGGGAGGACCTTTCGTGGAGGAGCTGAACCGCGCGCTTGAGACGGCGGGGAGAAAGGGTGCCATCCGCTTGTCGGACGCCGGCCCGGACATCGTGGCCGGGGCGGTGCTCCAGCGCGGCGGCGTGGAAGTGAACCTCTCCCTGGAAATCATGGCGCGGCAGGCCCGGGAGGGTCTCGAAAAGTCGGTCGCGAAGCTTCTGTTCGATGCGGATGACGCCCGGGAGGTCTCGGGTTGATCCAGGGTCTGTACGCGGCCACGTTCAACGAGGCGGACGAGTTTCTCTACGCGGCCGGGCGAGTCCGGGTGCTCGAGGGCTCCCTGCTCCGGCGGCGCGATCTCGAGCGGGCGGTCGAGGGCGGGTCGGTGGAACGGGCCCGGGGGGTCCTTCGCGACGCAAGCCCGTGGTGGGGAGACCGCATCGACGCGGCGGGGATGAACGGCGAAGACCTCCTGGCGGAGCGGCTGGCTGAGTCCATCCGGGAGGTCGCTTTCATGACGTCGGTCTTCCCCGTGGCCGGGGTCTTCGCCATTCGCTGGGATTTTCTGCGGCTGAAGGATAGGGCGCGGCGGGTTTCTTTCGGCGAGGGCGCTGGACCCGAGCGGCTGGACCGGATCGTGGAGGAGGGGGGGGGGGGCCGTCGCCTCGAGGGGGGCGCGCTGCGCGGTTGCCGG
>CAYRGS010000007.1:12666-23817 GCA_964423875.1 uncultured bacterium
GCGGGGGGGTTTGCTACGGCGGAGGGCGGGGGCGCGGGGGGTGTCTGTCGGGGGGGGCGTTGGCGGGGGGGGGGGGGGCGCGGTCGGGGGGGGGGGGGGGGGGGCTTTCTCCTCGAAGGGGGCGCGCTTCTGGATTACCGCGAGGCCCTGACGCGGCTGTCCGATGGCCTCTCGCGGGAGCTTGTTCCCCAGACCGTGGATCGGGTGCTGGACATGGAGATGGTTCGGATCATTTTTCGGCGGCTTGCCGAGAGCCCGGTCCCCTTCGCCGAACGGTTTTTTGCGCGCCGGGCGGATTTGTCGAACCTCGGCGTCGCCCTGCGCGCGAGGCTTCGGGGCGCGGATCGGCAAGAAGCCCGAAGATGGCTCGGACCCGGAGGCGGTCTGTCCGAGTCCCTTTTCCTGGAAGCGATTGGCGGGACCGGCGCGGGATCGATCGCGTCGTGGGCCGCTCCCTTCGCGGGGACGGTTCTCGGGGAGTTGACGGAGGGGCTTCAGCAGACAGAGGACGAGGCGGAGGCCGGCCGCCGCTTGGAGCGCTTGGCGGACGATCACCTGACCGAGCTCGTTCACGCGGGGCAGTACATCTCCTTCGGGCCGGAGCCGCTTGTGGGCTACCTTCACGGCATCGAGATGGAAGTGAAGAACGTGCGGCGCCTCCTGGGCGGCCTGGCGAAAGGCGAGGAGACCGAAGACATCCTGGCGGACCTCCGGAGACCCTATGTCTAAGGTGGTATTCGTGGGCGACCGCGTCTCGACGCTGGCCTTCAGGCCCTTGGGCGTGGAAGTCTTGGAGGCGGAGGACGCCCGGTCGGCGGCGGAGCAGGTGGGTCGCGCCGTGGAAGACGGCTGTTCCGTCCTGTTGATCACGGAGGAATGCGCCCGGTGGGCGGCGGACCGTCTCTCCGTCCTCCGCGCGGAGGCCCTTCCGGCCGTCGCCGTCATTCCGGGGGCGACCTCGGCCGGCGGGATGGCCTTCGAGCGCCTCAAGCGAAATGTCGAGAAAGCCTTGGGGTCCAGCCTGATCTTGCGGGCGGACGCCGCGGGTGTTGAAGACACGGCCTGATCGGCCGGGTCCGGCGAATATCGAGGAGACAGTCATCCAGCTGGAGATGCGCGAAGGAGAACAGGCGGCCGGCGTCATCGTCAAGGTCAACGGTCCGGTTGTGACGGCCGAGGGCCTGCCGGGCGCCCACATGTATGACGTGGTGCGGGTGGGAGAAGGCCACTTGGTAGGGGAGGTCATCGGCCTGGAAAGGGGACGGGCGGTGATTCAGGTGTATGAAGAGACCGGCGGCGTCGCACCGGGCGAGCCGGTGGCCACGACCGGTTTGCCGCTCAGTGTCGAGCTGGGTCCGGGCCTGATGGGCGCGATCTACGACGGGATTCAGCGGCCGCTGGATCTGATCCGCGCGCAAGTGGGCGATTTCATTGTCCGGGGCGTGGAAGAGCCGGCCCTCGACCGGGAAAAGACGTGGGAGTTCATGCCGAGGACGGAGGTGAGCGCGCGGGTCGGCCCCGGCGATGTCCTGGGTGTGATCCAGGAGACCGAGGCGGTCGAGCACCGGATTCTCGTCCCCCAGGATATCTCGGGCCGGGTCGGGGAGATTCGGTCGGGTGCCCTGCGGATCGAGGAGACCGTGGCGGTCATCGAGGGCGAGGGCGGCGAGCGCCGCGAGATCGGCATGATGCGGCGATGGCCCGTTCGCGCCGGACGGCCGTACGCCCGGAAAGTCCCCCCGGCGGTGCCGTTGATCTCGGGCCAGCGGGTGATCGACACGTTCTTCCCGGTCGCCAAGGGCGGCACGGCCTGCATCCCCGGGCCGTTTGGAAGCGGCAAGACAGTGGTCCAGCATCAGCTCTCCAAGTGGTCGGACGCCGAGATCATCGTTTACGTGGGTTGCGGCGAGCGCGGGAACGAAATGACCGATGTGCTCAAGGAGTTCCCTCACCTCACCGATCCCCGCACGGGTCTTCCCCTGATGCAGCGGACCGTCCTTATCGCCAACACGTCCAACATGCCCGTGGCGGCCAGAGAGGCGTCCGTCTATACGGGGATTACCATCGCCGAGTATTACCGCGACATGGGTTACGACGTGGCGCTTATGGCCGACTCGACCTCCCGGTGGGCGGAGGCGATGCGCGAGATCTCCGGCCGCCTGGAAGAGATGCCGGGCGAAGAGGGCTATCCGGCTTACCTGGGAACACGGGTGGCGTCGTTTTACGAGCGGGCCGGCCGCGTTCAATGCCTGGGGACCGAAGCGCGCGAGGGGACCATCACTGTGATCGGCGCCGTGTCTCCTCCCGGGGGCGACCTGTCCGAGCCGGTGGTCCAGAACACCCTGCGGACGGTGTCGGTCTTTTGGAGCCTCGAAGCCAATCTGGCGTACCAGCGGCATTTCCCCGCCATCAGCTGGCTCAGGAGCTATTCCCTTTATCTGGAGCAGTTGGGCGATTATTTTTCCGAGGAGATCGGCGAGGGGTTTCTGGTGGATCGGGGGCGGGCCATGGAGATCCTTCAGAAGGAAGACGAGCTTCAGGAAATTGTCCGGCTCATCGGGATTGACGCCTTGTCGCAGGAAGAGTGGCTGCTCCTGCAGACCGCCCGGTCCCTCCGGGAGGATTTTCTCCATCAGAATGCTTTTGATGACGTGGACACGTACTCCTCATTGGGGAAGCAGGCGTTGATGCTGCGGCTGATCCTGCTGGCGCACGATTCGAGCCTGAAGCGCCTGGAAGCGGGAGAGCCGATGGAAAGGCTGATGGACGATCCCGTCCGGGAGCGGATCGCGCGGGTCAAGTATGTGCCCGAAGAGGAGTTCGCGGAGGCGTATAAAGCGATTGCGGAGGAGATCCTCCGCGGAACCGATCAGCCCGCGGCCGGGGGCTGAGAGACGCCCTTCCGGCGCGAGGAAAAGATTCGATGCTGAAAGAGTATCTAAACATTTCGGAGTTGACCGGACCCCTCATGATGGTCGAGGAGGTCCAGGACGCCCAGTATCAGGAGCTTGTCGAGATCGCCCTGCCGGGGGGGGAGACCCGCCGGGGGCAGGTCCTCATGTCCGCCCGAGGACAGGCGCTGGTGCAGGTCTTCGAGGGGACGACGGGGATCGGTCTCAACGAGTCCCGCGTCCGGTTCCTGGGCAACACCATCCAGATGCCCCTGTCCCCCGACATCCTCGGGCGGGTGTTTCAGGGGGCCGGCTCGCCCATCGACGACGGCCCCCCGGTCCTGGCCGAGGTGCGGCGCGACATCAACGGAAACCCCATCAACCCCTACGCCCGGGACTATCCCGCCGAGTTCATCCAGACGGGGATCTCGACCATCGACGGTCTAAACACCCTCGTCCGCGGTCAGAAGCTCCCGATCTTCTCGGGCGCGGGTCTTCCCCACGCCCGGCTGGCCGCGCAGATCGCCCGGCAGGCAAAGGTCCTCGGGGAGGGGGAGAGCTTCGCCATCGTCTTCTGCGCCATGGGGATCACCTTCGAGGAAGCGGACTACTTCATTTCCGATTTCAACCGGACCGGGGCGATCGCCCGGTCGGTGTTGTTCATCAATCTGGCGAACGACCCGGCGGTGGAGCGAATCATCACCCCGCGGCTGGCGCTCACGGCGGCCGAGTACCTGGCCTTCGACCTCGGGATGCACGTCCTCGTCATCCTGACCGATATGACCAACTACTGCGAGGCCCTGCGCGAGGTGTCCGCCTCCCGAAAAGAGATCCCCGGCCGCCGGGGTTACCCCGGTTATCTGTACACCGACCTGGCCTCCCTCTACGAGCGCGCCGGGCGCATCGGGGGAAAGGGCGGCTCGATTACACAGATCCCCATCCTCTCCATGCCCGAGGACGATAAGACCCATCCCATCCCCGACCTGACCGGGTACATTACGGAAGGGCAGATCATCCTCAGCCGGGAGCTTCACCGGCAGGGTGTCTATCCGCCCGTCAACGTGCTGCCGTCCCTGTCCCGGCTGAAGGACAAGGGGATCGGGCCTGGCAAGACCCGCGAGGACCACGCCGACACCATGAACCAGCTCTACGCCGCCTATGCCCGCGGGAAAGATGCCGAAGAGCTGGCCGTCATCCTGGGCGAGTCGGCGCTGAGCGAGGCCGACAAGAGGTTCATCCAGTTTTCGACCGCCTTTGAAGACCGCTACGTGCGGCAGGGAGAGGATGAAGACCGCCCCATCGAGGACACCCTCGACATGGGCTGGGAGCTGCTCTCCGTCCTGCCGCGGAACGAGCTCAAGCGGATCCGGGAGAGCTTCCTGGACAAATACCTGAGACCAAGCAAGGACGGGCCCGCAGAGGGTGATTGATCGCCGCCGGGGGCGGCGGTGATTCCGGGCGACGACGAGGGCGGCCCTGAGACGTCGCGGCCAGGATTTTTCCGAATTCTGCCCACGTGAAATGTTTCACAAATTCAGTGGAGGGGGTTGACGGGTTCGCGGCCATTCGTTAGATTGTTTCCGCTTTGCCCGGGGAAGGGATGTCCCGGCGGACCGCGGCCGGTATTCGCGGACAAGCGGAAAAAAGTGGTCGCGCCCGGATGACCGGGCAGCCGATGATCCTGAACGTTAGCCCAAACCGGATGGAGCTCCTGGGGTTGCGGCGTCGCCTCGCCATGGCGCGGCGGGGGCATAAGCTCCTCAAGGACAAGCTGGACGCCCTCATCCGGGAGTTCATCTCCGTTGTCCGCCAAGTGCAGGAACTGAGGCGGGGCGTTGAGGCCCGTTTGGCACCCGCCTACGCTCAGGCCCGGCGGGCGTTCGGAAGCATGCCGTCCGAGGCCCTGGATGCCGCCCTAGGCGTCCCGGCGTCGGTGTTGGAAGTCCGGATCGAGGAAGTGAACCTCATGAGCGTCCGGACGGCGAAGCTGCGGGCCGAGCGGCGGGGGGATCTCTTCCCGTACGGGTTCGAAGGAACGGCGGCCGATCTCGACGCGGCCGTTCTGCGGTTCGATGACCTGTTGCCGGACCTGATCCGGCTGGCCGAACTGGAAAAGACGGTCGAGCGGCTGGCCGACGAGATTGAGAAGACCAGACGGCGCGTCAACGCCCTCGAGCACGTGCTCATTCCGGACTTGGAGGACACGATCCGGTTTATTACGTTGAAGCTGGACGAAATGGCGCGCTCGACGGTCTCCGCCCTGATGAGGATCAAAGAACTCCTCAAGGCCGACGCCGGACGCGCAGGCGTTTAGAGACCGGCGCCGCGATAACGCGGCCCGGGGAATTTTTCCCGGTCGTCCCGGGGCGAGGGTGCGCAATTGATTATCCCGGATGGTTCATTCCTGATTCAGTGGCTGAACTTCCTTCTTCTGATGTATCTGCTGAACCGTTTTCTGTTTCGTCCGATCCTCAACCGGATGGACGAGCGGAATAAGACGATCCAGGGGAACCTGGATGATGCCGCGGCCGACCGCGCCGAAGCCGAGAAACGCATGGCCGATTATGAAGAGGCCATCGCTGCCGCCCGGCGTCAGGGTATGGAGCAGGTCCTCGAGATGGAAAGGGAGGTCGCCGCCGAGGCCCGCCGGGTCATGGATGAAAAGCGGGTCGAGGCCGAGCGTATGACCGAGGAGGCCCGGGCGAGTATCGAAGGCCAGAGCCGGGAGGCCGAAAAGGCGCTCGAGGGCCGGGTCCGGGATCTGGCCGGTGTCATCGGCCGCCGCCTCGCCGGGAGGGAGATCAATGTCTGATCACTCATCCCATCGTCTCGCTTTCCGGGCGGGTCTGACGGCCGCGCTGACGGTGATTTTTTCGCCCGCCCTAGGCCTCGCCGCGGCGACAGAGTTCCATAACGTCTGGGATTCCTGGTTCGAGTTCTCGCGCGTCCTGAACTTCCTGATCGTCTTGTTCGGTCTGTACTTTATCCTCCGGAAGCCGATTCGGAAGGCGATGGACGGTCGCCGGGAGGGGATTGTCAAGGCGATGGAGGAGGCCAAGGAGGCGCGCGCGGAGGCCGGGCGTCTCCGCGAGGAATATGAGAAGCGGACCGCCGATCTCGACGAGGAGCTGGCGAAGATGCGGGTCCAGGCCGAGGCGGACCGGGAGGCCCTCAAGGCCCGGCTCCTGAAAGAGGGCGCCGAATCGGCCGAGCGCATCCTGGAGCACGCCCGGTTCACCATCGAGCAGGAGACCAAGAAAGCGGAGCAGTTGATTCGCGCCCGGGCGGCGGAGCTTGCCCTCGATTTGGCGGAAAAGGCGCTCGAGCGGGAGCTCGGTCCTGAGGATCAGCGGCGCTTCATCAAAGATTACATCGCCAAGGTGGGAGAGATGAATTGACCGGGGGGAGTGTGGCCCGACGCTACGCCAAGGCGCTCATCGAGCTGGCGGCCAAAGAAGGCCGCGTGGACGCCGTGGGGGAGGAGATCGACGAGACGGCCGGCCTGTTCGAATCGAGGGCGGACCTGCGAAACCTCATGTTCAGTCCGGGGATCGTCAAGGATGTCAAGCGGGGCATCCTGAGGGAGCTTCTCGAGCGGGCCTCGGCCAGCGACCTGTCCGGGCGATTCCTGCAATTGTTGCTGGAGAAGGATCGCCTTCGTTATATCGCCCCCATCTCGGCGATGTACCGCGAGCTTGCCGACGAGTTGAACAACCGTATTCGTGCGCAGGTCCGCTCCGCCTTCGCCCTTTCGGACGAAGAAGAAACCGCCCTCCGGAACCAGCTTTCCGCCGCGACGGGAAAAGAGGTGGTCCTGGAGATCGAAACGGACACCACGCTCCTGGGCGGGCTCAAGGCCCGGGTCGGGAGCGCCACTTGGGACGGCAGCGTCAGGAACCATTTGGAGTCGCTGCGGGAGAGGCTCGCGGGTCGGTCTTAACCCGTGTAGAGAGAGCGGGACGTCTTCTCGGGAGAGGCCTTCGCCAAAGAGGTTGCTCATGGACATTCGCGCGGACGAAATCAGCGAGATTATCAAGAAGCAGATCGAAGGCTACGAGGCCGGCATCGAGCTCAGCGAGGTCGGGCAGATCATCACCGTCGGCGACGGCATCGCCCGCATCTACGGCCTGGAGAAGGTCATGGCGGGCGAGCTTCTGGAATTTCCGGGCGAGGTCTTCGGCATGGCCCTCAACCTGGAAGAGGACAACGTGGGCGCCGTCCTGCTGGGAAGCGACGCCCACATCGCCGAGGGGGACGAGGTCAAGCGAACCGGACGGATCATGTCCGTCCCGGTCGGCGACGCGATGGTCGGGCGGGTCGTCGACGCCATCGGCCTGCCCATCGACGGAAAGGGGCCTATCGAGGGGACTGAGTATCGGCCCATCGAGCGCCTGGCCCCGGGCGTGATCGATCGCCAGCCCGTAAGCGAGCCCCTTCAGACCGGCATTATGGCCATCGACTCGATGATCCCCATCGGCCGGGGACAGCGGGAGCTCATCATCGGCGACCGCCAGACGGGCAAGACGGCCATCATCGTCGACGCCATCATCAACCAGCGCGGAATGGATGTTGTCTGCATTTACGTGGCCATCGGGCAGAAGCGCTCGACGGTCGCCCAGCTGGTCAAGCGGCTGGAGGACGAGGGGGCGATGGAATACACCATCATCGTTTCGGCCACCGCCAGCGATCCCGCGCCCCTTCAGTTCGTCGCGCCTTACGCCGGCTGCGCCGTGGGAGAATATTTCCGGGACAACGGCAAGCACGCGGTTATCTTCTACGACGACCTTAGCAAACAAGCCGCGGCCTACCGGCAGTTGTCCCTCTTGCTGCGCCGCCCGCCGGGCCGTGAGGCCTATCCGGGCGACGTGTTTTATCTGCACTCCCGCCTCCTCGAGCGGGCGGCCAAGCTGAGCGACGCGAACGGGGGCGGATCCCTCACGGCCCTGCCGGTCATCGAGACCCAGGCGGGCGACGTGTCGGCCTACATTCCCACGAACGTCATCTCCATCACCGACGGCCAGATCTACCTGGAGTCCGACCTCTTCTACTCGGGCATCCGGCCGGCCGTAAACGTGGGCCTGTCGGTCTCCCGCGTGGGGGGCGCCGCTCAGAACCGGGCGATGAAGAAGGTAGCGGGAAGCCTTCGACTCGACCTGGCCCAGTACCGGGAAATCGCGGCCTTCGCCCAGTTCGGCAGCGAGCTGGACGAAGCCACCCAGGCCCAACTGAGCCGCGGCCAGCGCCTCACGGAAATCCTCAAGCAGGACCAGTATGCTCCCATCCCGGTCGAGCGGCAGATCGTCTCCATCTACCTGGGGATCAACGGCCACCTGGACGGGGCGCCCGTCGAGCGGTGCCAGGAGTTCGTGGAGAGCTTCCTGAAGTTCCTGGACGGCCGGCATGCGGATCTGCTGGAAACCATCCGGAGCGAGGCGCAAATCTCCGACGCGACGGAAGAGGTGCTCCTGAAGGCCATCGGCGAGTTCAAGGCCGGATGGTCCCGGGAAGCCGAGCCGGCGACGTAACGGGAAGCGGAACCCATGGCCAGCATCCAGCAGATCAAGCGACGCATCACCAGCGTCAAGAGCACCGAGCAGATCACCCGCGCCATGAAGATGGTCGCCGCGGCGAAGCTGCGCCGCGCGCAGGAGCGGATCCTGGCGGCCCGGCCCTTTGCGGACAAACTCGCCCAGATGATCCAGAGCCTGGCCCGGCGCGCGGAGCACCTGTCCCATCCCCTCATGGACGTGCGGCCCGTCGAGCGGCGGCTCCTGGTTGCCATCACGTCCGACAAAGGGTTGTGCGGGAGCTACAACACCAACATCGTCCGGGTGGTGGCCGAAGGGATGTCGAGCCAGGCGGAGGCGCAAGACGACGCCCCCGAGGTGTCCCTCGTCTCCATCGGGAAAAAGGGAAGGGACGTTGCCCAGCACCGGGGTTATCCGATCCAGAAGGAGTTCATCGACAACTTCGGCCGGATGGACTACGACCTCGCCAGGTCGCTGGGCGATTACTTCATTGCGGAGTTCACCGAAGGCCGCGCCGACGAAGTGGTCTTGGTCTACAACCGCTTCATCTCCACGCTTTCCCAGCGGGTGACGGTTGAGACGCTCCTGCCGATCTTGCCGCTGAAGGCGGAAGGCGTCGAGGCGGAAGCCGAGGCCGCGGGCGTCGAGACGGATTTTATCTACGAGCCTTCGCCCGAAGCGGTTCTGGAAAAACTCATCGACCGGCACCTGTACACGCACATGCACCGGGTGATCCTGGATGCCGACGCCAGCGAGCACGGCGCGCGGATGACCGCCATGGAGAACGCCTCCAGGAACGCAAAGGACATGATCGGCAGCCTGACCCTTCTCTACAACCGGACGCGCCAGGCCAAGATCACGACCGAACTCATCGAGGTCGTGAGCGGCGCCGAGGCCCTGGCGGGGTGAGACAATGACTCATCGGGCCGCTAAAATCAGTGGACGGCGCGAGAGAACGCGGTCGAAACCAGCGGTGAAGGCCAAGCGGCGGACCTACACCGTCGGACTGGAAACCGAGCGGGATCCGGAATTCAAGGGTTATTATAATGTCCGCGTTCCTGCGCTTCCGGGTTGCTTCACCTACGGAGCCACCAAGGCTGAAGCATTGCGAAACGCCAGGGAAACCATTGCCTGTAACTTGGAAATGTTGACCAAGGAAGGACAGGAAGCCCCTGAAGATCTGAAACCCACGGTTCAGACCATCCGGTTCGCTGTGTGAGCCCTCGACTCCCCCGCCTAATGGCGAAGGAAGTGGAACGGGTTCTTTTGAAAGCGGGATTCAAGTGAACCCATGGGCGGCGAAGCCATCAAATCTATCGAAAAGAGGATCGGGTTGTTACGGTGGCATTTCATGGAAAACAGACCATTCCAGTCGGCACTTTGCTCTCAATCTTGAAACAAGCGGGAATCGATCGGGAGGAGATTTGACTTGGCGGCTGGAGAATTCAGGTCAGGCGAATGACGTGATTATAAATCTATCATCATTACGGCCATAGGAAGGGTCGTAGATACCGAGTTCGGTTCTCGAGCAGACGAAGAGGCGAAACGATGGCTCAAGGAAAAATCACACAGATCATCGGCCCCGTTGTGGACGTGGAGTTTCCGCCGGGCCGGCTTCCGGCAATCCGAAACGCCTTGAAGATCCTCCGGCCCGGTGGGGGCAACGGCGACAGCGGCGGCGAGATCATTGTCGAAGTGGCCCAGCACTTGGGGGAGAACTCCGTCCGCGCGGTGAGCATGGCGCCCACCGAAGGGCTCGTGCGGGGGGCCTTGGTCGAGGACACCGGCCAGCCCATCAGCGTTCCGGTCGGCCGGGAAGTCTTGGGGCGCATCCTGAACGTCATCGGCGAGCCGGTGGACGGCGGGCCGGCCATCGAGGTCAAGGAGCGGTATCCCATCCACCGCCCGGCCCCAACCCTCGAGGACCAGAGCACCGAGTCCGAGATGTTCGAGACCGGCATCAAGGTCATCGACCTTCTCGAGCCTTACACCAAGGGCGGCAAGACGGGGCTGTTCGGAGGGGCGGGCGTCGGCAAGACGGTCATCATCATGGAGCTCATCCGGAACATCGCGTCGGAGCACGAGGGAATCGCCGTCTTCGCCGGCGTGGGCGAGCGGACCCGCGAGGGGAACGACCTGTACCTGGAGATGAAGGAATCCGGCGTCCTCGAGCGGACGGCCCTGATTTACGGCCAGATGACCGAGCCCCCCGGGGCGCGCCTGCGGGTGGGGCTGACGGGCCTGACCGTGGCGGAATATTTCCGGGATGCCGAGGGGATGGACACGTTGCTCTTTATCGACAACATCTTCCGCTTCACCCAGGCGGGGTCCGAGGTGTCGGCCCTGCTCGGCCGCATGCCCTCCGCCGTCGGTTATCAGCCGACGCTGGCCACCGAGATGGGCGCCCTGCAGGAGCGTATCACGACGACGAGGAGTGGCTCCATCACTTCAGTGCAAGCCATCTATGTGCCGGCCGACGACTACACGGACCCCGGCGTGGTCGCCGCCTTCGCCCACCTCGACGGACGGATCGTCCTCGAACGTGCTCTCGCCGACCAGATGCTGTATCCGGCGGTGGACCCGCTGACTTCCAGTTCGCGGATTCTGGACCCCCGCGTCGTCGGCGAGGAGCACTACGACGTAGCCCAGCGCGTGCAGGAGATTCTGCAGCGATACCAGGATCTGCGCGAGATCATCGCCATTCTTGGCATCGACGAGCTGTCCGACCAAGA
>CAYRGS010000007.1:23827-65999 GCA_964423875.1 uncultured bacterium
GACCACCTTCTCGCACCTCGACGCGACCACCAATCTCTCCCGGCAGATCGCCGAGCTGGGGATCTATCCCGCCGTGGACCCGCTGGACTCCACTTCGCGGATCCTCGACCCGAGGATCATCGGGGAAGAGCACTACGGGGTGGCCCGCAGCGTCCAGTTGGTGCTTCAGCGCTACAAAGACCTTCAGGACATCATCGCGATCCTCGGCATGGACGAGCTTTCCGAGGAAGACAAGATCATCGTCGCCCGGGCGCGGAAGATTCAGCGGTTCTTCTCCCAGCCCTTCCACGTCGCCGAGGCCTTTACGGGAACGCCGGGCAAATACGTCTCCGTCAAGGAGACCATCGCGGGCTTCAAGGATCTGGTGGAAGGAAATCTCGATCACCTTCCCGAGCAGGCGTTCTACATGGTCGGCAACCTCGATGACGCGGTGGAGAAGGCGGAGAAGCTGAGGACCGGCTGATCGCCCGAAAAGGTCCTCCTCACCGGCCGGTGGGGGGAGGGGCCGAATGGAGATGAACGTGGCGGAATTGCCCGAAAAGATTCACCTGGAGATCGTCACCCCCGAGCGCGTCGTCGTCAGCGAGGACGTGGACAGCGTGAACGCGCCCGGCGCGCTGGGCGAGTTCGGCGTCCTTCCGGGCCACACCGCCATGCTCACGACGCTGACCATCGGACGGGTGTCCTACCGGGCCGACGGCCGGACGACCGATTTGGCCATCGCCTGGGGATACGCCGAGGTCGGGCCGGAGGAGGTCACCATCCTGGCCGAGACGGCGGAGAAAATGGAGGAGATCGACGTCGCCCGCGCCGAGTCCGCCCGGCAAAGGGCGCTCGAGCAGATGTCGCGGGGTGAAGACGTCGACGCGGACCGCGCCATGGAGGCGTTCAAGCGGGCCACCCTCCGGCTCCAGGTCGGGGGTGAGAAAGAGTCCCCGAGTCACTAAAGGAATTGTGCCGAATCGGGACACCTCCCCACAGCAGCGATTGCGCCCCCCGCCATCGAGCCCCCCTCGTGAGTCTCTGCCCGCAGGTTGTCTCATCCTTGCCTCTTTATCTCGACCCCGGTCCCCGTGGCGGCCGGTACACGCTGGATTCTTTTCTCCTTGCGGACTTCGCCTCCGCCTCCTTGAGATCCATTCGATCCGCGAATCCCGCCGCCCCGCTCATCGCGGATCTGTGCGCGGGGACCGGCGTCGTCGGTATCCTCATGGCTGCCCGGCGGCCGGCGCTCCGGGTGGTGGGGATCGACCTCCAGGACCGTCCGCTCCGCCTTGCCGTCGCGAATGCCCGAAGGAGCGGGCTGGCGCGCCGTGTGGGGTTTATCCGGTCGGACGTCCGGCGGGCGGACGCGTGGGCCCGGCCCGGGTCGTTTCACGCGGCCGTCATCAATCCCCCCTACCGCAAGGCCGGGACGGGCCGGCTGAGCCCCGACCCCGCCCGGGCCATGGCGAGGCACGAGCTGACGCTCCCCTTGGCCTCCTGGCTGGGGGCCGCCCGTCACCTGCTCTCGCCGGGAGGCCGGCTGTTTTTCACCCATCTGGCGGAGCGGGAGACCGAGGTCTTCGGCAGATTGAAAGATGCGGGTTTCGCGTTGCAGCGATTCCGCCGCGTCCATCCTTCGCGCGGTGGACCCGCGTCCATCTTTCTGGCCGAGGCCTCCGCGCCGGGCCCCGAAGCCGCCCCGTCTCCCCGGGCGCTTCGCCCCCTCGTTGTTTGCGCGGCCTCCGGGTTGTACACTGAAGAGGTTCGCCGACTCTACGCGCGCTTCGGGATCGAGACCCGCCGAAGCCGGGCATCCAGCGGCCTTCGGGGCGCGCGCCGTGACATGGCTGGGAATTGATTCATGGAACTCAAACTGGGCGCCGCCCAGATCAACCCGACGCTGGGCAACCTCGACCGCAACGTCGAAATTTTCCGCCAGAGCGTGAAAGACGCCGCCGAGCGGGGGATCGACCTTCTCGTCTTCCCCGAGCTGGGGCTGACTGGGTATTTTCTCAAGGATATGGTTCCAGCCGTTGCCCAACGGCTCGATTCCAAGCTGGTGAAGGAAATCCGCCGGGCCAGCCGGAAGCTCTCCATCGTCGTGGGGCTGGTGGAGGAATCGCCGGAGCACTTTTTCTATAACTCCGTCCTCTACGTGGAAAAGGGCGAGATCCTCCACGTCCACAGAAAGGTTTACCTGCCGACCTACGGGATCTTCGACGAGGAGCGGTATCTCTCACGGGGGAGCAAGGTCCGGGCTTTCGACACGCGGTTCGGCCGGGTGGCCATGCTGGTGTGTGAAGACGCTTGGCACCCCTCAACGGTCTACCTCGCCTCCCAGGCGGGGTCCCAGATCCTCCTGCTCCCAGCCTCCAGTCCCGGAAGGGGCGTGCGGAAGGGCAAGAAGCTCGACATCAGCGATACGTGGGAGAGCATGATCCGCGTTTACGCGAGCCTCTTCATGCAGTTTTGCGTTTTCGTGAACCGGGTGGGGTATGAGGACGGGATCAATTTCTGGGGCGGCTCGGAAGTGGTGAGCCCCGCCGGGCGGCAGGTCGCCAAGGCCCCGTACTTCGACGAAGCGATCCTCGAGGCGGACCTGGACATGGCCGAGGTGCGGAGGGCGCGGGTCGCTTCCCCGCTGTTGGGCGACGAGGACCTGAATCTCACGATTCAGGAGCTTCTCCATCTGCGCCGCACGCGAGAGAACGGCGGTTCGGAAGATGAAGATGCCGGCGAGTAAACGGGCGGGATCGACCCGGATCGGTGCGAAACAAGCCGCGCCGCTAAAATCCGCGAAGGCCGGGAGCCGGTCTGCGAGGTCCGGGCCAGCGGGAAATTCCGGCCGGACGAGAAAAAGCGCCCGCCGCGCGGCGCCCGTCCCGAACCACAACCACGTTTCGCCCATCTCCGAGCTCGAGATCAACGCCCCCCTTGTCGAGCGGCTTCTCGTAGGGTTCATCGAGAACGTTGTCCGGAAGACGGGTTTCGCCCGGGTGGTCATCGGCCTGTCGGGCGGGGTGGATTCCGCCCTGTGCGCTTACTTGGCCGCCAAGGCCCTGGGTCGGGAGAACGTGACGGCCGTTGTCATGCCCTACCGCCTCAGCAGTCCCGAGAGCGTCGCGCACGCCCGCCTGGTGCTCAAGAAGACGCGGGTCAAGTCCATGACAGTGGACATCTCCGACATGGTGGACGCCTACTTCGCCCGGTTTCCCGAGATCAACGGCATGCGGAAGGGCAACAAGATGGCCCGGGAGCGGATGACGATTCTCTACGACCAGTCGGCCGCCCTGGGGGCGCTCGTCCTGGGGACGAGCAACAAATCGGAGTTGCTCCTGGGGTACGGCACGCTCTACGGCGACATGGCGCACGCCCTGAATCCCCTGGGAGACCTGTACAAGACGCAAGTCTGGCAGCTCGCGGCACACATGCGGGTGCCGGAGGAAATCGTCGGCAAAGCGGCCAGCGCGGACCTGGTCGTCGGCCAGACGGACGAGGACGACCTGGGCTTCAAATACGCCGACGTGGACGCGCTCCTCTACCACCTTATCGACCTGCGCTGCTCGCGCGAGGAGCTTGTGAAGAAGGGCTTCGCCCCCGAATTCATTGACCGGGTGGACCGCCTCGTCCGGATAAACCAGTACAAACGCCGCCCCCCCGTCATCGCCAAAGTCTCCAGCCGCACCATCGACCGGGATTTCCGGTATGCGCGGGATTGGGGGATTTAGCCCGATTGGGTCAGGAATTTAGCTTTGCTTTTGTCCCTTCTATGACCTCGTAGCCGTGTGGCTTCAAACCCGCTTGACCTAAAATCCGCTTGGCACGCCCGAAAACGATGAACGAGCCCGCCGTCTCACAAAGAATTTGCTGGATTCGCACGATCAGCGCTAGGGTCATGCGCAGGCCGAAGGAAGGGGCTGGTAAAGGGGTCAACCGACTCGCGCTCGGGGCCCTTACTAAGGAAAGTGCCGACGCTCAGTCAGATGTAAGGACGAATCTCCGCACCCGCCCCCGAACATATGCCTATGTGGACGCCATGTTTCGCCCAGGCTAGACGCCTGGGTCCTATGATTTTTTCTTTTTTGAAATCCGCGGTAACTGTGGATTAAAAAGTCTGACCCCGCTCACATCTTCGGCAGCGTCACGCCGACCTGGGATTGATACTTGCCTTTCCGGTCGGCGTAAGAGACCTCGCACACCTCGTCGCTTTCGAAGAACAGGACTTGGGCGATCCCTTCGTTGGCGTAGATCTTGGCGGGCAGGGGCGTTGTGTTGGAGATCTCGAGCGTCACGAAACCCTCCCATTCGGGCTCGAAGGGGGTGACATTGACGATGATCCCGCAGCGCGCGTACGTGGATTTGCCGACGCAAAGCGTCAGGATGTTCCGGGGAATCCGGAAATACTCCACCGTCCGGGCCAGGGCGAAGGAATTCGGTGGGACGATGCAGGCATCACCCTTTCTGTTCACAAAAGCCTTTTCATCAAACGCCTTCGGGTCGACGATGGAGCTGTCGACGTTCGTGAAGACCTTGAACTCGTCGGAGACGCGGATGTCGTACCCGTAGGAAGACAGACCGTATGAGATCGCTCCGTTTCGGACCTGCCCCTCCCGAAAAGGCTCGATCATCCCCTGTTCATTCGCCATCCGCTTGATCCAGCGGTCGGACTTGATGCTCATGACCCCGTTCCGCCTTTCTTCCTGTTTCCTGATGGTTTCATCAGAGGGATTGTCAGCCACTGTCCTGGCCATTTGAGGGATTCCCGCGGCCGAATTTCCCCAAAATGCGAAGTTTTCCACAGGATGTTGATATCTCGTGGATAAGAAAACACAAGATGTTGTAGCATGTCAAGAGAAAAGAACGCAAGTGATGACAAGAGACCCGTATTCTATCGGGCATCACTTTGTCCTTGCGGTCGCTCGACTTCTGACCAAGCTGACCCAAAATCCACCGAACGCGCCAGAAAACCAAAAATTAAAGTTCTGACCCCTTTGTTGAGCGATTGGGTTGGAAGAGATGCGGCCAGGAGTTTGATTATTGGATGGTTCGCCACCGACTCTTTTCTACCGTGAAATCCATGTAATTCACGCAATGGTCGGTTTTCCGAGCGAATACCAATAATCGACTACACCCACCCGGAAGGCCTTGTTTTTCTATCTACCATCCCGCGTGAATAGCTGTTATCCCCCGGAAAATCCCACAAAATTACCCAAAATTGGTTATATTTTGACCTGCCGGTGACATAATTGAAAGGTCCGGGATTTCGCTTGTAGGTAGCAGGTAAACAATGGAGGAGGCCATGCCGGAAAAGGTTTCGAACCGGACGGCGGAATCGGGAACGAATCGCCCCTCGAATGAGCCCGTCCGAATCCGGAACCGTGTGGCGACTCGGGAGAAGCTCATCCGGGCTGTCGGGGCGCTTTTGGCGCGGGAAGGTTTCAAGGGGCTTGGCGTGAATGCGGTCGCCAAAGAGGCGGGTGTGGACAAGGTCCTCATCTACCGTTATTTCGGCGGATTGTCGGAGCTTTTGGCGGTGTATGGCCGGGAAGAGGACATCTGGCCGTCCGGCGAGGACTTGATGGGCGCCGACCCGGATGCGTTCCGCCGCATGCCCCCGTCCGCCCGCGCGGCGCTGGCGGCGGTCAACTACCTCGGCGCCATCCGACGGCGGCCGGTAACTCGGCAGCTCCTGGCTTGGGAGATGACCGAGCGTAACGACCTGACCGCCGCGTTCGGGGAATTGCGCGAGACGAGGACGCGGGAGTTGATCGAGAGGCTTGAATTGAAGGAAGAAGACAACGCTGACGCGGAGGCTGTCCTTGCACTCATCCTGGGGGCTGTGGATTACCTGGTGACTTTGTCCCGGGCGCCTCGCTGGTATGCGGGCATCGACCTGGGCTCCCTGAGTGGATGGAAGCGGGTTGTGGACGCGATCGAGCTGATTTTCGACCGGACGATGAAAGTGAAGGGGTCGCCTGACGAACGGTTGCCGTAGTTCTCATCAGCCTTTTCGTGTCACTAGGCCGTGATAAAGCTTTTCGTGAAGATCACACAAGATTGGGAGACTGAACACTGCGGGACCCCGGCTGAGCTCTTCAGGGAAGAATCGTCCGCCCCGTCACCCCCCGCCCCGGGCAAATTGGTAAGAGGTCTTGATGATATTCATGATCAGGCCCAGCTCCGCCTCGTCCCGTGGGCCGAAGACCATGACGGCGCTTTCGGGGAGGCGCCCGGAGGCCACCAGCGGGTGCGGCTCCCCCTATCCCTTCTAGGACCGCTCCCGGAACCAAGATGATGCTGGGACGGCGATCCACTTGGGGAAGTTCGAAGGCCCGGTCTTTCAGCAGCGCGTAAACGTTCGCTGGCGGGCTCTGGTCCAGTTGCTGGTTCGGGGGGCGCTTGGGGATGTCTTCGGTTTCTCTCCGGCGAGATAGGGCAGGGACAGCATGGCGACCTCCAGGCTGGCGACGACGACGGTTCGGACAATCGCAACGCCGCTTTTGATCAACACTGGAATCCCGAAGGTAGCACAAAACCGCTCCACGAGACCGGGAACCAATTGAGCGGAATACGGACCGGTGCCTCTCTGGAGAATGGACATCTCCACCGCGAAATTGGTGTGAAAATGGAGATCACCCCAGCGAGATACTGAACGCTCCCGCTACGACGAGGACGCCCCCCACAACCACCTTGAGGCTCACCTTCTCCTCGGTTTGAAGGAAAAGGCGGCTCAGAATGACCGCAAAGAGCGGGTTCGTGGCAACGAGCGGCGAAACGAGGCTGACCATATCTTGGTTGAGGGCGACAAAGAGAAGAACGTAGGAGACGCACACGAGCAGACCGGCCCCGATAAAGAGCCAGAAGCTTTTCCAGGGCAACAAAATCTTCTCGCGATTTTTTGAAACCCAGAAGGACAGGTAAAGGGCCAACATGGAAGTCGTCGCCACAAGAGCGGCCCCGGCCAAGGGAAACGGAATGTCCCGGAGACCGACCTTGCTGAAAATGTCCCGTAGCGCGAAACAAAGCGCCGCCCCCAATGGAAGCAGGATCGTCCATTTCGCCCACCTGTCGCCCGAAATCCGGGAGGCGTTCAACGCCGCCACGCCGAGCACAACCGCGACGGCGCCGGTGATGATGCCCGGCGAGGGGCGCTCTCCCAGGAAGATCACGGCTATGCTCACCGCGAACAGGGGCATCGCGCCCACGAGGGCGGCCGATCGGGCCAGGCCCATGCGCGCGATCCCGCCGTACAGGAGCATTCTGGCCAAACTGGGCGCGAATAATCCCCCCAGGATGAAAGGCCACGCAGCGAGCGACGCAAGGGGACGGATCGGAGAGAACAAGAGGGCCAATACCCATAACCCTAGGGCGTTGACCACGACGTTGACCGCGACGGCCGACGAGGGGTTGGACCGGCCCAGGCCGAGCCTGACCAGAAAGTGGGACAGGGCGTAGCATAGGCCCGCCCCAAGCCCGAGGGTCGCCGCGAGCGGCATGTCAAGAAACCTGAACAGGTTCGGGAGGCGACATTCGGGCGGCCCGGTCCGGGGCTATTTCCTGACGCCGAGAACGATGTAGTTGGCCCGGTCCGGTCTCGACGATCCCGCGGGCCGCAAGCCGGCCGCGCGGAAGAAGGTCTTCATCTTCGCTTGCCCGATTCGCTCGGAGAGCGGCGGGCCCTTCTCGGTTTTCACCGCAGCCCACTCGTAGACCGCCAGAACCCCCCCGCGCCGCAGGACCCGGGCACCCTCGGCCAGAAGGCGCGGGGGATCGTCCACCTCGTGCAGGACGTAGTTCATCATGCAGAAATCCGTACACGCCGGGGCGAACGGAACCTGGTACGTCCTGGATCTCTTGGTTGTTATGTTCGTGCGGCCGTCGGCCGATGCCCTCTGCCTCGCCGCCGCCAGCATCCTGGGGGAGATGTCGCAGGCGTAGACCCGGGCGGCGGGTCCGGTGATCCGGGCCGCCGGGAGCGTCCAAAACCCGGGACCGCATCCGATGTCCGCCACGTCCATCCCCCGCTTGAGGCCCATCATTCTCAGCGTCTTGAAGGGGGGACACCGCCTAAAGCGCTGAGGCCTGACGAGGCGGGCCAGTTCTTCCGGCGGGAAGATCCAGGTCACGATGAAAGTTCCATTTGTCTATTCCGCCTCGACCCGGACGGCGCAATACTTGAATTCGGGGATCTTCCCGTAAGGGTCCAGGGCGTCGATGGTCAGGAGGTTGGCCGCGGCCTCTTCGAAGTGGAAGGGGATGAACACCGAGCCCCGGGGCGTGTGGTCTGTTCCGACGGCCTTGAGCCGGATCTCTCCGCGCCGGGAGGAAACGCGGACGAACCCGCTGTCTTTGGCCCCCCTCCTCCCCCCCCTCACGGCCTCCAGGTCGTCTGGATGCATCTCGACCAGGGCCTCGGGCTGGATGCCGTCCAGGGCTTTTGAGCGCCGAGTCATGACGCCGGTGTGCCAGTGCTCGAGCATGCGGCCCGTGTTGAGGACGAATGGGTATTCCTCGTCTTCGACCTCGAAGGCCGGCTTCCACTCGCAGGCCACGAGCTTGCCCCGGCCGCTCGGGAACGTCTCCTCGAACAGAATGCTCGTCCCCGGGTGGTTCTCATCAGGGCAGGGCCAGTTGATCCCGCCTTCCCGCTCGAGGCGGTCGTACGTGATGCCCGCCACCGTGGGCGTGACGGTCCGGATCTCTTTAAAGATGTCTTCGACCGTGCCGTACTTCATGGGATACCCCATCCGGGTCCCCATCTCCGCCACGACCTCCCAGTCCGTCCGGGCCTCTCCGGGCGGCTCCAGGGCCTTCCGGCCAAGCTGCACCCGGCGGTCGGTGTTCGTGTACGTCCCCGTCTTTTCCGGAAACGCCGTTGCCGGAAGGACGACGTCCGCGTAGCGGGCCGTCTGCGTCAGGAAGATGTCTTGGACGACAAGAAACTCCATGGCCGCGAGGGCCTCCCTGACCTTGTTGGTGTTGGGGTCGGAGAGGAAGGGGTTCTCGCCCATGATGTACATACCCTTGATCTGTCCTTCGAGCGCCCCGTGCATGATCTCCACGACCGTCAGCCCCGGCTGGTCGCTCAGCGGGACCCCCCACGCCTTCTCGAACTTGGCCTTCACCTCGGGGCTTTTGACCGATTGGTAGTCCGTATAGACAATCGGAATGAGACCGACGTCCGAGGCCCCTTGGACATTGTTCTGTCCCCGGAGGGGATGGAGGCCCGTCCCAGGGCGGCCGAGGTTTCCGGTCACCAGCGCCAGGTTCACCAGGCAACGCGCGTTGTCCGTCCCGGTGGTGTGCTGGCTGATTCCCATCCCCCAGAAGGTGATGGCCCGCTCGGCCGAGCCGTACACGCGGGCGACCTCCTCGATGAGCCCGGCCTTTACGCCGGTAATCTTCTCGACGCGCTCGGGGGGGTAAGACGCCACGGTCCGGCGGAGCGCCTCGACGCCCTCGGTCCGCCGGGCGATGAACGCCTCGTCCTCGAGCCCGTCCCGGAAGATGACATGGAGCATCCCGTTGAAAAAGGCTACGTCCGTGCCCGGTTTGAAGCCGACGTAAAGGTCGGCGCAGCGGGCGAGGGAGACCTTTCGCGGGTCGACGACGATGAGCCGCGTGCCCGCCTCGTGCGCCTCTTTCATGAACGTCGCGGCCACGGGGTGATTCGCCTCGGTGTTGGAGCCGGCCACCAGGGCCACGTCGGCCAGGGCCACGTCGGCGAACACGTTCGACACCGCGCCGCTGCCGATCTGCTCCATCAGCGCGGCCACCGATGAGGCGTGACAGAGCCGGGTGCAGTGGTCCACGTTGTTGGTGCCGAAAACGGCCCGGACCAGTTTCTGAAAGAGGTAGTTGTCCTCGTTTGAGCACTTCGCCGAGCCGAACCCGGCCAGGGCGGAGGGGCCGTGTGCGTCCCGGATGGCCGCGAGCGCGCCGGCCGCCTTCTCCATGGCCTCATCCCAGGAGGCCTCCCGAAAGGCGTCCATCGGGTCGTCCAGCGCGCCGGGGTCCTTGGGAACCCCCTCCTTGCGGATGAGCGGGACGGTCAGGCGGTCTTTGTGGTGTGCGTAGTCGTAGCCGTACCGGCCCTTGACACAGAGCCGGCCGTGGTTGACCGGGCTTTCCCGGCCCGTGACGCCGACGATCCGGTTGTCCTCGACGTGATAGGTGATCGAGCAGCCGACGCCGCAATAGGGACAAAGCGAGTCTACCGCCCGGGCGGTCTCCGTCCGCTCCGCCACCAGCGGTTTCTCGGTCAAGGCCCCGGTTGGACAGGCAGCCGCGCATTCTCCGCATGCCACGCACGTGGACTCTCCCATGGGCAGGTCGAAATCAAAGCCTATCTTGGCGAGGAACCCTTTCCCGCTTCGGCCGATGACGTCGTTGGACTGGAGGTCGGCGCAGGCGCGGATGCAGCGGTCGCACAGGATGCAGGCGCTGTGGTCGACGTCGATCACCTTGGAGGAAACGTCGCGGCCGTTCGCCCGGGCCCTCGGCGCGAGCCGCGACTCCGTCACGCCCAGGCGCTCGGCCAGGACCTCGAGCTCGCAGTCGCGGGTCTTGCGGTGTCTTTCGCAAGGCGCCGGGTGATCCGCCATGAGGAGCTCGACGAGCATGCGCCGGGCGTTTTTCACCCGATCGGAATTCGTCCGGACGGTCATCCCGGCCTCGGCCTCCCGGCAGCAGGAGGCCGCCAGGACGCGCGCGCCCTCCACCTCGACGGCGCAGACCCGGCAGACGCCCACCGGGCTCAGGTCGGACTGGTGGCACAGGGTCGGGATCTCCCTCTCCCGCCCTCCCCCTCCCCCCCCGCCGAACCGGGCGGCGTCGTAGAGCGTCGTCCCTTCGGGGACGGTGACAGCCTGACCGTCGATGTTCAGCGTGAGGGTCTTGACGGCTTCCGCAGTGGCCATCGTCGGGTTTCCTTTCTGTTTCGAAGGCGCTCAGGGGTGGTTCTATCCCGCGCTGACGGATGGATGGACGCTCTCTATGACCTTCCCTCAATCCGGGAAGCCACATCGTCCGGGAAGTGGCGGATAACGGAGAGGATCGGGTTCGGCGCGGCTTGTCCCAATCCGCAGATCGACGTTTCCATCATCGCGTCCGACAGCTCCCGGATCACGGCGGCGGCCTCTGGTCTCCCTCGGCCGGCCAGGGCGTCCCGGAGGAGATCGACGATTTTCTCCGTCCCCATCCGGCAGGGCACGCACTTGCCGCACGACTCGTTCCGGAAAAATCGCATGGCGTTGAAGGCGAGATCGAGCATGTCCCGCCCTTCGGCGATCGCCACGACGGCCCCGGATCCCAGCATCGAGCCGGCGTCGGTCAGGGGTTTGAAGTCCAGGGGGATATCGGCCATCGACGCGGGGAGAAACCCGGAGGAGGTCCCCCCGGGCATGAAGGCCTTCAGCCGATTGCCGCCGGACACCCCGCCGCCGTGTTCCTCGATGAGCCGCCGGACCGGGGTCCCCAGGGGGACCTCGTATACGCCGGGGCGGTTCACGTCCCCCGAGAGCGCCAGGAACTTGAGACCCGCCGCGTCTCCCTCTCCTTGCGCGAAGAACCAATCGGGCCCGTTGAGGCAGATCGAGGGCGCGTGGGCAAAGGTCTCCACGTTGTTGATGAGCGTTGGTTTCCCCCAAAGACCCACGTGGCCCGGAAACGGGGGCTTGTTCCGGGGTTCGGCGCGCTTGCCCTCCAGGGCTTCGAGCAGTGCCGTTTCCTCTCCACAGATGTAGCCGCCCGGACTGAGGAAGATCTCGATTTCAAAGGCGCGGCCGGACCCCGGA
The DNA here is from genome assembly GCA_964423875.1 of uncultured bacterium. Taxonomy (GTDB): domain Bacteria; phylum UBA8248; class UBA8248; order JACPRG01; genus CAYRGS01. The sequence continues at coordinate 35,608 of CAYRGS010000007.1, forward strand.
ATGTTGGGACCCAGCAGGCCCTGGCTTCGGGCCTCGTCCAGCTCGCGCTCGAGGCCGGGGACCACATGGTCGTATTCATGCCTCAGGTAGAGAATCCCCCGTTCGGCGCCGACGGCCAACCCCCCCAGGACCATCCCCTCGATAACGAGGTGGGGGAGGGTTTCCAGGATGACCCGGTCCTTGAATGTTCCGGGCTCGCTCTCGTCGGCATTGCAGACGACGTATTTGGGGGCGCCTTCGGCCTTGCGGACGATCTCCCACTTGAGCCCCGCTGGAAAGCCCGCCCCGCCCATCCCCCGGAGGCCGGCGGTTTTGAGCCTCTCGATGACGGATTCGGGCCCTTCCGACAGAACCCCCCGCAGGGCCTCGTACTTGAGGGTTTCGCGATATGGGTCGATCTTCCACGGGTCACTGGGGACGACCGGCGCTTTGCCGCCCAAACCTTCTCCCGCGAGGGCCGACCGAATCAGGCCGGAAACCTCCCCGGCCGGGATGTCGTCGTAGATGTGATCATTGACGGCGATTGCGCACGGCCGGTCGCAGCGGCCGAGACAAGACACCCCGCACACCCGGACCTTCTCTCGGTCCCCGTCGGAGAGGGCGGCCTCAACGGTTTTTTTCAGCGTCCCGGCGTCCCGGAGATGGCAGGCTAGGTCGACGCAGATGTCCACGCGGACGGGCGGCGGGGGCTCCAGATGAAAGTGGGGGTAGAAAGAGGCGACGCCCTGAATCTCGTAGAGCGGGACGCGGGTGCGTGCGGACAGCGCGCGGAGCTCGTCCTCCGGCAGGTAGTCGCGCCGCTCCTGAATGGCCTTGAGGTCCTCGATGAGCATGTCGTCTTCCGGCTGCGCGATGGGGGCGGCCCCGGCGGGCAGTCGCACGCAATTCCCCGCCGGGAAATGGAGACGCCTCTGACATCATAACTCAAACCGGGTGTTGCCCGAAGGTCTCCCGGCAATATCACGCGCTCATCGGGTAAAATAAAAAGAAAGGGGATGCGTGAACTCGGAGAGGCGCACGACTGGGCGCCTCTAAGGCCGATGGACCGGCGGAAAATTTTGACTTAGTAAGATGGATCTCTGACACAAAGAGGCGTTTCCAGGCGGAAACAAAGGGAGATTCGTCCCTTTGGTTTGGGAATATGAATTGCAGGAAATCCGTTATGGAAGGCGAAGCGCGCAGGGCCGCTTGACAGGCGACGGGTCGGTGGATAGGTTGTCCTCAGGGGCGGGGTGAGACCGCCTTTCCGAACCGGGATTCTTGATTGATGCTTGCGGGTTATTTTCCGATATTCGCGATGCTGGTCGTCGTGGCGGGGTTCGCGGCCGTGAACCTGCTGGTCTCCTCCTTGTTGGGGCGGCGGCGGCGAAGCGTTGTAAAAGACAGCCCCTACGAATGCGGCGTCGAGGCCGTCGGGGACGCCCGAGTCCGGTTCTCCGTCAAGTTTTACATGGTGTCGGTGCTCTTCATCCTGTTCGACATCGAGGCGGTGTTCATGTACCCTTGGGCGGTCGTATTTCGTGACCTGAAGGTGTTCGGGTTCATCGAGATGGTCGTTTTCATCGGGATTCTCGGCCTGAGCTTGGTGTACGTCTGGCGGCGCGGCGCCCTGGATTGGAAGTAGCGCATGGGACTGGAAGAACAACTGAAGGACAACGTCGTCCTGGCCCGCCTCGAGGACCTGGTCAACTGGGCGAGAAAGAACTCGCTTTGGCCCGCCCTGTTCGGGTTGGCCTGTTGCGCGATCGAGATGATGGCGACGTCGGCCTCCCGATTCGACCTGGCCCGGTTCGGGGCGGAGGTCTTTCGGGGATCTCCCCGGCAGGCGGACGTGATGATCGTCGCGGGCCGTGTGTCCCAAAAGATGGCCCCGGTGGTCAAGCGGATTTACGATCAGATGCCCGAGCCCAAATGGGTGATCTCCATGGGCGCCTGCGCATCGACGGGCGGCGTCTTCAACAACTACGCGCTCGTCCAGGGCGTAGACCGAATCATTCCCGTGGACGTCTACGTCCCGGGTTGCCCTCCAAGGCCTGAAACCCTCATCGATTCCATCATGAAGCTTCAGGCCAAGATCGAGAACGAATCCCTGAAAGAGAAGGCCTGATAACGGAACATCCGAAAGGCGCCTGCGCCGGTTATTGGGATAACGCCGTGTGATGGCATGGATAAGTTTCCGGGGATAGTTCCGGATCTTGGCTTGTGACGAATTTCATATGAAACGCGCGAATTGAAAATGTCCGAATCCGAGAATCCCGAGAAACGGGCGGCGGACACCGAAGCGGGCGACGCCGGGCCGGAGACGGACCCGCCGGCCGCCGCGATGTCCAAGGCAACGGTGGACCTCCTGCGGAGCCGGTTCGGTGACGCGGTCTTGGACGTGACGCACTTCCGGGACGAGACCACCGTCGAGGTGGAATCCAGACGGGTCGCCGAGATCTGCCGGTTCCTGCGAGACCACTCCGAACTGCGGTACAACTTTCTGGCCGACCTCTGCGGCCTGGATCGTCTGACCCTGGATGTGGACGGCCCCCGGTTCGCCGTGGTCTATCACCTCCAGTCCATCCCCTTCAACCGCCGGCTCCGCCTGAGGGCCTGCGTGGATTCGGAACCGCCCGCCCTGGACTCGGTGGTCCCCGTGTGGAGTGTGGCGAACTGGCACGAGCGGGAGGCCTTCGACCTGGTGGGCATCCGGTTCAACGGCCACCCGAACCTCGAGCGCATTCTGACGCCCGAGGGCTTCGAGGGCCACCCGCATCGGAAGGACTTCGCCGTGGGGGATGAGCCGGTCCAGTTCACCGGGGGCCAGGAATACGTCCGCCACGACCACTGGACCACCATCGAGAGAGATGTGGACGCGCACCGGCGGCCGGATGACTCCGGCCCTGATCCGGGGTCCGACCCATCGAAGGAATCCACCGATGGCTGAGATCCTCGACGACATCGGGGCGCCCTGGAGCGGGACGAAGATCGAGGACGCGTCCGGGATCCACACCCAGACCATGACCCTCAACATGGGTCCTCAGCACCCCAGCACGCATGGGGTCCTGCGCCTGGTTCTCGAGCTCAACGGTGAGACCATCGTCCGGGCCGCGGCCGACATTGGCTATCTCCACACCGGGATGGAGAAGACGATGGAGGAAAAGACATACACCCAGGCCATCACCATCACCGACCGGATGGATTACCTGGCCCCCCTGTCCAACAACCTGGCCTATGTTCTGCCGGTGGAAAAGCTTCTGGGGCTGGAAATCCCCCCCCGGGCCCAGTATGCCCGCGTGATCCTGGCCGAGCTCACCCGCATCAACAGCCACCTGGTCTGGCTGGCGACCCACGCCCTCGACCTGGGCGCCATGACGGTATTTCTGTATTGTTTCCGGGAGCGGGAGCAGGTGCTTCGGCTCTTCGAGCGGGTTTCCGGCGTGCGGATGATGACGAGCTATTTCCGTGTCGGCGGGCTCGCCCGGCCGCTCTATCCGGAGTTCGAAGAAGAGGTTCGGGCGTTCATCGACGTCTTTCCGGACCGGGTGGATGAATACGAGACCCTCCTGACGGAGAACCCCATCTTCAAGAAGCGGACCGTAGGCGTGGGCCCGTTCACCGCCGACGAGGCCATCGACCTGGGATTGAGCGGTCCCAACTTAAGGGCGTGCGGCGTGGCCCACGATCTGAGAAAGGCCCAGCCCTACTCCGGCTACGAGCGGTTCGAGTTCGATGTCCCGACCCGGGAGGGCGGCGATGTGTACGACCGGTATCGGGTCCGCATGGCCGAGATGCGCGAGAGCGCGAAGATCGTCCGGCAGGCCCTGAATCGCCTCCCGGATGGACCTGTCCTGGCGGACGCCCCGAAGGTGGTCCCCCCGCCGAAAGAGCGGTTACATGATGACATGGAGGCCCTGATTCACCACTTCCTGATCTTCACGCACGGTTTCGACGTGCCCAAGGGCGAGGCCTATGTCCCCATCGAAGGGCCGCGCGGAGAGGTGGGCTTCTACATCGTGAGCGACGGCGGACCAAAACCTTACAAGGCCAAGCTGCGCCCGCCTTCGTTCGTCAACGTGCAGGCGCTGGAGAAGGCGATCGTCGGAAAGATGATGGCGGACGTGGTGGCCATTATCGCGAGCATGGACTTCATCCTCGGGGAGGTGGACCGGTGAGCGAGACCCCAAGGACGGCCCTAGCGTTCTCCGACGAGGCCATGGCCGAATTCGAGCGCCTCTGCGCCCAGTATCCCCTCCGGCGGTCCGCCCTGATTCCCACCCTGCGGCTTGCCCAGGAGGAGTTCGGATATCTGTCGCCGGGGGCCATCCAATACGTGGCGGATCTCCTGGAGTTGTCGGCGATGGACGTCCTGAGCGTTACCAGCTTCTACGAGATGCTCCACACCGAGCCGGTGGGAAAACGGCACCTGTGGGTCTGCCAGAACCTGATCTGTTACCTGGCCGGGGCGGAGGACGTCATCCGGAGCCTGGAAGGAAAGCTCGGTATCCGGGTTGGCCAGGTTACGTCGGACGGCCGGTTCTCCCTGGGCCGGGCGGAATGCCTGGGGGCCTGTGACCGCGCCCCCATGATGTGGTGCGACGACAACCTCCACGTGGACCTGACTCCGGAGAAGCTGGACGCGCTGATCGACGGGTGGAACCGCGAGATGGACGGCGACGAGGGCGGCCCGGACGCGGCTGAGTGGGCGCTCCCGGTGGATGAGACGGAGGCGTCGGCATGAGCGTCGAGATCCTGCCCATCGTCACGAAGAACGTAGGCAAAGAAGGCAGCCACACCTTGGAAGGCGCCCTGGCAGGTGGGATCTATCAGGGCATCCAGCGGATCCTGGATGAGAAGCCTGATCCTGCCGAGGTGATCGAGACGGTGAAGGCCTCGGGTCTCCGGGGGCGCGGAGGGGCGGGCTTCCCGACCGGCGTTAAATGGGGCTTCGTCCCCAAAGACCACGCCGGGCCGAAGTACCTCTGCGTGAACGGGGACGAGAGCGAGCCGGGGACTTTCAAAGACCGATTGCTCATGGAAGAGGATCCCCACCTCCTCGTCGAGGGCATCCTGATCGCCTGTTACGCCGTCGGGATCCAGACTGCGTACCTTTATGTCCGCGGGGAATTCGGCCAGGCCTACCGGCGTCTGCGGGCCGCGGTGGACGAGGCCTATGCGACGGGGCGCCTAGGCCGGGACATCCTCGGCTCGGGATTCGACTGCGAGATTCACCTCCACCGGGGCGCGGGGGCCTACATCTGCGGAGAAGAAACGGGTTTGCTGGAGTCCCTGGAGGGCAAGCGCGGCCAGCCCCGCCCGAAGCCGCCGTTCCCGGCCCTCAAAGGTCTGTACGCCAGCCCGACCGTCGTCAATAACGTGGAGACCCTCTGTTTTGTGCCCGATATCATTACCCGGGGACCCGAGTGGTTCGCCGGCATCGGGTTCGAGCGGAACGCGGGTACAAGGGTGTTCGCCGTCAGCGGCCACGTCAACAAGCCCGGCTGCTATGAGCTGCCCCTGAACGTCACGTGCCGGGAGCTCATTGATGATCACGCCGGCGGAATCCCGGGCGGCCGGAAGCTGAAGGCCGTCATCCCCGGCGGCGCCTCCGCGCCCATGCTCACGGCGGATGAGATCGACGTGCGGATGGGATTCGACACCCTCGCCGCCATCGGGACCATGGGCGGATCGGGGGCGGTCATCGTCATGGACGAGACGACCGACATCGTCCGGGCCACGTACATCCTGATGCGGTTTTTCCATCACGAGTCCTGCGGCCAGTGCACGCCCTGCCGCGAGGGGACCGGGTGGGCCCACCGGATTTTGGGGCGCATTCTGGACGGGCAGGGAAGACCGGAGGACCTGGATCTCCTCCTGGAGATGGCGGGCAACATCAAGGGCGGCCGTTGTCTCTGTCCCCTGGGGGACGCCGCCTGCGGGCCGCTCGAGAGCGGCATCCTGAAGTTCCCGGAAGAGTTCGAGGCTTACGTCCGGCGCGCGCCGACGCTTGTGTAGGAGGAAGGCGCAGGCAGGCAAGCGATGCTCCTTTTCGAAATCAAGAGGTAGGGAGTCCATGCCGACCGTCACCATCGACGGAAAAACGATCGCTGTCGAGCCCGGCTCGACCATCATCCAAGCGGCCGACGCGCTGGGGATCTACATCCCCCGGTTCTGCTATCATCCGAAGCTGTCCGTTGTGGCGCAGTGCCGACAGTGCATGGTGGAGATCCAGCAGCCGGCCCCGCCTCCGGGGGTCGCGCCGAGACCTTTCACGGCCTGCTCGACGCCCGTGGCCGACGGGATGGTCGTCTCGACCACCTCCGAAGTCGCCGTCCAGGCCCAGAAGGGCGTTGTTGAGTTCCTTCTCCTCAACCACCCGCTGGACTGCCCCATCTGTGATCAGGGGGGGGAATGCCCCCTCCAGGACATCACGATGAGCTTCGGCAAGTCGATCACCCGCAGCGAGTTCGTCCGGCGCATCTACCCCAAGTTGGAGATCAGCGCGTACATCGAGCCCGAGATGAACCGGTGCGTCCATTGCACGCGCTGCATGCGGTTCAGCGAGGAGATCGACGGGGCGAGCGAATTCGGTTTCGTGGATCGGGGCGACCGGACGATGGTGGACACCTACCACGGTCTCGACGTTTCTGTGAAGTCCACCGTCTCCGGGAACGTGATCGACCTTTGTCCGGTGGGCGCGTTGACCAATAAACCCTATCGGTTCAAGGCGCGCGTCTGGGAGATGGAGGAGACGGAGGTCCCCTGCCTGCTCTGCCCGGTTCAGTGCTCGAGCGCGATCTGGACCCGAGAGAACGACATCAAGCGCGTGACGGCGGGCCGCAACGAGGCCGTCAACGAGACCTGGATCTGCGACGCTGGCCGCTGGGGCATGGAGTTCGTCGGAAGCCCGAACCGGCTGCGAACCCCGGAGGCGGGCCCCGCGCAGGCCCGGACCGAGAAGACCTGGGAGGAGACCCTGACCCAGACCGTCGAGACCCTACGCCGCGTCCGGGACGCGCACGGCCCGGAGGCCGTCGCGGGCATCGGGGGTGCACGGTCCACCAATGAGGCGGCCTACCTGTTCCAGAAGATGCTCCGCGGGGTCCTGGGTACGAACCACGTCGACGCGCGCACCCAGCCCCTGGACCTGGCCACCACCGACGCCTACATCCGGGCCCGCGGGTATCCGGGGTTGAGCCTGGGCTTCGAGGACCTGGAAAAATCGCCGGCGGCCTTCGTGTTGGGGGCCGACCTGTTCTATGAGCACCCCATCCTGGCGCTCCGGTTGCGGAAGGCTGTCCAGGCGGGCGGGAGACTGGTTTTGGCCCATCCCCGGCGGGTTTCGGTGAATACGCCCGTGGCGGTCCGTCTTCAGTACGCGCCCGGAGCGGAGCGCGCCTTGATGCTCGGGCTTTGGGCGGCGTTGAAGGAGGGGGGCGCGGATCTGTCGCAGCCCCCCGGAGCGGAAGCCCCGCTGGGCGCGTTGGCCGAGACGGCCGGCGTTGGCTCGGACGACCTCCGCCGCGCCGCCGAGATCATCGGAGCGGCCGGCGGCTGCACCCTGCTGATGGGGCCGGGCGTCGGCGATGCCTCGGCCGCGCCGCTGTTCGCCGGACTGGAGTCGGCGCTCCCCGGCGCCCGGGGCGGCTACCTTCACACCGGGCCGAATCTTCAGGGCGCGATGGACATGGGATGCCTTCCCTACGCCTTCCCCGGTTACCGCCCCGTGGGCCGAGATAACGCACTCTTCGAGGCCGGCGTCCTCCGGTATCCCGAATGGACGGGGTTGGATGCGCAAGGAATCCTCGCGGCCGTCCGGGAAGGCCGGATCAAGGCGCTCTACCTCATGGGGGCGGATCCGGTTCGTGACTTCCCGGATCCGGAAGCCGTGCGCGTGGCCCTGGACGGCCTGGAGTTTTTGGTGGTTCAGGACAGCCTGCCGAACTTCTCGGCGGCGTATGCGGACGTCGTCCTCCCCGTCGGGGCGCCGACGGAAATCGAGGGAACGGTGACGGGCGTCGGCTGTCACGTTCAGGCGCTCGACGTCGCCGTCCGGCCGAGTGCCGGTGTCCGGCCGGATTGGGAGATCATCGGGGAGCTCATGAGCCGGTTCGGCTCGCCAACCCGGATTGACGGTCTGGCCGCCGTTCAGGCGGAGATCGAAAAGGTGATTCCGGCCTATGCCGGCATCGGAAACGGCGGGCCGGAGAGGGGCGGGTTCCGGTGGGCGGCCGAAGCGCCCCCCTCGGAAGGGGCGGCGCCGGGACCTTCCGGCGTGCGGGGGGCCGGGGGGGGGGGGGGGGGATCGGCGGCCGTCACTTCCGGCGCGCGGGGCCTACGGCTGCTGACTTCTCCGATGCTCTTTTCGACGGGCGCGATGGCGGCCGAGTCGAAGGCCATTCAGGCCGCCGGCCCGCAGGCGTACGCCGAGATTCATCCCGACGCCGCGGCCGCCCTCGGGGTCTCCGAGGGGGAGGTCGTAAACCTGTCTTCGCCGAGGGGGAAAATCTCCGTCCCGGTGCGCGTTGACCGGAAAACCCCGCCGGGGGCGGTCTACGTCCCGAGCGGCGCGGGGGATTCCCCTTCGAACGTTCTCTTGTCGGCCGGGGAGCCGGTTCCGGCGGTCACTTTGGAGAAGCGGGCGGGATGATCCCCTTTGTTCTGGCGACGGTGGTGAAGATCGTGATCGTCTTCAACATCCTTCTTTTGGTTGTGGCCTACATGACCTATGTGGAGCGGAAGGTTCTCGGGCACATCCAGGTCCGCTTGGGTCCGATGCGGGTGGGGTTTCATGGACTGCTTCAGCCCATCGCCGACGGGATCAAGCTCATGTTCAAGGAAGATGTGATCCCCCGTGAGGCCAACCGGTGGGTCTTCGTGGCGGCCCCGATGATGACCTTGATCCCGGCCATCGCCTCGTTCGCCATCATCCCGTTCGGCGACTCGTTGAGCGTCCTCGGCGTCTCTGTGGACTTGGTGATCGCCGACGTGAACATCGGGATTCTGTACTTCTTCGCGCTGTCGTCTCTGGGGGTGCTCGGGTTCGTGATGGCGGGGTGGTCGTCCAACAGCAAGTATTCCCTGCTGGGGGGGCTTCGGGCCTCGGCGCAGATGATCAGTTACGAGCTCACGCTGGGCCTTTCGGTCGTGGGGGTGATCATGCTGGCCGGGTCCCTGAGTCTGGTGGACATCGTCGACGCCCAGGCCAAGGTCCCGTTCATTCTTCTTCAGCCGCTCGGGTTCGCGCTGTTCATGGTCGCGGGGGTCGCGGAGGTCAACCGGGCTCCGTTCGACTTGCCGGAGGCCGAGACCGAGCTGGTGGCTGGATACCACACCGAGTACAGCAGCATGAAGTTCGCCATGTTCTTCATGAGCGAGTATGCGGCCATGATCACAATCTCGGCCCTGGCCTCGACGCTCTTTCTGGGCGGCTGGCGGGGCCCGCTGCTGCCGCCCGTCGTCTGGTTCCTCGTCAAGACGTTTTTCTTCCTGTTCGTGTTCATCTGGGTTCGGGCGACGTTTCCCCGGCTGAGGTACGACCAGCTTATGGACTACGGCTGGAAGGTCCTCCTCCCGCTGGCCCTCGCCAATATCCTGATCACGGCCGGCGTCCTGGCGTTCTGGGGCTGATGAGCGATACCACCGTGGGGGAAATCCGATGATTACCGAGTTGGGAAAAGGCCTCGCGCTGACGTTCCGGCATTTGTTCAAGAGGCCGATCACCGTTAGGTACCCCGAAGAGCGGGTTCCGATGGTGCCGGGCTACCGGGGTCTTCACAAGCTGATGCGTTATGAAGACGGCCCCTACGCGGGGATGGAGCGCTGCATCGGCTGCAAACTCTGTCAGGCGGCCTGCCCGGTGGACTGCATTTATATTGAATCGGAGGAAAACACGCCCGACCACCGTGTCTCTCCGGGGGAGCGGTACGCGTCGATCTACGAGATCAACGAGCTCCGCTGCATCTATTGCGGAATGTGCGAAGAGGCCTGTCCGGTGGACGCCATCGTCTTGGGCGAGGGTTACGAATTTTGCAGCTACGACCGGGAATCCATGCTCTACAACAAGGAGAGGCTGCTCGTTCCGCCGCCCGAGGGACGACCCGCCGAGCCGGAGCCTCGGGGGGCCACAGTGCCGATCGGCGGCAGGCGGGTCCCAAGCGGCGGGGGGCGTGGGTAGGCATGCCAGCGGTCCTGTTCTACATCTTTGCGGTCGCGGCCGTGGGGACGGCGCTGATGGTGATCTCTTCGAGGAACGCCGTCTACAGCGCCCTCTACCTCATCGGGACGTTGTTCAGCCTGGCCTGCATCTTTTTGCTCCTGCACGCGGAATTCATCGCGGCCATCCAGGTGTTGGTTTACGCGGGGGCCATCATGGTCCTGTTCTTGTTCGTCATCATGCTGTTGAACGTGGGGGCCGAGAAAAGGACGCCGATCAAGCTCAAGGGCCAGAAGGTCGCGGGCTTGCTGATAGCCCTAGGTCTCCTCGTCTTCCTGTTCGTCCGGACGCGCGGGATTCCGCAGCCGGAGCCCGTCGGCCCGTTTTCGCCGGAGCGGTTGGCTGAGGTGGGAAATGTCAAGGCGATCGGCCGGCTCCTGTTCACCGATTACCTGCTGCCCTTCGAGATTACGTCGATCCTGCTGTTCGTGGCCATCATCGGAGCGGTTGTCCTGGCGAGGCGGAGCGAATGAGCCGACATCTTTGTGAGAAACGCGGCATCACCGAAGAGGAAGTGATTTGGTTCCGCTGTCGCACTATCTGATTCTCAGCGCCGTCTTGTTCACCTTGGGCGTCATCGGTGTGCTTTTGCGCCGAAACGTCATCGTGATCTTCATGTCCATCGAGTTAATGCTGAACGCCGCGAACCTGACGCTCGTCGCGTTTTCGCGCTTCCTTCAAACGCTGGACGGGCAGATTCTGGTCTTCTTCGTGATGGCGGTGGCCGCGGCCGAGGCGGCCGTGGGACTCGTCATCATCATTTCAATCTATCGCCACAAGCAGTCCGTGGACGTGGACGAAGTCAACCTGCTCAGAATGTAAAGCCATGCTCGAAAATCTCTGGTGGATTCTTCTATTTCCCGCCCTGGGGGCGGTGATTAACGGCGTGTTTGGCCGGTGTACAGGAGCGCGCAACGCCGGTCTCATTGCTTGCGCGGCGGCCGGCCTGAGCTTCGTTGCGTCCGTCTGGGCGTTCTTCTCGCTCCTTGGCCTGGAGGTTTCGGCCAGGTCCGTTCACCAGACCCTCTACACTTGGATCGCCGCCGGGGATTTTGTCGTCCGGGCGTCCTTCCTTTTCGATCCCCTCTCGGCGGTGATGAGCCTCGTGGTGACGGGCGTCGGATTCATCATTCACGTGTATTCCATCGGCTACATGCACGAAGATCCGGGACGGACCCGGTATTTCGCTTATCTGAACCTGTTTCTCTTCGCGATGTTGCTCCTAGTTCTGGCCGATAATTTCCTGGTCCTGTTTGTCGGCTGGGAGGGCGTGGGGCTTTGCTCCTACTTGCTCATCGGTTTCTGGTTCGAGAAGAAGTCCGCGACCGACGCCGGGAAGAAGGCCTTCATCGTCAACCGGATCGGTGATTTCGGGTTCGCCATCGCGGTGTTCCTGATTTTCTCGACGTTCGGGACGCTGGATTACGCGGGGGTGTTCGCCGCCGCGCCGGAGAAGCTCTCCGCCGGAGGCGCGGTCGTGACGGCCATCACGCTCCTCCTCTTTCTGGGGGCCACGGGCAAGTCGGCGCAGATTCCCCTGTACACCTGGCTCCCGGACGCCATGGAGGGCCCGACCCCGGTCAGCGCGCTCATTCACGCCGCCACGATGGTGACCGCCGGCGTCTACCTGGTCGCCCGCACCCACGTCCTGTTTCTGTTGGCGCCCGACGTCCTCCTCACGGTTGCGGCCGTCGGGATGGCGACGGCGCTTCTGGCCGCCCTGATCGCCCTGGTGCAGACCGACATCAAGCGGGTGCTCGCTTACTCGACGATCAGCCAGCTCGGTTACATGTTCCTGGCCTGCGGACTGGGGGCGTTCGGCGCGGCGATCTTCCATCTCATGATGCACGCCTTCTTCAAAGCCCTTCTCTTCCTGGGGTCCGGCAGCGTCATCCACGCCATGGGCGGAGAGCAGGACATCCGCAAGATGGGCGGCCTCAGACGCCAGATGCCGACGACGTATTGGACGTTTGTGATCGGCGGGTTGGCGCTGGCGGGGATCTTCCCCCTGGCGGGTTTCTTCAGCAAGGACGCAATCCTCTGGAAGGCCTGGGCGGCCGGCCGCCCCGTGTTCTGGGGGCTGGGTGTCCTCGTCGCGGGACTGACGGCCTACTATATGTTCCGGTGCATTTTCCTGACCTTCCACGGCGCTTTCCGCTACGGGGGCGCGGCCGCGCCCCGGCCCCACGAGTCGCCCGCTGTCATGACCCTGCCGCTGGTGGTCCTCGGGGTCTTGGCCGTTATTGGCGGATGGGTGGGCGTCCCCATCCTTCAGGGGGCCGACATCCTCGGGGACTTCCTGGCGCCGGTCTTCGCGGGGGCCGCCGGATCGGCGGCGGCCCACGGAGGTGTGGGCCTGGAGCTGGGCCTGATGGTCGTCTCTCTGGTGGTGGCGGGCTTTGGAATCTTCCTGGCTTACCAGATGCACCTGGCCCGGCCGGAAATGGCAAAGAAGGCGGCGGACCGCTTCCCCACGCTGCACCGGCTTCTTCTTAACAAGTTCTACGTGGATGAGCTCTACGACAGCCTGTTCGTCATCCCGCTGAGAAACACGGCGCTCACCCTGTGGAGGGGCGTGGACGTCTTGCTGGTGGACGGGCTGGTCAACGGCGTGGGCGGGGCCTTCCGGAATTTGTCCGGCGTGGTTCGGGCTTTGCAGACGGGGCATACGAAGACGTACCTGTTGTCCATGGTGGCCGGGATCGCCGCCATCGCGTTGTTTTACACCTGGCGCTGATTATTCGGCGATCTTACGGGGAACGGGTGAGCCGCAATGAATTCTCTGGGTTTTCCGATTTTGAGCTGGATCGTGTTCCTGCCCCTGGCCGGCGCGATCCTGGTGGGAGTCTGGAGCCGCCGGGAGCCGGCCGCGGTGAAGGGGATTGCTTTCGCGGTTTCCATCGCCACGTTCGTTCTCGCGCTGGTGATGTACGCCGCGTTCCGTCCCGAAGTGGGCACGATGCAGTTCACGGAGACCGCTTCATGGATCCCGGGCATCGGCATCGGCTACCGGTTGGGCGTGGACGGCATCAGCCTGTGGATGGTCCTGCTGACCGCCTTCCTGATGCCGCTGGCGATCCTTGGCTCGTGGAAAGACATCCAGCACCGCGTCAAGGGGTTCTACGTTTCCATGCTCTTGCTGGAGACGGCCATGCTGGGGGTCTTCGTCGCCCTGGACATGTTCTTGTTCTACGTGTTTTGGGAGGTGATGCTGATTCCCATGGCCCTGCTGATCGGCGTTTGGGGCGGCGAGCGGCGGATTTACGCGGCCGTCAAGTTTTTCTTGTACACGATGGCGGGAAGCGTCTTGATGCTGGTCGCGGTGCTGGTCATGGTTTACCTGAATTACAAGAGCACAGGCGTCCTGACGTTCGGTTATATGGAGCTGAACCGTCTCGGTCTCCCGGGCGATGTCCAGTGGTGGTTGTTCGGCGCGTTTTTCCTGGCCTTCGCGATCAAGGTCCCCATGTTCCCGTTTCACACCTGGTTGCCGGACGCCCACGTGGAGGCCCCCACCGCCGCGAGCGTCATCTTGGCGGGGGTTCTGCTGAAGATGGGGACGTACGGTTTCATCCGGTTCGCCATCCCCTTCTTCCCGCTGGCGGCCCGGGACTACACGCCGTTCATCGTTGTGCTGTCCGTCCTTGGAATTCTCTATGGAGCGCTGATGGCCTTCGTTCAGGAGGATGTGAAGAAACTGGTCGCGTACAGCTCGGTCAGCCATCTGGGATTCGTGATGCTGGGGCTGTTCGCCATGAACGCCCAGGGCGTCGAAGGGGGCATCCTCCAGATGGTGAACCACGGGCTTTCAACGGGCGCCCTGTTCTTCCTGGTGGGGATGATCTATGAGCGGCGGCACACGCGATTGATCGAAGAGTACGGCGGATTGGCCAAGGTGATTCCGGCTTACGCGGTCATCTTCCTAATTGTGACCTTCTCCTCCATCGGCTTGCCCGGACTCAACGGGTTCGTCGGCGAGTTTACAATCCTGTTCGGCTCCTTCCGGGTCCACCGCTGGGCGACGGCCTGGGCGACGCTGGGCGTCATCTTGGGCGCGGTGTACATGCTGTGGATGGTTCAGCGGATGATCTTCGGCGGGGTGACCCGCGAGGAGAACCGCTCCCTGCCCGATCTCAGCGCGCGGGAGTGGGCGGTCCTGGGATCGATTGTTCTCTTCATTTTCTGGATCGGCCTGGCGCCGAAACCCTTCTTCCATTCCATGGAGGCATCGGTGGACCGGATGCTGAAAGAGAACGCGGCCAAAGCCGAGCGCACCGCGGACTTGACGAAGATGCCCGCGTCTACAGCCCTGATCGGAAGGCGGTGAGCGTGGCCCCCGAAATCCCCGATGTAAACCTACAGGCGATCCTGCCCCTGATCTGGCTCTGCGTTGGGGGGATCACGGTTCTCATGGTGGATAGTTTCCGCAAAGACGCCCACGGGTGGCTGACCGGTCTCGGGCTGGTGTTCCTCGCGGGGGCGGCGTTGTCGGCCGTCTGGATTTGGGACTCGCCCCAGCGGGTCTTCAACGGGATGTTCGCCGCCGACCGGCTCACCCAGGCTTTCACACTGATCTTCGTCCTGGGAACGGGTCTGACCCTGTTGTTTTCCCATGATTACGCTGCGCGGGAGGGGATCGCCAACGGGGAGTATTATGCCCTGCTCCTGTTCGCCGCCGCGGGCATGGTCATGATGGCGGGGGGAACGAACCTGATCACCATCTTCCTGGGACTCGAGGTGATGTCCATCGCCTCCTATATCCTGGCCGGGATGTTCAAGACGCGGCCCGCCTCGAGCGAGGCCTCGATGAAGTATTTCCTGACGGGGGCCTTCGCCACCGGATTTCTGCTTTATGGAATCGCCCTCGTCTACGGCAGCGTGGGGAGCCTCGACCACGCCGTCCTGACCGAGAGGCTGGTGGCTGGCGGGGCCCGAGAGGGGATGGACTGGCTTTTGTTCGCGGGCGTCGGCCTGTTGGTGGTGGGATTCGGTTTTAAGGTCGCGGCGGTCCCTTTCCACATGTGGGCGCCCGACGTCTATGAAGGGGCGCCGACGTCGGTGACCGGGTTCATGGCCGCCGCCGTCAAGGCCGCCGGCTTCGCGGCGTTCTTCCGGGTGTTCGCGGGACCCCTCGTGGCCCTTCACGTGGACTGGAGCGTGATCCTTTGGGTGGCGGCCGTTCTGACCATGACGCTGGGCAACGTCGCGGCCATCTCCCAGCGCAACATCAAGCGGATGCTCGCGTACTCGAGCATCGCCCACACCGGATACCTGCTCATGGCCCTGGTCGCCCTGAACCGGACCGGCGCGGGGGGACTGCTGTTCTACCTCTTCCAGTACACCCTGAGCACGATCGGGGCCTTCGGCGTCATCATTGCCCTGAGCGCGGCGAATGGCGATGGCCGGGAGACGCTGGACCTGTCCGAATACGACGGTCTGGGATCCCGGCGGCCCGTGCTGGGGCTCGTTCTGTCGCTCTTCATGTTCAGCCTTGCCGGGTTGCCGCCGACGGCCGGGTTCATGGGAAAGGTCTACATCTTCAGCGCCGCCGTCGAGGCGGGCTACACGTGGCTGGTGGTGATCGCGGTCCTGAACAGCGTGGTGGCGGTGACCTATTACCTGGGCGTGGTGGTGCGAATTTTCATGCGGGAGTCCCGGACGCAGGATGCAGAGGAGACCCCCGCGCGCCTTCGGGTGGGCGTATTGACGGCCGCTGGGTTGCTGATCGCGGTGTGGGGGACGCTGCAACTGGGCGTTTTCCCGTCCGGGGCGCTTTCTCTGGCGAAGCTGACGGCGGCGGGTGGATTCTGAGATTGTGAAAAAAAGTGCAAGAATGCCCTTTGACCCGAGCGGGCGAGGGATTATACTTTTGGGAAGGCTTGATCAACGTTGTCAGGGAAGTTCTGTTCTATTCATCTCAGAAATTTCCTTATGTCCTGCGCGTGAAAGTCCGGTTGGGGGTCTGTCGGCGTGGAGATTCTGAACCGTTTCTTTAGCGACTATACTTCGATTCACCCGTTTATCCCGGTCTTCATCTTTATTCTGGTGGTGGCCGCTTTCGGCGGGGGAACGCTGCTCATCGCGATGCTTGTCCGCCCGAGCAAGCCGGATCCGCAGAAGCTGTCTCCTTATGAGTGCGGCATCCCTCCGCTCGTCCGGGCGGGCGAGCATTTCTCCATCCGGTATTACATCGTCGCCATCCTCTTTCTGTTGTTCGACGTCGAGGGCGTTTTTCTCTTCCCCTGGGCCGTGGTTTATAACCGAATCGGCCTGTTCGGGTTCGTCGAGATGATGCTCTTTCTGGTGATCCTGCTCGTGGGATACGTCTACGCCTGGAAGAAGGGAGCCCTTGAATGGGTATAGTCGAGAACCGTTTTCAGGAGAACATCCTCACGACCACGCTGGACTACCTGGTTGGCTGGGCACGAAAATCCGCCTTGTGGCCCATGACGTTCGGTCTGGCCTGTTGCGCTATCGAGATGATGGCGAGCGGGGCCTCCCGGTATGATTTTGACCGCTTCGGGATCATCTTCCGGGCGACGCCCCGGCAGTCGGACGTGATGATCGTAGCCGGCACGGTCACTTACAAGATGGCTCCGGTGGTTCGGAAGGTCTACGACCAGATGCCCGAGCCCCGATGGGTCATCTCGATGGGAAGCTGCTCCACGGCGGGCGGGCCTTTCAACACGTACTCGACCCTTCAAGGCGTGGACCAGGTTGTTCCCGTGGATATTTATGTTTCCGGATGCCCCCCCCGGCCCGAGGCGCTGATGTGGGGTGTCCTGAAGCTCCAGGAGAAGATCCAGCAGGAAAAGTTCCTGCGTGCGTGATCGCATAGGATAAAGATGACCGAAGAGAACGAAGCGGCGGAGACCGATCAGCCCGAAGAGGATGACGGGTCGGACGAGGCTCCCCCCGCTGATTCCTCCGAAGAGACCGAAGCGAGCCCCGAGCCGTCCGAGGATGCGGGTGCGTCTGGTGAAGGAGAAGGCGCTCCGGAAGAGCCGCCGGAAGACCCGCTTGAGTCCTTGGCCGGCGTGAAGGCTGTCCGGGCGTTCCTCGGGGACGAAGTCGAAGAGGTGACATCCTTCACCGGGGGCGCCGATGAGGTGAGCATGACCGTCCCGGCCGGCCGGGTTCGTGCGTTGTGCGCGCACCTCAAAGCCGAGATCGGCTTCAATTATTTGTCCGACCTGTGCGGCGTCCACTACCCGGAGCGGGAAAAACCCTTCGAGGTGGTCTATCAATTGTTCGCCCTTGATCGCTCCGAGCGCCTTCGGTTGAAGGTGCGGCTGGCGGACGGCGAGTCGGCGCCCTCGGTCGTCGAAGTCTGGCGGACGGCCGACTGGCTCGAGCGCGAAGCCTATGACATGTTCGGTATCGAGTTCGAAGGGCATCCCGACTTACGTCGCATCCTCCTGCCGGAGGACTGGGAAGGCTTTCCGTTGCGCAAAGATTATCCCGTCCGTGGGGACGGCTTCGGGTTGACGTGGGTCGAGCGGCAGATCCCGAGCACCAGCCGCCCCATGACGGAAAGGAAGTGAGATCCGTGGTCCAGGCCGCGCCCCAACCCGAGCAGATTGTTCCCCAGACCGAAGAGCTGGTCGTCAACATGGGGCCCCAGCACCCTAGCACGCATGGCGTGTTGCGGGTGATCCTCCAGCTCGACGGAGAGATCGTCCGCCATACGGAGTGCGAGATCGGCTACCTGCACCGGGGTGTGGAAAAGATCGGCGAGAACCTCGACTACGGCCAGTTTGTCCCCTACACCGACCGGACGGATTACGTCGCCGCCCCCGCCAACAACCTGGGTTACGTGGAGGCCGTGGAAAAGCTGCTGGAGCTGGATGTCCCGATTCGGGCGCATTACATCCGGGTCATCACGGCCGAGCTCTCCCGGATTTCCAGCCATCTGCTGTGGCTCGGGACCCACGCCCTCGACATCGGGGCCATGACGGTGTTCCTGTACTGCTTCCGGGACCGGGAGAAGATCCTCGATCTGTTCGAAGTCGCCTACGGCGCCCGCCTGACCGTCCACAGCTTCCGGGTGGGCGGCGTGTACGAAGACCCGGCCCAACAATTCTTTCTGGATTGCGAGCGTTTTGTCCGCGAGTTCCCCCGGGCGATGTACGATTACGAGGACTTGTTGACGGAGAACCGGATCTGGAAGGCGCGCACGCGCGACGTGGCGACGCTTTCCGCCGAGGACGCGATCGACCTGGGGGCCAGCGGCCCGATCCTGCGGGCCTCCGGCGTGGCCTTCGACGTCCGGAAGGCCGAGCCCTACGCCGCCTACGATGATTTCGATTTCACGGTCCCGGTGGGAAAAAACGGCGACATTTACGACCGCTACCTCGTGCGGCTGGAGGAGATGCGCCAAAGCTGCTACATCATCGAGCAGGCGGTGGCCGACCTGCCCAAGGGCAAGACCATGGCCCGGGTGCCCAGGACGATGAAGCCCAAGGAGGGGGACGTCTACCACCGCATCGAGGGGCCGAAGGGCGAGTTGGGCTACTATCTGGTCAGCGACGGCACGGACCGGCCCTTCCGGCTGAGAATCCGGCCGCCTTCGTTCGTCAATCTACAGACGCTGCCTTTGTTGTTGCAGGACCAGCTCGTGGCGGACGCCGTTGCGGCCATCGGCAGCATCGACATCGTTCTGGGCGAAGTGGACCGCTGAGCGGCCGGCCCGTCCCGGCTCCCCCTCCCTCCCCCCCCCGGTGCTTTCGGCCCGGTGAAGGAGTGTACGTTTCCGCCATGGTCCTTGAAGCCCTGTTCGCGCTGATCAAGATTATCATCGTCTGGGGAACGGTGTCCCTGCTGGTGGCCTACATGACGTATTTCGAGCGGAAGCTCATCGGCCATATGCAGGTCCGGCTGGGCCCCATGCGGGTCGGCCCGCACGGCCTCCTCCAGCCCATCGCCGATGGCCTGAAGCTGTTCCTCAAAGAGGACATCATCCCCCGGGAGGCCGACAGGGCCGTGTTTGTGCTGGCGCCCCTGTTCGCCCTCGTTCCGGCGTTCGTCGTCTACTCGGTCATCCCCATATCGAGCGGCTTCGTCATCGCCAATCTCAACATCGGACTGCTGTTCGTCGTGGGGGTCTCGTCTCTGGGCATCTTCGGCATCGTGATGGCGGGTTGGGCGTCGGGCAGCAAGTATTCCATGCTGGGAGGATTCCGGAGCGCCGCGCAGATGATCTCCTATGAGATCTTCCTGGGTTTCGCCCTCGTCGGACCGTTGATGCTCGCCGGATCGCTGAACATGCTGGACATCGTCGAGGCCCAGAAGGAGGTGTGGTTCATTGTGTACCAGCCGCTGGCCTTCGTACTGTTCTTCACCGCCGGGCTGGCCGAGACGAACCGAATCCCCTTCGATCTGCCCGAAGCCGAGACGGAGCTGGTGGCGGGGTTCCACACGGAGTACAGCGGGATGAAGTTCGCCTTTTTCTTCCTGGCGGAGTACGCCAACATGATGGTCGTCTGCTCCATCGCGGCCGTCGTGTTCTTTGGCGGCTATCTGGGGCCGGGCGCGCCCGGCGCGCACTGGTTCATTCTCAAGGTGTTCATCGGAATGTTTTTCATGATGTGGTTGAGGGCGACGCTTCCGCGGTTCCGGTACGATCAGCTAATGGGGCTTGGCTGGAAGTTGATGTTCCCTCTCGCCCTGGCGAATATTTTCTTGACCGGGCTTCTGATGTATCTCGTGTAGACGGTCCGGAGAATTCAGCGTCCGGGCGCCGGAGAAGGCCCCCGGAAATTCTTTCAGGATGACGCAAGAAAGGCCCTGACAGATGGAGTGGCCGTTTTTTATCATTTTCGGACTCGGCATGCTGATCTCCTCCGTGCTGGTCATCACGCGCCGGAACGTCGTCCATGCCGCCCTCTACCTCCTGCTCACCCTTTTCTGCGCGGCGGCCCTGTACGTCATGCTTGAGGCCGAGTTTCTGGCGGCCATCCAGGTGTTGATCTACGCGGGCGCCATCATGATGCTCTACGTCTTCGTCATCATGCTGATCAATGTCCGGGAATCCATGGCCGAGCGCCAATGGCAGCGACAGAAGGTGGCGGCGGGGGTCATCGGTGCGTTGCTGGCGGCGGAGTTCTTCGTGATCCTCCTCAAGGGGGTTTGGGTTCCGTCGGCCAAGACGGCCGAGGCGGCGAAGGCTGTCCTGAACGCCTACGGGGGGAACACCGAGGCATTCGGCGCGACGCTCTACACCCAGTTCCTGTTCCCCTTCGAGGTGGCGTCGCTCTTGTTGCTGGCCGCGATGATCGGCGCCATCGTGATCGCAAAGCGGGAGATTTGAGGATGATCGGAAGGCTGTCCGGTGGATGTGACGGGAGGGCCGCCTAGTGGTCCCGGGTGAATACTACCTGGCCCTGGCGGGGCTGGTGTTTGTGATCGGCGGCGTCGGCGTTCTGACGCGCCGGAACGTGATTATGATCCTCATGTCCATCGAGCTCATGCTGAACGCCGTGAACCTGACGTTCATCGCGTTCGCCAGGATGCACGGGAACATGATGGGTCAGATGTTCGTCATTTTCGTGATTACAGTCGCGGCCGTGGAAGCGGCCGTCGGGCTCGCCCTCATCATCTCCCTGAACCGCAGGAAGGCCACGCTTAACGTGGACGAGATCAACATCCTGAAATGGTGAGTCTTTAGACATGGTGGAAGCGCTCGTTCCTTGGATTGTCGCGTTCCCCGGCCTGGGGGCGCTCATCAACGGTCTCTTCGGCCGCTGGACGGGCCGGCGCGCCCACTGGGTGGCGTTGGCCGCGACCGGACTCTCGCTCCTGTTCGCCCTGATCGTCCTTAACCGGACGGTCCTCGGGGGGGAAACCATCCAGGTCCGCTTGTTTGAATGGGTCGTCGCCGCCGGATTCCGGGCGGAGATCGCCTTCCTCGTCGATCCCCTCAGCTCGATCATGTTGTTCGTCGTAACAGGGGTGGGTTTCCTCATCCACGTCTACTCCGCCGGCTACATGCACGACGATCCGGGCTTTTCGCGCTTTTTCACGTACCTCAACCTTTTCATGTTCGCCATGCTCCTCCTTATTTTGGGGAATAATTACCTGCTGATGTTCGTCGGCTGGGAGGGCGTGGGGCTCTGCTCGTATCTGCTGATCGGGTTCTGGTATCACAAGAAATCGGCCTCCGACGCCGGGAAGAAGGCGTTCATTGTGAACCGCATCGGCGACGCCGGCTTTCTGCTTGGTGTGTTCCTGATCTTCCAGGTGTTCGGCACGCTCGACTACGCGGGCGTCTTTGGGCAGGCCCGCGCCGCGGGCCCCGAATCGGCCGCTGCCTCGGCGGCCACGCTCATCACGCTCTGCCTATTCGTCGGGGCCGTCGGCAAGTCGGCCCAGCTCCCTCTGTTCACTTGGCTCCCCGACGCCATGGAAGGGCCCACGCCGGTGAGCGCGCTCATTCACGCGGCCACGATGGTGACGGCCGGGGTCTACATGGTGGCCCGATCGAACGCCCTGTACCTGCTGGCCCCCTTCTCGATGGAGGTGGTGGCCGTCGTCGGGGGGTTGACGGCCATCTTCGCCGCCACCATCGCTTTGGTCCAGAACGACATCAAGCGCGTCCTGGCCTACTCCACGGTGAGCCAGCTGGGGTACATGTTTCTGGCCTTGGGGGTGGGGGCCTTCACGGCGGGCATCTTTCACCTGATGACCCACGCCTTCTTCAAGGGACTGCTCTTTCTGGCCTCGGGCAGTGTCATCCACGCCCTGCACGGAGACCCGGACGAGGGGCGCCGCCAAGACATGCGGTTCATGGGCGGGCTCCGCAAGCATCTGCCTGTCACGTCCTTGACCTTCTACATCGGCGCGCTGGCCATCTCGGGGATTCCTCCCCTTGCCGGCTTCTTCAGCAAGGACGAAATCCTGGCCGAGGCCTTCACGTCGGGCAACTATTTCGTCTGGGTTCTGGGCATTCTGGGCGCGTTCATGACGGCTTTCTACATGTTTCGGCTGATCTACATGACGTTTTACGGAGAGTCGCGGGTGGTCCCCGAGGCGACCCATAACTTGCACGAGTCCCCCGCGGTGATGACGACGCCGCTGGTCATCCTGGCGGCCCTGGCGATCGTGGGCGGCTGGGTGGGCATCCCCGGATACAACGCGTTCCACGCCTACCTGGGTCCCGTCTTCGGGGCGGCGACGGGCGAGGCCCACGCGTCCACGGCCCTTCTTTGGGTCCTGGCCGTGGTATCGGTGGCGATCGGCGTCGGGGGCTGGATGCTCGCGCGCTTCATGTATACGAAAAACCTGGAGGTCCCGAAGCGTCTGAGCGAGAAGTTCCAGGGGACTTACCAACTGCTTCTGAACAAGTACTGGGTGGACGAGATCTACGACGCCTGCATCATTCGCCCCATCCTGTGGCTGATGAAGGCCCTGTTCGCGGTGGACGCCAAGGGCGTGGACGGAACCGTGAACGGGACATCCTGGCTGACCGTCCGGCTGAGCAAGTTGTCCGGCATCTTTGACCTTCAAACGGTGGACGGCGCCGTCAACGGCATCGGGGTCATTTTGACCAATTGGGCGCGTGGGCTGCGCCGGGTGCAGACCGGGGCCGTCCAGAACTACGCCCTGGCGATGCTCCTGGGTGTCTTCGTGATTGTGAGCCTGTACCTGATGTACGGATAAAGGAGTGATTCCGGCCTGACCCGGCAGAGCGGGGCAGGGTGCGGGGAGACTCATGGAAGGTCGGAGCGCTTCAAAGGACCGAATTCAATGACGAACGTTCTCGGATTTCCCATTCTGACGTACATGGTTTTCATCCCCCTCGCGGGGGCCGTGGCCATGATGCTGTTCTTTCCCCGGGATAAGACGGGGGCCATCAGGAACTTCTCCTTTGTGGTCTCGCTTCTGGTATTGGCCTTCTCCCTGTGGCTGCTTCCCGGCTTCGAGGCCGAGAATGTGCAGATGCAGTACGTGGAGGAGTACACCTGGATCCCCACCCTCGGGGTGAAGTATTCCATCGGGGTGGACGGGATCAGCATCCTGCTCATCGTCCTGACGACGCTCCTGAGTTCGATCTCGATTCTTTGCTCTTACAAAGCGGTCAAGGAGCGGCAGAAGGAGTATTACGTCAGCCTGCTGATCCTCGAGACCGGAATGCTGGGCGTCTTCGTCTCCCTGGATCTCTTTCTCTTTTACGTTTTCTGGGAGATCATGCTGGTCCCGATGTATTTCCTCATCGGGATCTGGGGCGGCCCCCGCAAGCTGTACGCGGCCATCAAGTTCTTCCTTTACACCCTTGTGGGCAGCGTGCTGCTCCTGCTTGGGTTCCTGGCCTTGTACTTCCTGAACGCCAATCCGGAGTACGGCTCGGGCGAGCTGACTTTCAACCTCCTCGAGCTTTACAAGATGGCGCCCAGGCTTCCGGCGGCGCACCAGTTCTGGATCTTCCTCGCGCTCTTCGTCGGGTTCGCCATCAAGGTCCCGATGTTCCCGTTCCATACTTGGCTGCCCGACGCCCACGTCGAGGCCCCCACGGCGGGCAGCGTCATCCTGGCCGGCGTCCTCCTGAAGATGGGGACCTACGGCTTCGTCCGGTTCAGCCTGCCGCTTTTGCCCAAGGCCAGTGAGACGATGATTCCGTTCATGGCTCTTTTGGCCATCATCGGGATTATCTACGGGGCCCTGGTGGCCATGGCGCAGAGCGACGTGAAGAAGCTCGTGGCCTACAGCTCGGTGAGCCATCTCGGCTTCGTCATGCTGGGCATCTTCGCCCTGAACTCGCAGGGGCTGGTGGGCGCGCTGCTCCAGAACATCAACCACGGGTTGTCCACGGGGGCGCTCTTCCTCATCGTCGGGATCCTCTACGAGCGAAGGCACACGCGGCAGATTTCCGATTTCGGCGGCCTCGCGAAGGTGATCCCCGTGTTCACCGTCTTCTTCGCAATCACCATGTTCTCCTCCATCGGACTGCCGGGGCTCAACGGGTTCGTGGGCGAGTTCCTCATCCTGGTGGGGGCCTTCCAGGTGAGCAAGGTCTACGCGGCCTTTGCCGTGCTCGGCATCGTCCTGGGGGCGGCCTACATGCTGTGGCTCTTCCAGCGGATGATGTTCGGAGGCGTGGACAAGTCCGAGAACGAGGGCCTGGCCGACCTGAACAAGCGGGAAGTGATCTACCTGATGCCGCTGATCCTCCTCATGTTCTGGATCGGGATTTATCCGAAGCCCTATCTGCGAATCCTGGAGCCCGCGGTGAACAATCTGGTTCGCCAGATTAACCTGGCCAAGGCGGGCAAGCCCATCGACGGCAAGGCCGTCGCGCGACCGGCGGTCCTGCCGAAGGTCCCGCCCCGATCCGCCGAAGAGGTCCGGGCGCTGGTGTCCCAATTCAAGCGCGGCGTTTCGGGAAAATAGTCCATGGATCCCATCGTTCTGCCCAAGGTCCAGCTCGGGCCGATTCTGCCCGAGATTGTCATGACCGTGCTCGTCTGCGCGATCATATTGGTGGACCTCTTTCTGTCCCCCAAGAGGAAGGGGTTCTCAGGGTTCCTGGCGCTGGTGGGCCTCGTCGTGGCGGGTGTTTTTCTGGCCGGGCAGATCGGGGCGGACGTAAAGCTGTTCGGGGGGATGTACCGGGTGGACGATTTCTCCACCTTCTTCAAGTTCATCTTCCTGGGCGTGGCGTTTCTGACGATCCTGATCTCGTTCCGCTATCTCAAGATCGAGGACATCAACCGGGGCGAGTATTACGCCCTGATCCTCTTCTCGACCATCGGCATGATGGTGCTGGCCTCGGGGAACGACCTCCTCACGATCTACATCGGACTCGAGCTCCTCTCCATTCCGGTGTACTTGCTCGTCGGCTTCCTGAAGCGGGATCTGGTGTCGCAGGAGGGCAGCATCAAGTACTTCCTCCTGGGGATCTTCAGCTCGGCCATCGTCCTGTACGGCATCGCGTTGATCTACGGCTACACCGGGACCCTCTACCTGGACGGCATTCGGGAGGCCCTGGCCTCCAGCTCCGGGCAAGCCCCGGGAGGGGGGGGGAGCCCGCTCCTGACGCTGGCCATCATCCTGTTGACGGCCGGTTTTGCCTTCAAGGTCGCCTTGGTCCCCTTCCACATGTGGGCGCCCGACGCCTACCAGGGCGCCCCGACCTCCATCACGGCCTTCATGTCCGTGGGGACGAAGGCGGGGGCCTTCGCGGCCCTGGTGCGGGTCTTCCTGGTGGCCTTCGGCGATTCAATGGATCAGTGGCGGATCCTGCTCTGGCTGCTGGCCGCTGTGAGCATGACGTGGGGCAACATCGCGGCGATGGTCCAGACCAACCTGAAGCGCCTGTTGGCCTATTCCAGCATCGCTCACGCCGGCTACATCCTGATCGGTCTCGTTGTTGCGACCCAGACCGGGATCGCCAGCATCCTGCTCTACATGGCGGCGTACCTGTTCACAAACCTGGGCGCGTTCGCCGTGATCATCCTGCTTTGCCGCCCGAGTCTGCGCGGGGACCGGCTGGAGGATTTCCGGGGCTTGGCCCAGCAGCATCCGTGGCCCGCGCTGGCGCTCCTTCTTTTCTTCCTAAGCCTCACGGGCCTCCCGCCGACCGCCGGGTTCGTCGGGAAGTTTTACATCTTCGCCGCGGCCATCGATGCCGGCTTCATCTGGCTGGCCATCATCGGTCTGTTGAACAGCGCGATCTCCCTCTACTACTACTTCCGGGTCGTGATGCTGATGTACATGCAGGAGCCGGCGGGGAAGATCCACACCTCGAATTCCGTCCCCCTGACCGTCGGGTTGGCGCTCATGGTCGCCGGCGTCCTGGTGATCGGCGTATACCCCCATCCCTTCCTGGAAGCGGCGAAGGTCTCCGTGGCCGGCCTGTTCAATGGCATCCCCGCGGTGGCGGCGGCACCGTAGAGAGCAGAATAAAGCAATACGGTAACGTAGTTCACTTCCCCTTTTTAATCATCCCAAAATTTCTGGGTTCTCTATTGATTAACCTGTCTGCGACTAACCTGAATTTCTCACCAACGCATCCACGTCGCAGCCCTGCCCGGGGAGCGGAAAGAGGCGATCATCGAAGAAGCCCTCCGGCGGCTCGACCGCTTCGACATCCCGATCCGCGAGATGGAGCACCTGAACTACACCTTCGAGTGCCTCGTGGACCAGGGGGCCTACGTGGACCTGAAGCGGCACCGGATGTGCACCCAGAGCGTCCAGCCGCCCACCATCCGGCACGGCTTTCTGACGCCCGAGCCGATCGACGACGCGGGCGTCCGGGACGACTACTTGGCGGAGGTCGAGCGGGCCGATGCGGGCTACGAGCGGTTCTCGAATGATTTCCCGAACGAGGCGCGCTACTTTGTTCTCAACGCCCACCGCCGCCGGATGCTCTGGACGCTCAACCTGCGAGAAATCATGCACGTCGTCAAGCTGCGCAGCGGCCCCGGCGGACATTTCACCTGCCGGCGCGTGGCGCAGCAAATGCACCGCGAGATCGAGCGCGCTCATCCGTTCATCGCGCGGTTCGTCGATGTCAACCGGGAAGAGGCGAGCGGGCGATAAGGTTGGTGTCTTGACAGTCGCGGATCGGCAAGCATATATCCTTCAAAGGGTTTGATGGCTCGGCCTGAATGGGACATACAACGGGGAAACATTCAATGCAGTTTTATCGAATCGTGCTTGCGGTATTCGTCGGGGTTCTGTTCCTGGCGCCCGTCGGGGCGTCGGCGGAGTTTTTCGCCAGCCTGTATGCGGGCGGCTCGATTTCCCAATCCGAAAACCTCACCCAAACGTCAGGGGGCGTGGGCGAGGTTTTCGAAAACCTGGACATCGATGATTCCGTCGTGCTCGGAGCGAAGGCAGGCTACTGGTTTCTCCGATTCTTTGGCTTGGAGCTGGATCTCTACACCTACACGGCGGACATCCCCGCCCAGACGGTCACCGCCGAGAATCAGAGCACCAGCGTGCGCGTCCAGAAGGCGTTTGCAGCCTCGGATATCAGACTGATCAATGTGGGATTGAACGGCTTGTTCCGATTTCCGTGGGACGACTTCGAGCCCTACGTTGGCGTGGGCCCGGTGTTTTCCTACGGCTCGGACGATTCCGGCGGGACGGATGACAGCAATTTTGCCGTGGGCGCCCAGGCGCTGGGCGGGCTGAAGTATTTCTTCTTCCGCAGTTTCGCGCTATTCGCCGAGTACAAGTTCTCCCACATCGAGCACGCTTTCCGGGTGAACTCCGGCGCACTCACCAACGTGACGAACGAGAACGATTCGAACACCCATCACATTTACGGAGGGATTTCCTTCCACCTGCGGTTGCCCTTGCCTTGAGGTTGCCCCCCGGCGCGGAGGGTTCCGGCCTCCCGGACGTCCCAATCACGCCAGGCTCCCAACACTGATTTGAGAGACTCCGCCGGAACCTTGGATTCCGCCATGAAAGGTCTCGTCCCATGATCGTTGACGTTCACACGCACATCTATCCGAAGATATACATTCCCCGCCTGAAAGCGCTCAGCGCGCAATACGACTTCGAGGTGAAGTACGGCGACACCGATTTGCCCACGATTTATTGGAATGGCGTGGATTACGGACCGATCGTGGAGCCCGCCTTCGACCCGGCGGAGCGAATCGCCATGTTGGACAAGGCCGGGATAGACATGCAGCTCTTGACCAATGGTTTTCCGAACGGCGATCTTCTGGGGCCGGAAGACGGCTCCGCCCTCGTCCGCGACTTGAATGATGAGATGGCGGAAGTCTGCATGAAGCATCCGGACCGTTTCGCGGGCATGGCGTCGGTCTATATGAAAGAGCCGGAAGAGGCGGCCAATGAGCTGGAGCGCGCCGTCCGGGAGCTGGGACTCAAGGGGCTGTTCACGTTCGCCAATATCGATGGGACCCCGGCTAGCGACAAGCGGTTCCGGCCCGTCATCGCCAAGGCCGCCGAGCTGGACGTGCCGATCATTTTTCACCCCGTCGTGGGCGCCAAGCATGACCTCCTCAAGAATCACCATTTCGGCGCGCTGATCGGGTTCATGTTCGAGATCACCATCCATTACGCCAATCTCATCTATCAGGGGATCTATGAGGAGTTCCCGAACCTGAAGTTGATCGCCACGCATTTGGGGGGAGCGCTTCCGTTTCTGGCCGAGCGGATCAGCTGGGGGTACAACTACCCGGACACCGAGCATAACATCCCCAAGAATCCGCACGAGTATTACAAGCTCCTCTATTTCGACACGACGAGCTTCTATCCGCCCGCCCTGGATTGCACGCACACCCTCGCGGGGGCGGACAACATGCTCATGGGGAGCGATTTCCCGTTCCGCATCGGCGACCTCAACCGAGCCGTCACCAGCATCCGGGATTGGGATCGCCCGGAAGACGAGAGAAAGAAGGTCCTCGGCGAGAACGCCGTCCGGCTTTTCAAATTGGCGGGTTGACGGGATCGCTTCGCGCGTTTGGTCTTTCGCGGATAGGCGCCGAAAATCTTCTCGCTTCGCCCGTCCGGTGGAGCGGCGGAAAACTTTTGCGTAAGGTTTCCGCTGGAGAGAGCCAGGGAAAATCCGTGTTAGGATGGATTGGACCCGGACCTTGAAGCGCTTCCCCGGACTAAGAGGTTGTTATGGCGACAAGCCCGTCTGAGCCCAAAAAACGCGTCTTCTACGGCTGGTACGTCCTTGCGGCGACCACGTTCGTGCTCTGCATGTCCTTCGGGACCAGCACGTCCATCGGCGTTTATTTCAAGCCCATCGTGGAAGAGTTCGGTTGGTTGCGGGGCGACCTGTCGTTGGGAATCTCCATCGGGTATTTCCTCTACGCCCTTTCGTCCCCCATCGTCGGGCTTATCATCGATCGAATCGGCGTGCGCCCGGTGTTCATCGCGGGGATTGTCATGATGACGGCGGGTTTCGGCCTGATGTCCATGGTCTCACGGCTCTGGCACGTTTACCTGTTTTTTGGTGTTTTGGTGTCGTTGGGCGGGGCGTCCACGACCTTCGTGACCGTCTCGGCGACGGTGATCCATTGGTTTGAGAGACGACGGGGCTTGGCCCTGAGCATCGCCAACGCGGGCGGCGCACTGGGGCTGCTTCTGGTGGTGTATCTGGCGGCGTTCCTGATTCCGAGGATCGGCTGGAGGCTGGCCTTCGTCTACAGCGCCTTGATTTTGGCCGCGACGACCCTGCCGGTGATCCTGTTCGTCATCCGGAATGATCCGAAAGCGATGGGTCTGCGGCCGGATGGGAGAACGGCGGATGGACGGGTCGTCGGCGCTCCGGGCGCTCCGTCCAGGAATCTCGCGCACCTCGATTGGCGGCAGGCGATGAAAACCCAGCCGTTTTTTCTGATCTCCGCGGGATATTTCACTTGCGGATTCAGCGTCACCCTGTTCACCATCCACACCATCCCCTATGCCACGGATCTGGGGTTCGACTTCCAGACGGCCGCGTGGGCCGTTTCCTTCTCGGGATTCTTCAACATCATCGGTACCCTTCTGGCCGGGGTGATTTCGGACAGAACGGGCCGTAAGAACATCCTGGGCATCACGTACTTCGTCCGCGGCCTGTCCTTTGTCATTTTCCTTCTCTGGCAGAACCTTTTCACCCTGTACCTCTTCGCCGCGGTCATCGGGCTCTCTTACTTTGCCACCATCCCCCTCACGGCGGGGTTGACGGGGGACATCTACGGGTCCAAGAACATGGGGATCATCTACGGCACGATGACGGGTATTCACCAGATCGGCGCGGCCGTGGGGGTTTATCTGGGTGGGTTGGTGTTCGACTGGACGGGGTCTTATCAAGGGGCCTATATGATGGCGGTGGTCCTGTTGATGGGGGCGTCTTTGGTCAGCTTTATGGTGCGGGAGTCCAGGTATCGGGAGCCGGTTGCAGCGGAGAGTTAAGGTATGACATCAGGGCATAATCCGGTTGCGTCGGACAGGAAGCCGATCTTCTACGGGTGGTTCGTTGTTGCGGCGTTGACGTTTTCGGTCTGCATGACCTTCGGGACGACGGCCTCCTTCGGTTTCTTCTTCAAGCCGATGTTACGGGAGTTCGGGTGGAGCCGGGCGGCGCTCTCGGGGTCCATCTCGCTGGCGTATTTCTTGTATGCGATTTTGAGCCCGGTGGTCGGCCGATCCCTGGACCGGTTCGGCTACCGCGGGATCCTCATCGTCGGGATCAGGTGGAAACTCTGGAAGACGATGCCGACATTGGCCCGCC
>CAYRGS010000008.1:0-450 GCA_964423875.1 uncultured bacterium
ATCGCCCCCTCGGGTCTCGGAGAGCCCATCGGACCGTTCGTGCGGGGGATCCGCGCGGGCGGTATCGCGGTGATCTCGGGGACGAGCGCGCTCTCCCACGTCAAAGGCCCGTTCGAATCGCGCGAGATGCCCGGCGATTTCGAATCCCAGGCCCGCCTGACATTCAAAAATCTGGAGGTCGCCCTTCAAGCAACGAGCCTGGGCTGGGAGGACGTGATCAAAATGATGGTGATCGTCAAGCGGCGGGAGGACTACGCGCGGATGAACGCCATCCGGAAGGAGCTCTTCGAGGACATCCCGATGGCGAGCACGACTTTCGTCGCGGAGCTCATCCGGGAGGACATGCTCATCGAGGTGGACGTCTGGGCGATCGCGCCGTAACGGCTAAAACCTTGGGGGGGGGGGTTGAAGAAATGGTCCCCCCCACCCCCCCCCCCCAACCCCCGCCCA
>CAYRGS010000008.1:460-20316 GCA_964423875.1 uncultured bacterium
CATTTTGAAAATTGTCCCCCCAACACCCCCCTCAAAAACTTTCGCAGAGAACCATCGGGGCAGGTGCAGGGACCAGCCCCTCCGAGACGTTAGCGCGTCATGCTCGAGGGAATCGATATGCCCGGTGCGGCTTTCCGCACCAGCCTATCAACTCGTCAAACCATCCGAGGACCGTGCGCCGGGGAGGTTGTAATAAGCACAATCACCTCCACCCGCAACTTGGCCGGCGCGCAAGCGCCCGCCCTACCTGATTTTGAAAATACCGAGTTTCAACCATGTCGGTCGGCTGGGCATCTTGCCCGGCCGGAAAGTGACAATTCGGGTCTCGATATGTAAAACCATTTACGAGACACCACGCTAGTTCAGCGTCTTCCAGTGGCCGTTGACCACCTTTAGGATATAGGACTTCTTTTCCGCGTCCTGGTGACCGCCGATGGTGACGATGCCCGTCGGTCCGCGGAACCCCTTCACCTTCGTCAGGCCAGCGCGGATTTTATCCCGGTCGGAGGCCAGGTTTTTCGGGTTGTTGGACACGCCGGTGGATTCAATCACCTTCGCCAGGATGAGCAGATTCTCATACGCCTGGGCGGCGGTGAAGTGGGGATCCACATCGCCCGACTCCTTCTTGTACTCTTTGTAGAAATGCTTGAACTCGGGCGTCGTGCTGTCGAAGGCCAGGGTCGAGGTGGAATACGTTCCTTCCGTGGCCTTCTGGCCGATCTTGATGTACTGGGCCTGGGAGACGTCGATGCCGCCGTACAGGGCCGACTTCAGCCCTTGCTTGCGGACCTCCCGGGCGATCTTCCCGGCGTCCCCATAGGTCGAGGACATGACAAGGCCGTCGGGGTCCTTGGCGCGGATACGGGTCACCTCTCCGCTGAAATCCACGCTGTTGGATTGATGCGCGATCTTATCGACCACCTTCACGCCGAGTTTTTTCAGGATCCCGGGCACGATCCTCGATCCGGTGATCTTCAAGACGGTGATTCGGTTGTCGTACAGGATAGCGGCGGATTTGATGTTGTTGTCTTTCACCCAACGGCCGATACTGAGATTCATCGCCAACGGCGGGAAGATGGAATTGCGGAATCCCCACGGCTTGAGCTTCCCGCGCAGACGCGGCGACGCCGAAGAAGCGGAGAACATCACGGTCTTCAACTCGTTGGCGATGGGCGATACGGCCTTGACCTGGTTGCTCAGGAAGGGTCCGATGATGGCCAGAACCTTGTCCTTCCTGGCCAGCTTCCTGAACCCCGCGATGGCCTGAGCGTTTTTCATGTGGGTGTCGAAGAATATCAGCTCGACGGGAAGACCGCCGATGCCGCCTTTCTTTTTCAGGTTTCGCATCGCGACGGCGAGGGCTTCCTTTTGATGCTGTCCGTTATGCTTCAGCGGACCGGTCAACAACGTCAGGACGCCGATCTTGACGGTTTTGCCCTCCAGGGCCGCGCCGGTTCCGGGAATCGCGGCCATCGCCAGGGCGGCCAGAACCGCCGCCATGCCGATCAATTTTGCTTTGAGTCCGCTTTTCATCATTCTCCCCCTTCGTTTTTCCGGTTGTACGAGAAGGTGTGGCGCACACCGTTCTGAAGACCGGAGTTGATTACCAGATTCGCCTCGTATATCGTGATAATTTCGATGTATCAATTATACCCTATTTAACTTCTTGAGTAATGTAACAGTTACGTATGG
Source organism: uncultured bacterium (assembly GCA_964423875.1). Taxonomy (GTDB): domain Bacteria; phylum UBA8248; class UBA8248; order JACPRG01; genus CAYRGS01. The sequence continues at coordinate 2,153 of CAYRGS010000008.1, forward strand.
AAATCCTCGAAGTTCGAAACCTCACCAAACATTTCGGGCGGGTGGTCGGCCTTGAAGGCGTTGACCTCAGCGTTCCGGAGGGGGGCGTCTATTCGGTCATCGGTCCGAACGGCGCCGGCAAGACCACGCTGTTCAATTGCATCACCGGCGTCTATCCGCCCAGCGGGGGACAGATCGCCCTCAACGGGCAAATCCTGAACGGCATGAAGGCCCACAAGCGCACCGCCCTCGGGCTCTGCCGGACGTTTCAGAACATCCGCCTCTTCGGACGCATGACGGTGATGGAAAACGTCTTGATCGGCCGTCATTGCCGGACCAAGAGCGGCGTCACGCGCTCGGTATTCCGGATGCCTTTCCGTCCGCTGGATGAAGAGGTCGACAGCGAGAGGCGGGCCGGAGAAATCCTGGGTCTGATGGGCCTGGGAAACCGGGCGGACGTTCCGGCCGGAGGTCTGGCCTACGGCGAGCAAAGGAGACTGGAGATCGCGAGAGCCCTGGCGACCGAGCCGCGCATCCTTCTGCTGGATGAGCCCACGGCCGGAATGAATCCGCGCGAGACCCAGGAAATGATGCGGCTCATCTCGCGCCTCAAGGAAAGGGTCCCGACCATCCTGCTCATCGAGCATGACATGAAGGTCGTGATGGGGATCTCCGACCGGGTGACCGTGTTGAACTTCGGAATTAAGATCGCTGAGGGGACGCCCGCCGAGATCCAGGCGGACCCCCAGGTGATCGAAGCCTACCTCGGCCGTGAGGGTTAAGTGAACGGGAACCGGGACATCCTGACCGTTGCTGACCTGTCGGCGTCCTACGGGCGGATTGAGGCCCTGCGCGGCGTGAGTCTCCGGATTCAGGAGGGAGAGATCGTCACCCTCATCGGCGCGAACGGGGCCGGAAAGAGCACCCTTCTGCGCACCATCTCCGGAATCCTGAAACCCAAGGGCGGGATGATTCGCTTCCAGGGGGAGGCACTCGCGCCGCTGGCCCCCGAGAAAATCGTCCAACGGGGGATCATCCAGGTGCAGGAGGGACGGGGCATCCTGGGCTCCATGACCGTGCTCGAGAACCTCGAATTGGGGGCCTATATCCGAAGCGACAAGGATGAGATCGAGAAAGATTTAAACGATGTCTTCACCCGATTCCCCATCCTGGAAGAGCGAAAATACCAGTTGGGGTCCAGCCTCAGCGGCGGGGAGCAGCAGATGCTCGCCATCGCCCGGGGGCTGATGGGCCGGCCAAAGATCCTGATGATGGACGAGCCCTCCCTGGGACTGGCCCCCAAGCTGGTCAACGAGGTCTTCGCCATCGTCAGGGGTCTGAAGAAAGAGGGAAAGACCATCCTGTTGGTGGAGCAGAATGCCCGCAAGGCCCTCCAATGCGCCGATCGGGGGTACGTGATGGAGACCGGCGAGATCGTCATGGAAGGGTCCGCGGTGGACCTCCTCGACCATGAGCGCGTCAAAGAAGCATACCTGGGCGGATAAATTCCGATGATCTTATTCTTTCAACAACTGGTCAACGGTCTCATGCTGGGGTCGACGTATTCCCTGGTGGCCATCGGTTACACCCTCATCCTCGGCACGCTGAACCTCCTCCACTTCGCCCACGGCGAGGTTTTCATGATGGGGGCCTTCTTCGGCCTTCTCATGGTCCTTTTCTGGAAGGTGAACTTCTACGTCGCAATCCTGGGCGGGATGCTCGGTGCCGCGCTCGTCGGGATCCTGGTCGAAGTGCTCGCCGTCCGACCCATCAAGAAGGGGCAGCACCTAGCCCCCCTCATCTCGACCATCGGCGTGACGATCATCCTCCAGGAGGCGGCCCACTATTTCTCAGGCGGCGAGCCCCTCAGCTTTCCCGAAACCGTGACGGTCACCAACTTCGACCTGGGCGGCATCCGGATCAACAGCGTCCAGATCACCATCTTCGCCATCTCGGTCCTGCTGATGTTCGTCCTTCACCTCTTTGTCAAGAATACGAAGATGGGCAAGGCCATGCGCGCCACGGCGGAGAGTCCGACGACGGCGACACTGCTCGGCATCAGCGTCAACCAGGTCACCATCGCCACCTTCTTCATCGCCTCCGCGCTGGCCGGGGCGTCGGGCGTCCTGGTGGGGCTGAGCTACAACGCCGTAACGCCGGGCATGGGGGTGCCCATGGCCATCAAGGGCTTCGCCATCATGCTCCTCGGCGGGTTGGGCAACATCTACGGGGCGATGATCGGCGGCCTCATCGTGGGCGGGGTCGAGATCCTGAGCGTGGGGTACCTAGCCTCCTCGTACCGGGACGCCTTCACCTTCGGGTTGATGATCCTGATCCTCATCTTCAGGCCCTCGGGCATCCTGGGGGTCAGCCTGAGCAAGCGGGCGTAGCGATGCTGAATCTCGATTGGGCGACCGTCTTTCTGGCCATGGGCATTCACATCATCATGGCCCTCTCCTTTTACCTGGCCTACTCCTGCGGGCTGATCTCCATCGCCCAAGCGGGCTTCATGGCCATCGGGGCGTACCTCGCTTCCTGGATGACGGTGAGCGAAGGGTGGGAGTTTTACAGCGCGTGTCTTTTGGGGGGAGGGGCCGCCGCGGTCGTGGGGACCCTCGCGGCGCTTCCGGCTCTGCGGATCCGCGGGATCTACCTCCTCCTCCTGACCTTGGGGCTCAACGAGATCATCATCGTCTTCTTCTACAACTTCGAGCCCACAGGCGGCGCGGAGGGCTTTTACGGGATGAAGGGCTACACGCAGAACTGGAACGTCTGGCTGCTGGTGGCCGTCTTGCTCTTCTTCTTCGATCGGCTGGAGCACTCGCGCGTGGGCCGGGCGTTCGAGGCCGTCCACGCCGATGAGGAAGCAGCCGATCTCATGGGCGTCAACCTGACCACAACAAAGCTCCAGGCCTTCGCCCTCTCGGCCTTTATCGCCGGCATCGGCGGCGCGTTCTGGGCCCACTTCACCCGGGCCATGGAGCCGGTCAATTTCAACGTGTTCGTCTCCATCGAGTTCATCATCTTCGTCTTCGTGGGCGGCATGCGGACCTATTGGGGGGCGGTTGCGGGAACAGTGCTGCTGACGCTTCTGGATGAAGTGGTGTTGCGGAACATCACCATCGCGGGGGTCGAGCTGCGGGGCATGGCCTTTGGGGCGATCCTCGTCCTGATGATGATCTTCCGCCCCGAGGGTCTCTTGAACCGTTACCCGTTCCGTTTCCTGCGGAAACGCCGGGCGGCGGCCTAACAAATGATTCCCAGGATGGGTCGCCCTTTTGCGGGAGCGGCCTTGAATACGCAGCTCGGTTGGGCGCGTCCCGCGGAGGCCTTCTCCTAATCATTCGGAGAAGGCTTTCTTCCTTCTTCGATAACCTCGTAGCACCGCTCTCCCCCCCGCCCCGAACCTTTTCCGGGAAGCGACCGGACCAAAACGACGAGCCGCCGGTTCCAGGTGTCGATCAGGACGCGGTCCCCCTCGTGAATCAGCCTGCCCGATTTCGCGGGATGTCCGTTTACGGTTACGGCCCCGGCCGCGCAGAAGCTTTGGGCCAGAGAACGGCGCTTGAGGATTCCGGCTTTTTTGAGAAAGACATCCAGGCGGATGCCAGGGGGTTCCGGGCTCGGGGCTCCCTCACGGGAGGGCGTCACATTGTGACCTCGATATACGCCTTTTTCTTCAAATCTTCCATCCAGCGACGCATTCGGGCCGTGACCTTATCCTGGAAGATCCGGTTGCGGATCTTTTTTTCCACCTGGTTGAGTGAGGGGGGGATTCGGGGAAGCCGCCTGACCAGCTTGATGATGTGGAACCCGGCCCGCGTCCGTACCACGTCGGACACCTCTCCCTCCTTGATGGCGAACAGCACCCGCTCGAAGTTCGGAAGCACTTCGCCCCTGCGGATGATTCCCAAATCGCCGCCCTTTGCGGCCGACGGATCCTGGGAATTCTTTTTGGCCATCTCGGAAAAACCGGCGCCCCCGCGGATTCTGTGCAACACCCGTTCGGCGGCCGCTCGGTTCGCCCGCTCGATGTCCGGGGCGGCGTTGATGGGGGTCAGAATCAAGATGTGGCTGGCGCGGAGCCGCTCGGGAGGCAGAAACTCGGACCGGTGGCTCTTGTAATAGGCTTCGATTTCCCGCGGCGCGACGCTGATCCGAGACCGGACCTCAATGTTCATGACCTTTCGGAGCAAGATCTCCTCCCCGACGCGCTCCCGGTATTCCGGAATCGTCATCCCCTCCCGCTTCAGGAGCACCTCGAGTTCGCTGTCGGAAATGTTGTTCCGCTTCTTCACGTCGTCCAGCGCCCGATCGACCTCGGAATCGGAGAAGGAAAGCTCCATCTCCTTGGCGCGGTTGACCCGGAGACGGCGCGTAATGAGAAAATCCAGGTATTTCCGCTGCACCCGCTCAATTTCCTGTTTCAACCGGCGGCCGTTGTAACGCAGTTGGAGTTGTGTGAATTCGCCCCTGCCTGCCTCCTGGACCTGGCTCAGCGTGATGATGTCCTTGTTGACAACGGCGACGATCCGGTCAATCACGACCGCCCGGGCGGAAGGGGCGTAAAGTCCCCCCGCCGCCGCAATGGCCATCAAACTTCCGAATCCAAAAACCCGCAAAACGGGCGCCAGACCGATCATTTCAGCGGTCCTCCCAAGGCCGACCCGGCAGTCGAAGGGGTCCATCGCATGAAAGACGCTCCTTCCGACAGCATTCCATCATTCAATCCGAAAAATCCTCTCCCGGTTGATCGGAGATGGTAGCGCAGGCTTCCAGCGCGATCAACACCCTTTCCAGCATCTCCCGGCGTTCCAACTCCTCCGGCGGCGCGGGAACCCGGAATGTCCTCGGGTCGAGGAACTTCAGGCCCGGGGTGGCCAGGAATTCCGGCGTCAACTGATAGGGCCGATCCTCCGGATGAAAGGTGGCCCATCCATCCGAGACGGTGAGCTTTTCCACGCCGGCCCGGGTGGCGAGAATGCGCAACCGAGCGGTCCCAAACAGGGATTCGGCGGCGGCGGGCATGGCGCCGAACCGATCGGCCAGGGCGCTCCGGAGCGCCTCGAGCTCGCCGGTAGTCTGCGTGTCGGCGATCTCGCGGTAAAGCTCCAGGCGCTGATTCTGTCCCGGCACGTAGTCTTCCGGGAAGGAAGGGCGCACACCCAAGGACAATTCGGGCTCGATTCGCCGGACGGCCCGCTCTCCCTTCACCCCCTCGACCGCCTCTTCGAGCAGCCGGCAGTAGAGGTCGAATCCGACAGCCGCGATGTGGCCCGACTGCTCGGCCCCGATGATGTTGCCCGCTCCCCGAATTTCGAGATCTCGGGCGGCCAGACGGAAACCAGCGCCCAGCTCGCTCAGCTCTTCTAACGCCTTCAGTCTGCTCCGAGCCGTCGGGGTGAGGCTCCGCCCCGCTTGCACCAGAAAATACGCGAACGCCTGCCGGTCCGACCGCCCGACGCGCCCCCGGAGCTGGTAGAGCTGGGCGAGGCCGTACATCTCGGCCCGGTTGACGATGATTGTGTTGGCATTAGAGATGTCCAGGCCGTTCTCGATGATCGTCGTGCAGAGCAGGACATCGAACTTTCGATTCAGGAATCCCACCATGGCCCCGTGAAGCTGCTTTTCCCGCATTTGGCCGTGGGCGACCGCCAAGCGCAGCCCCGGGACCAAACGGTGGAGGTATCGGGCCGTGGCGTCGATGGTTTCCACGCGGGGATGAACGAAGAACACCTGCCCCCCCCGCTCCCGCTCCCGGATTAAGGCCTCCCGGATGATGCGGTCCCCGAACGGACAAACGTAGGTGCGAACGGCCAGCCGGTCGGGGGGCGGGGTGTCGATAACGCTCAGGTCCCTGATTCCCATCAGGCTCATCTGGAAGGTCCGGGGGATGGGCGTCGCCGTCAGCGTCAACAAGTCCACGGTCGCCCGGAGACCCTTGAGCTTCTCCTTGTGGGCCACGCCGAAGCGCTGCTCTTCATCCACGACGATCAGGCCCAGCTCCCGAAACTTGACGTCGGACTGGAGCATCCGGTGCGTCCCGATGAGGATGTCCACCTGCCCGGCGGCCAGACGCTTGAGAACGTCTTTTTGCTCAGCGCGGCTCCGGTACCGGGTCAGGCATTCGATAGACACCGGGTAATCGGCCAACCGCTCCTGAAAGGTGACCCGGTGCTGCTCGGCCAGGACGGTCGTCGGTGCCAGGACGGAAACCTGCTTTTTGTCCATCACGGCCTTGAAGGCCGCCCGGACAGCCACTTCCGTCTTTCCGTACCCCACGTCTCCGCAGATCAGCCGATCCATCGGACGCGATTTCTCCATGTCCGCGATCACTTCCTGAATGGCCTGGATCTGACCCGGGGTCTCCTCAAACGGAAAGGAAGCCGCGAACTCCCGGGTCCAGTGATCATCGGGAGAGAACGTGAACCCCTCGGCGACCTGGCGCCGCGCCGCCAGCTTCATGAGCCCTTGGGCCATGGCCAGGACGGCGGCTCGGGTTTTTTTCTTCGCCTTGGCCCACGCCGCCCCCCCCAACCGATCCATCCTCGGGTTTCCCTGGCCGGCGCCCATGTACTTTTCAACGAGGTTCAGGTTCTCCATGGGGACGAAGAGCTTGTCTCCGCCCTGGTACTCGATCACCAGGAACTCCTGCCCCGCCCCGGCCAGACCGATCCGGTCCACGCCCTGATAGATGCCGATTCCGTAATCCCGGTGGACGACATAGTCTCCCGCCTGGAGCGCGCGGAAGGCCGCCTCGAAAGCCTTTCTTCGGGGAGGCGGGGCCGCCCTCCGGCGCACGGGCGTGTAAAAGATCTCCTCCTCGCGAATCGCGACGCAATCCAGGTCCTCGCTCTGGAAGCTTTCGGAGAGCCGGCCGACTAGGAGGGCCGCCTCCGGCTCTGCGGATTCGGAAAAAAACCAGCCGCCGACGTCAGGACCCTCCAGGATGGAGGCCCCCAGCTCGAACTCCCGCAGAATCTGCTGGAGCCTCAGGGCCTGCGTTCGGTGGACGGCCACAATCGCCACCCGCAGTCCTTTGGCCAGCCAAATCTTCAGTTGGCGCACAAACGCCGGAACCCGACCCTGAAAGGAGCCGGGGCGTCCCGCGTTGAGATGGAGGTGCGGTTCGCCGTCCCGACCTTCGCCCGCCCCCAAGCCGAGGGAGGGAAGGTCGATCACGGGTGAGTCCGGCGCGGCCCGCGCCGTCAGGGCGTCGAGCACCGCTCCCGGCGGGAGCGAGAAATCCTCAAGGGGAAACGGGGCCGCCCCCGCGCGGCCGGCGTCCGCGGCCTCCGAGAGCCTTTCCCAGCGCGCTTCGTCCGCCTCCGGCATGGCGTCCGGCTCGGACAGGGCAACTAGGGCGTCGGGAGGCAAGGCCTCCACAGCGGCGATCAGGTCGTCCCGAAACAGGGGCGCCAGGGTTTCAAGCCCCGGGAAGTGTCCATCCTCCAACAACCGGTCGGCCAGAAGCTCAAACCGGTCCCGTTCGCCCGATCCCCCGGAGCCGGCCCAATCCCGCAGCTTCCCGGTCGCGCGCGTTCGGGCTTCTTCGTCGAGGATGATCTCCCGGGCGGGCATGATTTGGACCCGCTCCAGCCGCTCGACCGAGCGCTGATCTCCGACCTGGAAGCGGCGCAGGGAGAAGACACTGTCCTCGTCGAACTCGATCCGGACGGGAAACTCCGACTGGGGCGAAAACACGTCCACCAGCGATCCGCGAACCGCACATTCCCCCTCATCCTCCACCACCGGACTTCGGTGATACCCCGCGCGCAAGAGGTCTTCCAACAGTTCGTCCCGATCCAGGGGATCGCCCCGCTCCAGGTCGAGCGCGGCTGAGAGAATCGCCTGGGGGGGGATCAGCTTTTGCGCCAAGGCGGAGAGTGAGGTCACCGTCAGGCAGGGCTCTCCCTCCGACCAGGCCGAAAGAGTGGTGAGTCGCGCGCCGACTGTTTTGGGGCTGGGGGAAAGCGGCTCGAGCGGCGCCAGATCCCAGGAAGGGAAGATAAGAACGGGGGGTCCAGCACGGTCCTGGAAAAAACGGAGGTCCTCATAAAGACGGAGGGCGGCGTCCCCGGTCGGGGTCACGGCCACAATGCCGCACCCGACGCCGGCCCGACGCCTCTCGCGCAGAAGGGCCATCAGGTAAAGCGCGCGCGCCGCGTCGGTCGTGCCGCTGACGCACAGCCGGGAGACGCCGGAAGGAAACCGGGTCCACTCGGACAGACGGGACGTCCGGGAGGATACGGCCGGGGCCTTCATCCTTTCCCTCCTTCGTCCAGGAGGACCGCTTCCATCACCTTTCGAACCTTCTCGACCGGAAGCTCCGCACCGGTCCAGATCCGGAAGTTTTCCGCCCCCTGAAAAACGAGCATCCCGAGGCCGCCCACCGTTTTTGCTCCCCGGTCGCCGGCGGCCCGAAGAAACGGTGTCTCCAGGGGCCGATAGACAATGTCCACCACCACCTGGCCGGGGCGCAAACAGCCCGGGTCGAGGGGCGACGACCCTTCCGCCTCCCCGTCCCGCCGGATCAGGCCGAGGGAGGTGCATTGGATGATGGCGTCCGCCATCGTCGCGGCGCTCTCCGCCTCTCCCCCCCTCAGCGGGACGGCCTGGACGTCGACGGAATCGAAACTCTTTCGGATCCACCCGGCCAGGCTCTGCGCCCGGGACAGGGTGCGGTTGGCAATAATCAGCGCGCACGCCCCTTGGGCGGCCAGCTCCGAGGCGATCCCCCGGGCCGCGCCCCCCGCCCCCAGGAGGAGGAAACGTCCTCCGCGGGGATCCAGGTCCGCCTCCTCCCGTAAAGAGCGGACGAAGCCGGCGCCGTCGGTGTTGTGGCCGACGAGTCGATCACCCTCCCGGAAGACCAAGTTCACCGCGCCGATGCGGCGGGCGGCCTCGGTCAGCTCGTCCAGGTGGCTGAGGACCGCTTCCTTGTGGGGGATGGTGAGAGCGACTCCGTGTATTCCCAGCGCGCGAATCCCGAGGAAAGCATCGCCCAAACGCTCGGGGGGAACCTCGAAGGCCAAAAACCGGTAGGGAAGGTTCAACTCCGCCAGCGCCGTATCGAACATCAACGGCGAAAGGGAATGCCCCAAAGGGAAACCCATCACCCCCAGGGCGCGCTTCACGGATGGCATCGGTGAGAAGGCTACGGTAGGTCGTTCTTGCTGATCAAAAAATCTTGGACGAGATTGCTCTCCGTCTTGGGAAGTGAAATGGACGATCCGTTGAGTTCGACGACGGTGCTGGTGGCGTTCCCTATCGTCAGAACAAACGTCTTGTTCCCGCTCCAGCGCCGGCTCTCCCCTTCCAGCAGGAAGACCTCATCCCGCTGCTTTCCGTCCACAATCACGCGCAGCCAGGTGTCCCCCTTGGCCGTGATATTCAGAACCAGAGGCGACTGCGAGGGGGAGGGAGCGGTTTTTTTCTTGAGGGTGACTTTCACCTCGGCGTTGTCCACAACCTTTTCGGTTACGGCCACGCCGGCCGAGGCCGCTCTCGCATCCGGAGAGGGCGGGGAACCGGATTTCGGGATCGTCTCCGCCACCGCGGGCGTCGGCCTGCCGTCCCCCTCGGGCCCGGAGGAAGGCGGGAGGATCCCGTTCTTCTTCTCGGCCCGGACTTCGGGGGTCTTCGGGTTCCGGTCCGCTTTTGGCTTGTTGACCTTCACAGCGGCTCTGGCTTCGGAGACCCTCGACCCGGCCGGGTTCACCACCTTCGGAGCGACCGGACGTCGCGCCTTTCGGAGGACGGTTTCCACGGCCTTAACCCCCGGGGGCTTTTTCCCCTGATCCGGCCCGAGCTTCCCCCCTTCGACATAGAAATAATATCCCACGCCCAGCACCAAAAGGAACAACGCGGCGGCGGGGATCCGTGTGCGCAGAGCCCGCCGGGAATCCGTGAGCTGGGCGCTCCATTCCGGGAAGATAAACTCCGCCTTTTCCTCAGTTTTCAGGGCGGGGGGATGGAACCGGGAGAGAAGGTCGTCCGCACTGAGACCGATTTCCGTCGCCAGTATTTTCAGGAACCCCCGGACGATGGGCGTATGCGGGACGTCTTCATATCGGTCCTCTTCGAGCGCCGATATGATCCGCCCTTTGATTTTGGTGGTGGAAGCCAACTGATCGATGGTGATTCCCGCCGCTTCCCGATGCCGCCGTAGGTATTCGCCCAGCGGTTCAAAGGGAAATGACTGCTGATCTTGGCAAAACAATGAGGGGGCAGTTGAATTGGCTTCCTCCGCGGGGAGGGGGGCATCCTCATCCGGCGCTTTTTCCGTCTGTGAATCCGGGAAAGACGCGCCCCCCACCGGAGTGAACAGCTCGCCGGGAGACTCATCGTCCAACTTCCCCGGATCCGCATCGGAGACTTCAAGAACCGTCAAATCAGGCGAAATCCGATCCGAATAGGCCCCGCTCGAAGCATCGGCTGAGGTCTCCTGCGGGGTCCCGTCCGGCGATTGGTCGTTCTGCGCGCGCGTGTCGGATTGAGAATTCAGATGCTCATCAATGTCACTCATCGATCCACCCCTACGGGCAAGCAGATCCCCTGATAAGTCCGCATCCCTTTTCTACAACAGAAAATGTACTACACTTGCAAAAAGAATGTCCAATGAATTAATCCCTTAACTTTATATGACGCCTCCGGTCCTACACTTCAATCCTTCCGGAAAATTCAACGCAATTTTTACATATTGAATGTCCGGGACCGTGAATGGCGAACCTTCTAAAATTCCGTTGACTCCGTACCCGACTCCGGGGATTATCTTGACGATCAGCCTTTGACCACCGCCGATCGGCAACACGCCTTCTTCCCCGGGAGCTGAGGAGCATGGAACAAAAAGAAGTCGTCCTATACACCTCGACCACGTGAGCGCCTTGCAGAAGCGTGAAAGAGTTTCTTTCACATCACGGCGTTCCCTACCGGGAATACCTCATCGACCGGGATCCGGCGGCGCTGGACACACTTGTGGAAAAAACGGGACGCCGCGCGACGCCCGTCCTTGTGATCGGCGATAACACGGTGGTCGGTTTCAACCGGCGCAAGATCTCCAGCCTTCTCGGGATCGAATGATGAATTCTTCTGAACGGCTTCTTCGGTGTCCCGGCTGAGGCATGAACATTCTCGTCCCGTGGGACGCGAAGGAGGGCGACCTCATCGAATGCGAGAACTGCGCGGGCGTCCTGTTCCGACTCTCCGAACAGGGCGGCGGGGACATCCTGCGGCTCGTGCACCTTGTCTCGTGTCCTTTCTGCGAGGAAACGATTCCGGTGGACGATCATACGCCCGAGGGGACCGTCACTCGTCATGGGGGAGCGGAATTTACACTGACGAAGGAGTTCGGCGCTTTCTCGCTGGAGCTCGCCGGCGGCCAAAGGCCCGGTTGCAAGCCGGTCAAGAGCCCGGAAGGAGAGCGGGGACAACCCCTTTGAAGACGCAAAGATCAATCACGGGAAAACTCATGCTGGGCGCGGCCTTCTTTCTGTGTCCCTGCCACCTGCCCATTTACCTAGTCCTGTTAGGCGGAACGGCTGCGGGCGCGCTGCTCTCTGAGAACGCGTATACCACCGGGGGTGTCCTGGCCCTCGCGTTCCTCGCGGCGCTCGTTCTGGGGTTGCGCATGTCGGGGAAGAACATTTCCAAGGCCGGGTCCGCCTCGGAGCGGGACCCATCCGAGGCCGGAGGGCATACCTTGCCGGAACGGCTGAATCCGGTGGTTGCGCCTTAGATGCGGGAGAACCGCGTTGCGCTTGAAAGAGGTATTTCCCGGAGCGGCCGGCGTCCTGACTTCCTTGGGGGCTTCCATCTGCTGCCTCATCCCGCGGAAGAGGCCCTCAAGGCCGTCGATCCTACGAAGGAAGGTACGTGAATCGATGAAGAATTGCCCGGAGGCTCCTATGGAATCCTTGACGATCGGAAAGGTCGCCGGCGGGGCGGGTGTGAACGTCGAGACGGTTCGCTACTACGAGCGCAGGAGGTTGATCGAGCAGCCCACCAGCCGGCGGGGGGCTTACCGGGTCTATCCGTCCGAGACCGTCGGTCGCATCCTGAGCATCAAGCGCGCCCAGCGGCTCGGGTTCTCTTTGGATGAGATCAAAGAGCTGTTGGCCATGCGATCGGACGCCCGGGCCCGGTGCGGCAACGCGCGCGTCCAGGCCGAGCGGAAGATGACCGAGATTGAGGAGAAGATCAAGGCCCTGCGGGCCGTGAAGAAATCGCTGGGCAAGCTCGCCGACGCCTGCCGGAGGGAGCTGCCTGTAACGGAGTGCCCGATTCTGAAAAACCTGAGCGGGGTTTCCTGAAGGGGAGATGAATCGCTCCCGGCCTCAGGACCTCGTTGCGTCTCCGGCCGGAAGCGGGAAACGCCGGAGCCTCCCCAGGGCGTTCAAGAGACAGACCTTGGCTTACGTCCCCCGGCCCCCCCGGTCGCCCGGCCGCCCGGCCGCCGAGTCAGGAGTCTCCACCTTTGGGCAGGAACTGAATCGTCAGAATTTCTCGGTGCCGGCCCGAAAATGGGCCGTATCTGTCCACGTAGGGCCTCTGACAGGGAAAAAGATGGATTTCCGGTCTTCACTTCGGGGTTTTGAGTCGGCCGAATGACCATCCCGACCCGGGTTCAACTTCAGATGGTCCAGCAGCGTCCTGGTCCGTTTATATGTTTGTGACTCCATAGGGTCCATTCCTCCTTTGAAATCCGGTGGCCGGAGAGGAATATGGCCCCTCTCCTCATTCTTCGGCGGGTCGGCTGTCTGGGGGGGGGATTATTTCAGATCCAGACCCGTGCCTCTGCGTTCCGGCCTCACGACCGGTTTGCCTTTATCAAAACGAGGGTCACTCAATTCCGCCGTTGCGAAATCTTTCGCGGAATCAGGAAAAACAATCTATCCGTACGAACTTATCGGCAGAAAGGACCACGGTCTTTAGTCCGCACTGCTCAAAAAGAAGAGATGCCGGCCTTCTTTCATCCTGATCACTCGATTTCGATCTGCCGCTTGCCGAAAGTGAACGGAATTACAAGGGCTGAACATCTTTTCATTCACGCAAGCACCCCATTCAATCGCGGTGTAGCGCGGAGGCGCGGATCGGGCCCACTATCAGCGCTCTCGCGAACCTTCACCGAACAGCCGGCCGGCGGCCTCGGCCAAGCCTTCCACCTCGTCCACGACGGGCCAAGGAGGGAGCCCTTCCAGGAAAATCCGGCCGTAGGGCCGCGTGTGAAGCCTGGAGTCTAGGACGGCGAGGAGCCCCCGATCCTCCCGGCTCCGAATCAGACGCCCCAGCCCCTGTTTCAACGCGAGGACGGCCCGGGGAACCTGGTAGGTCAGGAAGGCGTTCTCCCCATCGGCGGCGATGGCCTCCGAGCGGGCCTCGACCAGCGGGTCTCCCGGACTGGGGAAGGGGAGTTTATCGATAATGACGCAGCTCAGGGCGTCCCCCTGAACGTCCACGCCTTGCCAGAAGCTGGCCGTCGCGAAGAGCACCGAGGTCCGATTCCACCGGAACTCGTCCAGAAGGCGGGCCCGGGGGGCCTCACCCTGGATCAGCACCCGGTGCGGAATCCGGTCCTTCAGCCGCCCGTGAACCGTTCTTAAATTCCGGTAGCTGGTGAAAAGCACGAAGGCCCGGCCCTCGCAAAGCTCCAGGAGCAATTCGATGTGGGGGCAGATGGCGTCGATCCATTCCCGGGTGTTGGGCCGGGCAGAAATCCGGGGAACAAACAGGGCCGCCTGGCGTGCGTGATCGAAGGGGGAGGGCAGGAGAATCTCGCCCGCTCCGTCCAGCCCGAGACGCTCCCGGATGAAGCGAAACGAGTCCCCGGAGCTCAGGGTGGCCGAGGTCAGGACCACCCCCTGTACGCGGTCGAATAACTCCTCCCGCAACACCCCACTCACGTCGATGGGCGACGCCGTCACGGCCACGCCCCGCCCCCGGGTCTGAACCCAGGAGATGTACGCGCTGTCTTCCATCCTGAGGATGAATTCGATCTCGCCCGCGATCTCCTGGGCGCGCCGAGAGACGGTCTTCAGGCCTTCGCTCCGGGCGCTGTCCACCGCGCGCGCGAGCGCCTTCAGTCCGGCCGTCAAAGCGTTCGCGGCCTCCGACAGGACCCGCGTCACATCCTCCGGGCGGAGGCGGCGGCGCTCGCCGGACTCTTCCCGGGCCCGCCTTTCTTCCGTTCTCCCCTTCCTTCCGCCGGGACGGCCTTTTCCGGCCTCCCGAAAGAGCGGTCCCGTCCCCGGCAGGGCGAAGAAAAATGCGTCGGCGGATTTCGTCACCCCGGCCAGGGCGCTCGTGACGTCGTCTTCCCCTTTCCCGGCCGCCTCCCGCAGGGTGTCGCGCGCGAGGTCTTCGATGCGGCCCCGGCTGACGGTGGTCCCGAAGTAGTCCGTGGCGACGTCCTCCAGGCTGTGCGCCTCGTCGAAAATGACGGCAGCGTAAGTGGGCAGAATGCCGCCCGAAAAGCCGTCGCCGCCGTGCAGCCGGAGGTTGAGGTCCGAGAAAAATAGGTGGTGGTTGACGACGACCACGTCCGACGCGACCGCCCGTTGCCGGGCCCGCTGGATGAACGGCTCCCCGAACTCGGCGCAAAGGCCCGGATTGCACGCCTCGGCGGAGCAGCAGAGGTCCCGCCAGACGGCGTAGTCCTCGGGCACGCCCTCCGCTTCCGCGATGTCCCCGGTCGTCGTCTTCTCGGCCCAGTCCCGGACCTTGTCAAAAAGCGCGGTGTCCTCGCGGGAGCGGAGCGTCGGCTCCTCGAGGAATTCCCGGTAGCGCCGGGGACAGAGGTAGTTGTGCCGTCCCTTGAGGACGCAGACCCGGAAAGTGTGGCCGAGGGCCTTCTCGAGAATCCGGAGGTCTTTGTGGAGGATCTGGTCCTGAAGGTTTAGGGTCCCGGTGGAGATGACAACGCGGCGGCCCAACAGGACGGCGGGTCCGAGATAGGCCAGCGTCTTGCCCGTTCCGGTCCCCGCTTCGACCAGGAGCTTTCCGCCTTCTTGAAGGACGTCGGCCACCGCCGCGGCCATTTCGACCTGGGAGGGGCGGTGCTCGTACTCCGGCAAGGACTTGGCGAGGCGGCCCCTGGGTCCGAACAACTCCTCGGCCAGGCGCTCGCCGTGGGTGGGTTCAGTCATCGCCCCGAGGTCGTGAGGCGGACGGGCTTTCTTCCGGCCTGGTCTCCCGCTTCAGGAAGAAGGCCGTGGGCGCGTTTCGCCGCGTTGCTCCCTCGCGTTTCTCCGCCGTCGCGGGACGGGAATCGAAACCGCCGAAATTGGGAGTAACGCCGTTTGCTCACGGATTCCCCATGCTCCGCCGAACTGAATCCTTGCCCGGCCGGCTTGTTGATGACCGCCTTTGAAACGGCCGCCGACCGAGCCGCCCAAGGCCGACTTGAGGCTAAACCCTTAAGGATCTGTTAACGAGTGCCACCGCATCTAATGCCGGAAATGCCGCATCCCGGTCAGGACCATGGCGACGCCCGCCTCGTCGGCGGCCGCAATCACCTCCTGGTCCCGCTTCGATCCCCCCGGCTGAACAACGGCCTTCACCCCCACCTCGGCCGCGGCGTCCACGCCGTCGCGGAAGGGGAAGAAGGCGTCCGAAGCCAGGACCGACCCCGGAAGCGCCTCGCCGCGACCCGCCTCGCGCGCCTTCCACACCGCAAGCTTGACCGAATCCACCCGGCTCATCTGCCCCGCTCCGACGCCGAGGGTCACCATCCCGCCTTCCAGGCCCACCGGGCCCGCGATCAAGATGGCGTTGGATTTGACGTGCTTCACTACCCGCCAGGCGAACGCCAGCAATTCGAACTCCAGAACCGTGGGCTTGCGCTTGGTCGGGATCTCGCAGGACTCCGGGTTGAACCGGAACCGGTCCGCCTGTTGGACGAGCACCCCGCCGGGGACGGACCGGACGTCGAGTTCCGGCTTTCCCGCCGCCCCAGAGGCCAACGCGGGCCATCTCAGGACGCGCAGGTCCTTTTTCTTTTTCAGTGTTTCCAGGGCCTCGTCCTCAAAATCCGGCGCGGCGAGGACTTCCAGGAATCGGCCGGCGAGGATTTCCGCCGCCTCCCCATCGAGGGGCCGGTTCAAGACGACGATGCCCCCGAAGGCGGACATCCTGTCCGCGTCGAAGGCCGCCGCGAGCGTTTCGGCCGGGCGCCCCCCTTCTCTCTCTCTCCCCCCCCCCCCCCCCCCCCCCCCGGCGGCGACGCCGCACGGGTTGCTGTGCTTGACGACCACCGCGGCGGTCTCGGTGAACTCCAGGGCCATCGCCGCGGCCGCGCCCAGGTCCAGAAGGTTGTTGTACGAAAGCTCCTTGCCCTGGATCTTCTCCGCGTCAAGAACCGAGAGACCGGCCGGCAAGGCCGAACGGTAGAGGGCGGCCCGCTGGTGAGGGTTCTCGCCGTACCGCAGGTCCAGGACCCGCTCGAGACCAAGGGGCAAAAACGGGGGGAGGTCGGCCGGGGCGTCCCCTTTCGACTCCCGGACTTGCCCGACGGATTGAAGGTGTTGGCTGATGGCCCCGTCGTACCCGGTCGTGTGGAGGAAGGCCTTGACCGCCAGCCGGCGGCGGACGTCCTCGGGCACCTCCTCCATCAGGTCGAGGTATTTCAGGATCTCCGGATAGTCGCCGGGGTCGGACAGGACGACGACCCGCTGGAAGTTCTTGGCCGCCGCCCGCAGGAGGGAGACGCCGCCGATGTCGATGTTCTCCAGGGCGTCCTCAAGCTTCACGTCCGGCGCGGCGACGGTCTCCCGAAAGGGGTACAGGTTCACGGCCACCAGGTCGATGGCCGGCACGTCCGATCCGGGCGCTTCCGGCTCGGCCGACCGCCGGTGGAGGATGCCGCCGAAGATTCGCGGGTGGAGGGTCTTGACCCTTCCGCCGAGGATCTCCTCCTGGCCGGTGTATTCGGAAACGGACGTGACCCGGACGCCGGTTTCTTTCAGGAGCCGGGCGGTCCCGCCGGTCGAGAGGATCTCGACGTCCCGGGTGGACAGGGCCTCCGCCAACTCACGGACGCCGGATTTGTCGTAGACGCTGATGAGGGCGCGGCGAATGGCAGGCATTTCGGCTCTCTAAGGTGTATGGCTTCCGAGAGACGGGGCTCGGCGGGACGGCGCCAGGAAGGGGGTCATCCGACCCTAAGGCCCGGCCTGCCGGAAATCCCGGGTCCGCGTCTTTAACGCCGCTTCACTTCCCTTTGAACTCGGGCGGTCGCTTCTCCAGGAACGCCCGGACGCCTTCCTTGAAATCCTCGCTCCGGAATCCCCGGATGCGGAGGTCGTGGATGGCCCGCTCCGCTTCTTCCGAAGCGCCTCCCAGAGAGGTCTGGACGGCGCGCTTGGCCCCCCGGACGGTCAGGGGGGCGTTGCGGGCGACTTCCTTCGCCAAGTCGTTCGTGAACTCCGCCAGCTCGGAAGCCGGAAGGACGTGATTCACCAGACCGACGCGCAGGGCCTCCCGCGCTTCCACCGGCCGGCCCGTCATGAGGAGCTCCTTGGCCGTCGCCACCCCGACCAGATGGACCAGCCGCCGGGTGCTGGGGAGGCTATAGACGACCCCAAGTTTTCCGGCGGGAACGCCCATCCTGAGCGTATCGGCCGCTATCCGGAGGTCGCACGCGGTGGCGAGGCCGCAGCCTCCGCCCATAGCGAACCCGTACACCATGGCGATCACCGGCTTGGACGCGGCCTCGACGCTGCTTAGGCCCCCCTCGTAGGCGGCGCTGTGATCCATCGCCCCTTCAGGGGTGGACATGGTGGCCTCGAACTCGCTGATATCGGCCCCGGAGGCGAAGGCCTTCTCGCCCGCCCCGCGCACAACGATCACCCGGACCTCCGGGTCTTCATCCAGCACCTTCATCCGGTCCGGCAGGTCCCGCCACATGGACAGGGAGATCGCGTTGCGGACGTCGGGGCGGTTGATGGTCAACGTCGCGACCGGTCCGTCGCGTGAAACCAGGAGGTCGTCACTCATCCGCTTGTCATTTCCTGAATCGGCGGTTCGGGCATGCGGAGATGAACGAAGCGCCGCTCATTCCTTGATCTGGTCGTAGAACACCCCCACGCTGAGCTTCTGCATCCGCGCGGCATGCTCGGCAAACCACTTCGGGACCTCGAAGCCAGCGGGGTATGCAGCTTCTTCCATGACTTCCTCCCGGCTCTTGCCCC